>CAMLGG010000040.1 GCA_946479475.1 uncultured Ideonella sp. | reverse complement strand
GACGGTCCTCGCCCGGCAGCGGCCGGCTTGGGAGCGGCCCTGCGCTCGGCCCGCCAAGATTGGAGCCCCTCGCCCGACGAGTACGTCGGTCGATCCCCCGAGGGGATGCGGGCCGGCTTGGGAGCGGCCCTGCGCTCGGCCCGCCAATGGGGGGGTGACCCAGGATGTCTCACTGGACCGTGATGCGGTGCGTGGAAGCCGTCGTGCGCTTGGGCAGGGTGAGCTTCAGCACGCCGTCCTCGAGCTTGGCGACGACGTCCTTCTCCTCGATCTCGTGCGCGAGCGAGAAGCCGCGCGAGGCGCTGCCGACATAGGTTTCCTTGACGAGCACGCGGCCGCCTTCGGACTTGTCCTCCTTCTCGGTCTTCACCTCGGTGCTGATGGAGACGAAGTTGCCTTCGACCGACACGCGGATGTCCTCCTTCTTCACGCCCGGCACCTCGGCGCGGACCTCGTAGGCCTTGTCGTTCTCGCTGACGTCGATCCGGATGTCGGCGGGGGTTTCGCCGTTGGTGAAGAGGCTGGGCGGCGAGAAGCGGCGGAACAGGTCCGGCAGCAGGTCCTCGAAGCGCTCGCGGCGGGTCAGTGCGTTCATGTCTGGCTCCTTTGAAGGGTGGGGGCCGGCGATCCGGCGAGAGCCATCGTAGGAAGGCCGGCACGCTTCGCGTTGCGAATCATCAACCGGGTCGCGCCCTCGATGCTCACCCGCCGGAAGGAGGCATCAGGGCCGCGCGCAGGGCGTCGTCCACGTCCGCGAGCGGCTCGACGGCCAGGGCCTGCCGCACCGAGGCGGGCACCTCGTTCAGGTCCTTCACGTTGCGTGCCGGCAGCAGCACCCGGGTGAGGCCCGCGCGCTGCGCAGCCAGCACCTTCTCCTTGATCCCGCCGACCGGGAGCACCAGGCCGCGCAGGCTGATCTCGCCGGTCATCGCCACGTCGGGCCGCACCGGCCGGCCGGTGAACAGCGAAGCCAGCGCCACGAACATCGCCACGCCCGCGCTGGGCCCGTCCTTGGGGATGGCCCCGGCCGGCACGTGCACGTGCACGTCGGCCCCCTCGAACTGCGCGGCGCCCACGCCCAGGTCGGCCGCACGCGACTTGACCAGCGTGAGCGCGGCCTGGGCGCTCTCCTTCATCACATCGCCGAGCTGGCCCGTGAGGATGAGCCTGCCGCTGCCGGGCACGCGCGTGGCCTCGATGAACAGGATGTCGCCGCCGACCGGCGTCCACGCCAGGCCGGTGGCCACCCCGGGCAGGCCGGTGCGCAGGGCCGCCTCGCGTTCGAAGCGGGCGGGTCCCAGGATGGCCTCCAGGTCGGCGGGCCCGAGGCCGACGACGGCCTGCGGATCCTCGGCCACCGCCATGGCCGCGTGCCGCATGGCGCGGCCTATCTCGCGCTCGAGCTGGCGAACGCCGGCCTCGCGCGTGTAGTCGGCGATCACTGCCTGCAGCGTCGCGTCCTCCAGCGTGCATTGCGCCGGCAGCAGGCCGTTGGCCTCGCGCTGGCGAGGCACGAGGTAGGTGCGGGCGATCTGCAGCTTCTCTTCCTGGGTGTAGCCGGGCAGCTCGATCACCTCCATGCGGTCGCGCACCGGGCCGGGCAGGTTGTCGATCACGTTGGCGGTGCAGATGAACATCACGCGCGACAAGTCGAACGGCACGCCGAGGTAGTTGTCGCGGAAGCTGTTGTTCTGCTCCGGGTCCAGCACCTCCAGCAGCGCCGAGGCCGGGTCGCCGTGCAGGCTGGCCGACATCTTGTCGACCTCGTCGAGCATCATCACCCCGTCGCGCGCGCCGGCCTTGCGCAGCGCCTGCACGATGTTGCCCGGCATGGCGCCGATGTAGGTGCGGCGGTGGCCGCGGATCTCGGCCTCGTCGTGCACGCCGCCGAGCGAGACACGCACGAAGGGCCGGCCGATGGCGCGCGCGATGCTCTGGCCGAGCGAGGTCTTGCCCACGCCGGGCGGCCCGGCGAAGCAGAGGATGGGGGCCCGGCCGCGCGGGTTCAGCTTCTTGACCGCCAGGTACTCGACGATGCGGCGCTTGACGCGCTCCAGGCCGAAGTGCTCGGCCTCCAGCACCGCGCGTGCGGCCGGCAGGTCGATCTCCAGCGGCGGCGGCTCGCGCCAGGGCAGCTCGGTCATCCACTCCAGCCAGGTGCGCAGCACGCCGGCCTCGCCGGAGGACTCGCTGGTGCGCTCCATGCGCTGCAGCTCCTTGCGGGCCTGCTTCTCCACCTCCGGCGGCATGCCGGCCTCGGCGATCGCCTTGTCCAGCCGGGCGACCTCCTCGCCGCCGCCGTCGTCCTCGCCGAGCTCCTTGCGGATGGCGCGTAGCTGCTCGCGCAGCAGGGCCTGGCGCTGGCGGTCGTCCAGCTGCTGCTTGGTGCGCTCGCCGATCTCGCGCGACAGCCTGAGCACCTGCAGGCGATGGTTCACCATGGCCAGCAGCTTGTGCAGGCGCTGCTCCAGGCCGAGGGTCTGCAGCAGGTCCTGCTTCTCCGTCGGCTCGGCGTCGATCAGGCCGGCGGCCATGTCGGCCAGCTGCGCCGGCGCGCGCATGGCCTGCACCGCGTGGGCCAGCTCCGCCGGTACTCCGGGCAGCAGCGAAAGCACCTCGGCGGCGCGCTCGCGCAGCTGCACGGCCAGCGCCTCGGCCTGGGCGCTGGTGGCACCTTCGTCCGCCAGGCGTTCGATGCGAGCCGCGAGGAAGGGGTAGCCCGGGACCAGTTCCACGATCCGGAAGCGCTGCAGGCCCTGGCACAGCGCGTGGCGCTGGCCGTCCTCGCCGGCCGTGACCCGCGTCACCGAGGCGAGCGTGCCGACGCCGTGCAGGTCGTCGAGCCCAGGGTCGTCCACCCCCGCGTCGCGCTGCAGCACGATGCCCAGCGACGAGCGGGCCTGGGCGGCCTGCAGCAGGGCGGCGACCGACTTCTCGCGGCCGACGACCAGCGGCAGCATGACGTGCGGGAACAGCACGACGTTGCGCATCGGGACGATGGGCAGCACATCCCCGGGCAGGGTCAGGGCGGTCACTTCGCTCATGTCGAAATCTCCACGGTCAATGGCGTCGACGCGTCGACTCTAGGCAGGCGGACTGCCCCGGCCTTGCGCCAGCGCAAGCGCGCCGGCGGCGGCCCGTCGCTTGAGCAATCGCAAGTTGGTGGACCGCGTGCGTCCTAGAGTGGGCCGGTGGCTGGACAGGCAAGGAGCGGCCCGTGGGGCCGGACAGCGATGGAAACCGACAGGACCGTGATGGGGCCGCAGGCATTCCCGCCCGCGGCCGAGGACATGGAGGACCAGCGCCTGCTGCGCATCAGCGATCGCCCCGATGGTTACCACTGGACCGACATCGAGGGGCGGCAGGAGTTCGGCCCCTACGCCACGCTCGAGGACGCGCTGCTGGCCATGGACGACGCCGAGCCGGCCCTGGTGCGGGCGATCGAGCAGAGCGAATCCACCGAGGAGGCCGAGCAGGGCCTGGGCATCGACGCCGCGGTCGAACCGGTGGACGAGGACGAGCCCGAAGGGCCGACTTGATCGCGTCGCCGGCGGTGGCCGGGGCGGGGCCATAGGCGGCATACCCGCCGGCCGCTGGCGGTGGCGCCGGTGCTGGTGTCTGCCCTCCAACAACCCGGGGGAGTTCGAACGGGTGCCCGGCCTGTTGATGGAGAACTGGGCCGGCGGCTCGGTCCGAGGCTACGCATGCCGGCCCGTGCCCGGCACCAGGCGATCGAGCCGGGGGCTCACATCGAGATCTCGCCCACCAGGAGTTCGTCGACGACCTTGACGACGCCCGGCGCCGACCACGCCGCGCCCCAGGCCGCGTCGCGCTCCTGCCAGGAGTGGACCTTGCCGCGCAGCGTCACGGTATCGCCCTTCACGTCGATCTCGATGTGCCTGGCCTCGCGCTCGCTCTGGCGCTTGAGGGCCTCGCCGATGCGGTGCGAGATGTCCAGCGGCGTGGGTCGGTAGTGCAGGCCGATGTCGTCGGTGATGCCGATCACGCCGGTCAGGTGGCGCAGCGATTTCTCGATGCTCTTGCGCTGGTAGTCCCATTCGAGCTCGCCGCGCAGCGTGATCCAGCCCTTGTCCACGGTGATCGTCACCGCGCCGGCGGGAATGCAGCTGTTCCACTTCAGCGCCGACTCGGCGGCGCGTGCGATGTCGGTGTCGCTGCGCTGGTGGTCGGGCGAGAGCCGGACGTCGATCTCGAGCGCGACGGCCTTGACGCCGTGCACCCGCCGCAGCGCCTTCTCGGCCGCCCACTTCTCGAGATAGGTCTCGACATGGCCGCTCAGCGTGACCACGCCGTCCTTCACGGCGACGCCGATCGCCGTGGCATCGACCGCGGGATCCCAGGCCAGCTCGGCCTCGACTCCGCGCTTCAGGTCTGCATCCGTCCTCATCGGGCACCCCCTTTCCATGGGCTGGGTCACAGGATGGGTCAATCTAGGACGGCCAGCCGCGCGTGGCTTGCGCCAGATCAGCCGACGAGATCAGGCGGCCCGGCGGCAGACGACCTTGCGAAAACGCAAGGCCTGTAGCGGGCAGCCTCGGCATCGTTTCGCGGGTGTACCGGTTTCCCCTTTCCAAGGAGACTCAATGCAGAACCCGACTCGTCGCGCATCGTTCCTGCTGGCGGCCTGCGCCGCCGTGCTGGTCCTGTCGGCCCATGCGGCGACGCCTCCCGCCGCCGAGCGCATGGCGCCACTGGCCGAAGGCAGCCTGCTGACCTACCACCGCGTCAGCTCCGGCAGTTTCGGCAGCTTCGACGGGCCGGTGACCTGGACGGTGGGCAGCTCGTCGTGGCAAGGGCGGCAGGTGGCCGCTTCGACCTCCGCCGTGGGCACCTCGCTGTACGACCCTGCCACGCTGGCGTTGCTGGCGGTCCTCGATCCCAACGGCAACCCTGTGGCCTCCTACGACCCGCCCATCGACTACCGCTGGCCGATGCAGGTGGGCAACGCCTGGCACTCCCGGCACACGATGACCGTGCACGCCAGCGGGCGCGCCGTCGTCCTCGACTTCGACTGGAAGGTCGAGGCCTGGGAGGAGATCAAGGTACCGGCCGGCACCTTCCAGGCCTACCGCATCAGCTGGACCAACAGCCTCGGCGAGACGGAGACCCGCTGGACCGCGCCCGCCACCGGCGTGGACGTGGTGAAGCGGCACGTGGAGCGAAGCGCCGCCCATCCGCAGGGGCCCGGGGTGCTCGACGCCGAGTTGCTGGCGCGCAGGATGCCGGGACGTCCCTGAAGCCGTGATGCCTGCCGTCGCGGTAGCCGACGACAACGCCGCCGTCGCGGGCGCGCTGCGCGAGGCCGCCGCGGTCCTGCAGTCGCAACAGGCGAACCCGTTCCGCATCGAGGCCTACCGCGGCGCAGCCCGCACGATCGAGCAGTGGCCCGAAAGCGTCCGCGCGGTCTTCGAACGCGGCGGCCGGGCGGGGCTGGACGCGCTGCCGGGCGTGGGGCCGGGCATCGCCGGGGCCATCGCCGAACTGCTGACCACCGGCCACTGGGGCCAGCTGGAGCGGCTGCGCGGCGGCCCCCAGGCGCATGCCGTGTTCACCTCGGTGCCCGGCATCGGCCAGGCGCTCGGCCAGCGCATCCACGACGCCTTGGGCATCGATACGCTCGAAGCGCTGGAGGTTGCCGCGTTCGACGGCCGGCTCGCCGCCCTGCGCGGCGTAGGTGCGCGGCGCGCGCAGGCGATCGCCGCCGTGCTCGGCCGGATGCTCGACCGGGGCGGCGCGCGCGCGCCTGCGCCGCCCGACGCGGCTCGCGAGCCTCCCGTGGCCTTGCTGCTGGAGGTGGATGCCGACTATCGGGCCCGGGCACGGGCCGGGCAGCTGCCGACCATCGCTCCCCGGCGCTTCAACCCGAAGGGGCTCAGCTGGCTGCCGGTCTGGCACACGCGAAGCGGGCCGTGGCACTTCACCGCGCTGTTCTCGAACACGGCCCGCGCGCACGCCCTGGGCCGCGAGCGCGACTGGGTGGTGCTGTACTTCCACGATGACGACATGACCGAACGCCAATGCACGGTCGTCACCGAGAGCCGGGGCAGCCTCGTCGGCCGCCGCGTGGTGCGCGGCCGGGAGCGGGAGTGCAGGGACTGGTACGAGAGCCGGTGAATGCGCAGCGTCCCGCAGGCCGGTTCTTGAGCGAGCGCAATGCCGGCCACCGCGGCTGGCACATCGTGCGCTGGCATCACCGGGACAGGCCGACGCCGACCTGGCCCCTCGGCGGGCGGCCGATTCCGGCGCGCCCACTCGCTGCTTGGGAGAAGGCCATGGACCTGCCTGATCGCCTGCCGGCATCGACGGATGCCGGAACCCTTCGCCTTGGCCGGCCACGGCGCGCGGTGCGCTCGTTGGCGGTGGCCGCCATGTCGGCCTTCGCCGCCGCGTGCCACGCGGGCATCGACGACGGCCTGATGGCTCATTGGGCCCTGGACGGCGACGCGCTGGACAGCAGCCCGAACGCCAACCACGGCGTCGTGCATGGAGGCGTCACGCCCACCCGCGACCGCAATGGCCGGGAGGGCATGGCGTTGGCGTTCGACGGCATCGACGGCTACGTCAGCGTGCCGGATTCGTCGTCGCTGCACTCCGCGAGCCAGCGCACCCTGTCGCTGTGGTTCCGCTTCGACGGCGGGCATGTGGGCGGGGACGGCAACGTCGCGCTGTTCTACCAGGGCGCCCAGGCACGGCAGTCCTGCGAGAGCCAGCGCGAGCTGTCGACCTGGCTGTACCCGGGCCCCTACACCGTGCAGAGCATTTCCGCCGGTGACGGGAGCTGCCAGCTCGTCGAGGAGGCCCGGGTGACCAAGGACGGAGGCTGGCACCTAGTGACGACGGTGATCGACCGCTCGGTCCGGCATGCGATGACGATCTACGTCGATGGGGAGCCGGCGATGACGAATCACGACCCCTACGACTCCTTCAACACCTCGTCGGAGGAGGTGCGCCTGGCCTGGACGCAGGAGGCGCCGTACACGCCGTTCCACGGCGCCCTGGACGACGTCCGGCTGTACGACCGCGCGCTTTCGCGGGCCGAGGTCCGCCAGCTTTACGTCGCCAGCCTGGACATCAGCGGCACGGCGACGGGCTTCTCGCCGTTCCACGTGGGTTGCGCGGACCGCACCACCGGGCAATCCGTGGACGCGGGCCGCAGCCGGAAAGCCTGGAACTGCGAGTCCGCGGGCCTGGAGGTCGCGAGCGGCGACGAGATTGCCGTGCGCTTGCGCGGAAGCTTCGTCTCCGGCGTGGCCGGCACGGTGGCGGGCTTCATGCACTTGCGCGTGTCATGCCGCAACGAGACGACGGGCCAGTCGGTCAGCACCGGCCGCAGCCAGGGTCCATGGGACTGCGGGGCCGCCGGGCTGGTGGCATCGCCGGGCGACGAAGTGGTGGCGCGCATCCACGGTGTCGCGCCGTGATCCGGCGGTGAAGGGCCGGGTCGGCAGCGCAAGCTGCCGGTCTGCCTTCGACCGCTCACGCGCCCAGCGACAGCATGGCGCTCAGCAGGGCCAGCAGCACCACGATGCTGACCAGGTGACGGTGCAGGAAGCGCAGGAGGGCGTCGGCCCATGTGCGCGCATGCCATCGCGAAGGTTCGCCGCGGCTGCAGCGGCGCAACTGGTCCTCCAGCGAGCGCAGGTCGTTCTCGATGCTCGCGGGGCGCGGCGAGGAGGCCAGCAGGAGCGAGGACGATGGGGTGATGAGCTCAGGCATGGCGCGCATCCTTGGCGGCATTGGACAGGCGGTCGGCGAACCATTGGCCGGCGAGCTCTGTGACCTTCTGCAGGGTTCCAGGTTCCTCGAACAGGTGGGTCGCCCGGGGGACCACGCTCAGGTCCGCCCGGCAGCGCAGGGCTTCCAGCGCCTGGCGATTGAGCTCCAGCACCTCGGTGTCCGCGCCGCCCACGATCAGCCGGGTAGGGGCCTTCACCTTTGGCAGCGAAGCGGCGGCCAGGTCCGGACGGCCGCCGCGCGAGACCACGGCATAGACACGCCGGGGCCGCTCGGCGGCGGCCACCAGGGCCGCGGCGGCGCCGGTGCTCGCACCGAACAGCCCCAGCGGCAGCGAGGCCAGGGCCGGCCGGCGATCGATCCAGTCCACCGTCTCCACCAGGCGCCTGGCCAGCAGGGCGATGTCGAACACGAGGGTCCGGTCCGCGGCCTCGTCGGGCGTGAGCAGGTCGAACAGCAGGGTGCCGAACTCCCGCTCCTGCAGGGCCAGGGCGACCTCGCGGTTGCGCGGGCTGCGGCGGCTGCTGCCGCTGCCGTGGGCGAAGACGACCAGGGCACGCGCGTGCGGCGGCAGTGCCAGGTCGCCCTCCAGGTTGTGCGGCCCGATCAGGACTCGCATCGGGCGGGTCTGCAACTCTTCCATGGTGTCTCCTCGGCTCTCGGACGGCTGAACAC
This sequence comes from uncultured Ideonella sp., assembly GCA_946479475.1. The sequence continues at coordinate 20,507 of CAMLGG010000040.1, read as the reverse complement.
TTGTCCTTATGGGTCAGGCCCGGCGTCCGGCATTTGCGATTGCGCAAGCGGGGAGCATCGCTTCGGGCAGCCCCTGATGCGGCGCGCGGCAGTCCGGCCGGGCCCGGGGCAGCCGCCGCCCCCGGCCCAGGCTTGCACCCGCTCAATGCCGGAATTGAGCTGGTGCAAGCCTGCTGCAGTCGCGGCTGGTCAGACTGGCGGCATCCGGGATGTCCTGGAGCTGGCAGGAGACCGAAGATGACGACGCACGACATGAGCCCGGTGGATGCGGCGTGGTACCACATGGACGGCGTGGCCAACCCGGCCGTGGTGAACGCGCTCGTCACCACCCTGAAGCCGCTCGACTTCGAGCGGGTGAAGACCGTGCTGGAGAAGCGCCTGCTGCGCTTCGATCGTTTCCGCCAGCGCGTGGCGGAGCCCGCCCTTTCGCCCGGCATGCCGCGCTGGGAGGATGTCGACGGCTTCCAGCTCGACGACCACGTGCACCACCTCGCGGTGCCGGCGCCGGGCGACGAGCAGGCCCTGCGACGCCTCGCGGGCGAGCTGGCGAGCGCGCCGCTGCCGGCGGGCCGGCCGCTGTGGCAGGCCTACGTGATCGACGGCGTGAAGCACCCCGCCGGCGGCAAGGTGGCCAGCGGTGGCGCGTTCTTCATGCGCTTCCACCACTGCATCGGCGACGGCCTGGCCATGATGACCGTGGCCGCGGCCCTGTTCGACACCACCCCCCGCGGGCGACGCCTGCCTATCCTGGGCGACGCGCCGCCGCAGGCGGGGCCGGGCCTGTTCGAGACGGCCTTCGACGCCATCACCCATCCGCGCCGGCTGGCCGATGCCGCGCTGCAGCTGGCCGAGGGCGGCCGCGTGCTGGTCGCGGAGCTGCTCAAGCCCCGGGACCCGGCCTCGCCGTTCAAGGGTGACTTCGGTCCGCGGCAACTGGTTGCCTGGTCTCGGCCCGTGCCGCTGGAGCTCCTGAAGGCGGTCGGCCGGCCCTTCCATGCCAAGGCCAACGACGTGATGGTGGCGGCACTGGCCGGCGCATTGCGCAGCTACCTGGAGCGCCATGGCTCCGACCTCCGGCATGCCACCTTGCGGGCGATGGTGCCGGTCAACCTGCGCCCGCCCGAGCGCGCGCAGGCCCTGGGCAACGAGTTCGGGCTCGTGATCCTGGAGCTGCCCGTAGGCGAGCACGACGGCCTGCAGCGCGTGGCCGAAGCCAAGGCGCGGATGGATGCGCTGAAGCGTTCGCCCGAGGCGGTGGCGATGCAGTGGCTGTTCAACCTGTTCGGGCGCGGTCCGAAGAAGATCCAGGACCTGGCCCAGACGCTGTTCGGCAGCAAGGCCAGCGTCGTGCTCACCAACGTCGCCGGTCCGCCGCAAACCATGTACCTGGCCGGCGCGGCGGTGGAAAGCATGATGTTCTGGGTGCCCCACCCGGGCGACGAGCTCGGCATGGGGCTGAGCCTGATGAGCTACCGCGGGCAGGTGCAGCTGGGCGTGATGGCCGATGCGCGGCTGGTGCCGGACCCGCAGGTCATCGCGGCCGCCTTCGATGCCGAAGTGGCGCGGCTCGGCGAGCGCCATGCCGAGGCAGCGCGGCGCCGGGAGGCGCTGAAGACCAGGGTCGCGCGCGGATCGCGCCGCCAGGCCTCCGCGCCGGTGCGCGGAGGCTGAGTCAGGGCGCGACCTGCACGTTGTCGAACTCGGCCGCGATGCCCGCCTTGGCGCGGGGGCCGCTGGCGCAGTTGGCGGCCTCCACGCGCAGGCCCAGGGCCTGCAACGGCTGGGAGGGCGGCACGCCGTCGTTCTCGGTGTAGGGCGTCTCGATGGCGAGAGACTTGTCGCGAGTGAACCTGAAGAGATGGGCGGCGCGGTCCCAGTCGATGCGCCCCGTCAGCCTGGTGCCGGCGAACACGGTGCCGAGGTCGGCCAGGTACAGGGTGGACGCGCTCATGCAGTCCGCGTTGAGGCACTGCGCCACGATGCCCTGCACGCGCAGCATTCCCGGCGGGTCGGCGCTGTTGGAGGTGCGCGAGAGCTGGACCAGGCCGAGCACGTCGCCCGTCCGGTCGCCCGGCACCGGGCCGCCCGGGCGCACGTTGAAGTAGGCCGCCACAAGCCTCGCGCGGGGGCGGCTGGGCGTCGGGTTGAACGCGCAGCCCTCGTTGGTCGCGATGTCGGTGACCTTGATGCTCGCGGCGATGGAGCGCGGGGCGAAGGCGTTGGTGGAACTGAGCAGGTAGGACTCGAGCGTGGTCCCGGCATCGGCGGCGTTGCTGCCGAAGATCCAGCGGCCGAGGCTGGCCTTGCCGTCCTCTACGCTGCGCCAGGCCTCGGTCTCCTGCCACTTCGCCCGGTCGATCCCGTCGGCGGAGAAGTCGTCGAACAAGGGTAGCCGGGCCTGCGCGCTGGAGACCGCGCAGCTGGCCAGGGCGGCCGCGGCCAAGAGACGAAACATGTGCATGGACACCTCCATTGGTTGGCTGACTTGCGGATCGGCCGGCATGCACTTCGCCGGGCGATCCGCAAGATCACTCTATGGAGGGCGCATGCCGCGCCATTGAGGCTTCTCAAGCCGCGGGTGCGCAGGCGCCCCGGGGCTCGACCAGCACGGCAGGCTCGTGCAGGTACCTCGTCGTGCGTCGCTTGGTCTCGATGTCGGCGTAGATGCGTTCGGCCGCCGGGAGGTCGGTGCCCAGGCGCTGCGCCAGGGCCGAAGGGGGCAGGCCGTGGTCGTGGGCCCACAGCGCCAGGTCCATCTGCCCGTACGGCAGGGCGAAGTAGAACTCGTCCTGGCCCTGGGGCAGGCTGTAGGTGTCGGTGGTCGGCACCGAGCTGCAGACTCCCTCGGGCAGGCCCAGGTGCCGCGCGAGGGCGTAGACCTGGGTCTTGTACAGGTGCGCGATGGGCTTCAGGTCCGCCGCGCCGTCGCCGTTCTTGACGAAGAAGCCCTGGTCGTACTCGAGCCGGTTCGGCGTGCCGATGACGGCGTGGTGCAGGCGGTCGGCGTGGTAGTACTCGAGCGCCTTGCGGACGCGCTGCTTGTGGTTCGTCGCCGCCACCAGGGCCAGGTACTGGCGGGCCGGCAGGCGAGCCTGTTCCTGCCGGCCAGACGGGTCCTGCACGACCAGGCGGAAGTAGTGGAGCTGGCTGGCCTGGCCGGCGATCACGATCTTGCTCTTCCAGCCCTCGCCGTAGTCCGGGAAGAGGGCACGGATGGCGTCGTCGCGCTGGCGGTAGCAGCCCAGCGCTTCGAGGGCCGGGGCGATGTCGAACAGCTCGTGCGCGATGCCCAGCCCTTCGGCGACCAGCCGGCCCAGGCGCGCGCTTTCGCCGGAGGAATCCTTCTCCGGCATGAGCAGGCCGAAGACCTTGTCCGCGCCGAGCGCCTTCACCGCCAGCGCCGCGCACACCGAGCTGTCGACGCCGCCCGAAAGGCCGAGGACGACGCCGCGCCGGTGCAGGCGATGCGCCACCGTCTCGCGCATCCAGGCGGCAATGCGCTCCACCTCGGCCGGCACGTCCAGCGCCAGCCAGTCGGTGGCCTCAGTGACCGAGCTTGCGGCGCACATAGGCATCGATCGCGGAGAGGCTGTCCAGGTTTTCGGGGAGCATCTCGGCGTCCTCGACCGCGATGCCCCAGCGCTCCTCGATGAAAGCCACCAGCTCCAGGAAGCCGGTGGAGTCGACCACGTGGTGCTCGACGAAGGAGTCGCCGTCGGCAACGGCCAGCGAGCCTCCCATCAGGAAGTTCTGTTCGATGTAGTCGCGCACGGCGGACCGTATGTCCTGGGTCTGGGTGTCCATGGGTTCTCTCTGGCGGGGATGGTCACGAAAGGACCGACTTCTTCACCTTGCCGGTGTCGGTGGTGGGCAGGGCATCGACGAAGGCCACGTGCTTGGGCGCCATGAAGCTCTCCAGCCGGCTCGTGCAATGGCGGATGACGTCCCGCGCGCTGTGCTTGAAGCCGGGCTCGAGCACGACAAAGGCCTTCACGGCCTGGCCCAGCAGCTCGTCGTCGACGCCGATGACGGCGGCCTCGTGGATGCCCTCCATCTCGTGCAGGACGTTCTCCACCTCGCGCGGGCTGACCTTCTCGCCGCGGCTCTTGATCACGTCGTCCTTCCGGCCGACGAAGTAGAGCCAGCCTTCCTCGTCGGTGCGGAAGATGTCGCCGGAGTACAGCACCAGCTCGCCCGGCAGCGGGCCGGGCTTCAGGCGCTCGGCGGTCTCGACCGGCTTGCCCCAGTAGCCTCGCATCACGTGGCTGCCGCGGACCACCAGCTCGCCGGTGCTGCCGTTCGGCAGGCGCCGGCCCTGCTCGTCGGCCAGCCACACTTCCTCGTTGGGCATGCCCCTGCCCACGCTGGTGGGCCGGATGTCGAGCTGCTCGGGCGGCAGGTAGCTGACGCGCTTGCACTCGGTCAGGCCGTACATCGAGTAAAGCAGGGCCCGAGGGAACGCCTGGCGCAGCCGCCGGATGTGCGGCTCGGGCAGCGCTGAGCCGGCGCTGGTGAGCAGGCGCAGCGTCGGCGGCGCCAGCGAGGCCAGGTCCTTCAGGGCCAGGCATTGCGCGAACAGCGTGGGCACGCCGGGGAACACGGTGACGCCTTCGCGGGCCATGGCCTGCAGCACCTGGACCGGGAAGGCGACGGAGCGCTCCAGCACCACCGTGGCGCCGACCTGCGCGGCCATCAGCACCTGGTACAGGCCGTAGTTGAACGCCAGCGGGAGCGCGCAGCCGATGACGTCGTCCTGCCGCAGCCCGAGGTAGGCGATGACCGAGTTCGCCGCCGACACCATGTTCAGGTGGGTCAGCATCACCCCCTTGGGTTCGCCGGTCGAGCCCGAGGTGTAGAGGATCGCGGCGAGGTCGACGTCGATGGTTCCGGGATCGCGCGGACGGCCGTCCGCCGGCGGCGGATCCTCGCCGGCTACGAAGCAGGTGTGCACGCTCGGGCTGGCCGCGAGCGCGGGCCCGAACACCCTGCGAAGCGAAGGCTCGCTGAGGAGCGCGCTGGCCCGCGAATCGTTCAGCAGGCGGGCGAGCTTCTCGCTGCGAACGAGAGGGCTGATGGGCATCGCCACCGCGCCGCACCGCAGGCCGGCGTAGATCGCCACCACCATGTCGATGCCGTTCTCGAGATGGCAGGCGACGCGGTCGCCTCGCTGCACGCCCCGCGCCTGCAGCCACGCGGCCAGGCTGGCGCTGAGGCGGTCGATCTCGCGGTAGCTGGCGCGGCGTTCGCCGGCGACCAGGGCGGTCTTGTCCGGCAGGCGCATGGCGGTCTGTTCGAGGAGGCCGTGCAGGAGCATCACGAGGCCTCAGATGCTGGCGGCCGGGGCCGGCAGGCCGCGACCACGGACGAAGCACTCGTCCAGCCACATCGTCGAAAGGATGCCGACGAAGGCCATGTTGTCCGGGAAGCCGATCGCTCGGCCGGTGCGGCACTTCTCGACGAGGTGCTGCACGGCGGCGGGATCGAAGCAGCCGGCCTCGGCCAGGCGGCCCGGGCTGAGCAGCTCCGCACTGGCCTCGTCCAGCCTGCCATCGGCGTCGAAGAAGCTGCGGCTGTCGGGCGCCCGGTAGGGCTGCTTGCTGCGCAGGCGGATGGACTCCGGCAGCCAGCCCTTCATCGCCTGCCTGAGCAGGTACTTCTCCGTCAGGCCCATGAGCTTGTAGCGCGGTGGCAGGCGGTTGGCGAACTCGATCAGCCGATGGTCGAGGAAGGGGAAGCGCGCCTCGACCGAGTGCGCCATCGCCATCCGGTCGCCCTGCGAGCTGAGCAGGTAGCCCGCCATGAGGGTGTGGGCCTCGATGTACTGGTCGCACGCCAGGGCGGACCAGTGACGATGCGCCGGCGGCAGCGCGCGGTCGACGACGTCGATGGGGTCGAAGCCGGCTGTCGCGTCGCGCATCCCGGGCGAATAGAAGCGCGCCATGCGGCCACCCGCAGCCCAGCGCGGCTGGTGGCCGAAGCTGGCGTCGCCGAGCCGGCGATGGCCCTCGCCCAAGTAGCGCCGGGCCATCGCGCTGCCGGCGGCCGGCGAGTTCCGCATCCAGGGATAGAGCCTTCGCAGCAAGGCGCCGCGCCAGCGCGAATGCGGTGCGCGTGCCATGAATCGGCGCACCCGCGCCTCCTTGAACAGGTCGTAGCCACCGAACACCTCGTCCGCGCCTTCGCCGGTCAGCACGACCTTGACGCCATGCTCGCGCACGGCGCCGGCCAGCAGCATCATGGGAACCGGCGCGGTGCGAAGCAGGGGAGCCTCCGCATGCCACACCGCCTTGGGGAAGCCCGCGGCGATGTCGGCGTGCGAGCAGCGCAGCTCGGTGTGCGGCGTGCCCAGGTGGTTCGTCATCTCGCGCTGGTGGGCGCTCTCGTCGAACTCCGGGTCGCCGAAGGCGATGGAGAAGGTGCGCAGTGGCGTGTCGGTGCAGCGGTGGACCAGCGTGGCGATGACCGAGGAATCCAGCCCGCCGCTGAGGTAGGCGCCCACGGGCACGTCGGCCCGCAGCTGCAGCCCCACCGCGTCGACCAGCAGACTGCGCAGTTCCTCGGCCAGGTCCTCCGCGCTGCCGGCATGCTCCCGGCCCCGGGGCGGGAAGTCCCAGTCCCACCAGCAGCGCGTCTCGTGCCGCCCGGCGCTCACCTCCATCAGGTGCCCCGGGGGCAGCTGCTGGATGCCCTCGAAGGTGGTCTGCGGTGCCAGCGGGCCCCAGTACGCGAAGGATTGCGCCAGGCCCGTCGGGTCCAGCCTGCGGGGCAGGCCGGGCAGGGCCAGCAGGGCCTTCATCTCGGAGGCGAAGCACAGCCGCCGGCCGGCCCAGGCGTAGTACAGCGGCCGGATGCCGGCGCGGTCGCGCACCAGCAACAGGCGCTGGCGGCGCGCGTCCCACAGCGCGATCGCGAACTGCCCGTTCAACCGTGCCACGAAATCCTCGCCGTGCAGCTCGTACAGGTGCAGGATGACCTCGGTGTCCGATCGCGTGCGAAAGCGCCTTCCCGCCGCCTGCAGCTGCTCGCGCAGCTCGACGAAGTTGAAGATCTCGCCGTTGAAGGCCACGACGGTGCAGCCGCTGGCGCTGGCCATGGGCTGGTGGCCGCCGGCGAGGTCGATGATCGACAGGCGGGCGTGGGCCAGGCCTGCTGGCCCTTCACGCCAGACGCCCTGGTCGTCCGGCCCGCGGTGGTGCAGCGGCGCGAGCATGCGCGCGAGTTCCGATGCCTCGGGAGGCCGTCCGCCTTCGAGGGCCAGGATGCCGGCGATGCCGCACATGCGGGTTCAGGCTCCTGCCCGTGCCGCAGTCGGGTCGCGGGCGGGAGAAGCGCCCGCCGCGGCCGTGGCGGCCGCTTCAGGCGGGGCCGCGCAGCGGTCCGCAGCCCGGGCGTAGGCGGACAGCTCGCGAGGCAGCACCTTGCACGGCGCCGCCATCACCACGGATCCGGCCGGCACGTCGCGGGTCACCACGCAGTTGGCGCCGATCATCGCGCCGTCGCCGATGGTGATGCCGCCGAGCACGCGGGCGCCGACGTAGATGTCCACCCGGCGCCCGATCTTCGGCACGCCAGGGACCGGGCCGGTGCCTATCGTCACGTCGTGGAAGACCAGGCAGTCCTCGCCGATCTCGACACCCGAGCCGATCATCACGTTGCTGGGGTGGATGAGCACCAGGCCCGGCGCGATGCGCGCCCCGCGCGGCCCGGCCCACAGGCGGACCCCGAAGGGCAGCAGCGGCAGCCGGGCGAGGCGGTACAGCCACCACAGCGGCTTGCGCAGCACCACGCTGGGCCGGGCCGCGGCCCAGTTGCCGAAGTGGTAGACCGCCATGATCCAGAAGCCGGCCTCGCGCCACCCGTTCTCGTGGCGGTCACGGTCATGCCTCAGCACGTCGATCAGCGTGGCCGGCATGGTGTCGTTCATCAGGCCCATCCCTCGACTCCAGTTCACCCTGCCCATAGCGTCGCAGGTGCCGGTCGAAGCGGGCTTGATCTCCGTCATGCGCCTCGTGGCTTGACCCCGCTCAAGCGGCGGGCCACCGCGTGCCAGTAGCCTGCCTGGCACCGATGGACAAGAAACGCGCCTTCTCGCTTTGGTACGCGCTGGCCGCGCTGGTCGCGCTCATGCTGGTGCAGGACCTGCTGTCCGCCCGGCACATGCAGACGCTGGCCTACAGCGAGTTCAAGCAGGCGCTGGCCGCCGGCAAGCTCAGCGACGTGGTGATCGCCGACGGCCTGGCCACGGGCCGGCTGGACACGCAGGGCATCGAGCAGATCCTGCCCAAGGACAAGGCCGCGGCGCTCGGGCGCGAGAGCGGCGACCACGGCTTCGTCACCGTCCTGGTGGAGGATCCCGGCCTGATCGCGGCGCTGGATGCCGCCAAGGTGCGCTACGGCAGCGTGCGCGAGAACAAGTGGCTGGGCACGCTGATCTCGTGGGTCGCGCCGGCGTTCATCTTCGTGGGCATCTGGTGGCTGCTGATGAAGCGCATGGGCGGCGCGGGGCAGGGCGGCCTGCTCGCGATCGGCAAGAGCAAGGCCAAGGTCTACATGCAGCAGGAGACGGGGGTCAGCTTCAAGGACGTGGCCGGGATAGACGAGGCCCGAGACGAGCTGATGGAGGTGGTGGAGTTCCTGAAGAACCCCGAGAAGTACAAGCGCCTGGGCGGGCGGATCCCCAAGGGCGTGCTCATCGTGGGCGCACCGGGCACCGGCAAGACGCTGCTGGCCCGGGCGGTGGCGGGCGAGGCCGGCGTGCCCTTCCTGTCGCTGTCGGGTTCCGAATTCGTCGAGATGTTCGTCGGCGTCGGCGCCGCCCGGGTGCGCGACCTTTTCGAGCAGGCCGCGGCGATGGCGCCCTGCATCGTCTTCATCGACGAGATCGACGCGCTGGGCCGCGCACGCGGCTTCGGCCTCACCGGCGGCCACGAGGAGCACGAGCAGACGCTCGACCAGCTGCTGGCCGAGATGGACGGCTTCGACACCAACCGCGGCGTGATCATCATGGCGGCCACCAACCGCCCCGAGATCCTGGATCCGGCGCTGCTGCGGCCCGGCCGCTTCGACCGCCACGTCGCCATCGACCGGCCGGACCTGATCGGCCGGCGCCAGATCCTCGAAGTGCACGCGAAGCACGTCAAGTTCGCTGCCGACGTCGACCTGGCCGCCCTCGCGGCCCGCACCCCCGGCTTCGCTGGCGCCGACCTGGCCAACCTGGTGAACGAGGCCACGCTGCGCGCGGCCAGGCGCGACAAGCCCGCGGTGGACATGCACGACTTCGACGAGGCGCTGGACCGGATCGTCGCCGGCCTGGAGAAGAAGAACCGGGTGATGAACCCGACCGAGCGGCGCTTCGTGGCCTACCACGAGGCGGGACACGCGCTGGTGGCCGAGTCGCGCCCCAATGCGGACCGGGTGACCAAGGTCTCCATCATTCCCCGGGGCATCGCAGCCCTCGGCTACACGCAGCAATCGCCGGTCGAGGACCGCTACCTCCTTCGCAGGAGCGAACTGCTGGACCGCATAGACGTGCTGCTCGGCGGCCGGGTGGCCGAGGAGCTGGTCTTCGGCGACACCTCGACCGGCGCCGAAAACGACCTGCAGCGGGCCACCGACATGGCGCGCCACATGGTCACCCACTACGGCATGAGCGAGGCCCTGGGCCTGGCCACCTACGACCAGCGGCCCGCCGCGCCGTACCTGGGCGGCCCCTCCCTGCCCGAGCAGAGGAGCTGCAGCGATCGCACCGCCGAGACCATCGATGCCGAGGTGCGCAGGCTGCTCGAGGAGTCGCGCCAGCGCGTGCTCGCGACCATTCGCGAGCGCCGGGCAGCGCTCGAGTCGCTGGCACGCCTGCTGCTCGAACGCGAGACGGTCGACCGCGCCCTGCTCGAGCAGGCGCTCGGCACGGCGGCGCAGGCCCCGGCCGCCGGCGCGCGCGGCCCGCTCGTGCAGGGCGTGGGCGCCTAGCCTTCGGAAGTCACGCGCATGGCGCTCCACCCAGCCCTCCCGCCGGACAAGCTGCGCGCCCGCTGCGATCCGGCCGTGTTCGACTTCGAGACCACGGCCTCGCTGCCCGATGCGGAGCAGCCCTTCGGCCAGTCGCGCGCGGTCGAGGCGCTGCGGCTGGCGCTCGACGTCGCCGGGCCGGGCTTCAACGTCTTCGTCTTCGGCGAGCCCGGCAGTGGCAGGCGCCACATCGTGCGGGCCCTGCTCGAGGCGGATGCGGCCCGCCGGCCCCCGCCGCAGGACTGGTGCTACGTGCACAACTTCGACGAGCCGAACTGCCCCGCCGTGCTGCGGCTGCCGGCCGGGCAGGGCGCGCGGCTGCACCAGGCGATGGAAGGCTTCGTGGCCGAGCTCGGCGAGGCCATAGGCGCGGGCCTGGAAGGCGAGGAGTACCGCTCGCGCATCCGGGCGATCGAGCAGGCCGCCAAGGCCAGGGAGGAGCGCGCCCTGGCCGAGCTGACCAACGCCGGCCGCAGCCAGGGCGTGTTGCTGCAGCACACGCCGGAGGGGATCGCCTTCGCGCCCATGAGGGACGGCCAGGCGATGGACCCGGAGGCCTTCGCCGCCTTGCCCGACGACGAGCGCAAGCGGGTCACGGCGGCGATGCATGAGATGCGCTCGCTGCTGGCCCAGATGCTGCAGCGCCTGCCGAAGCTGCGGCGCGAGATGCGCGAGCTGGTCAGCGTGGCGACGCGCGAGGCGATCCTGCGCGCCACGAGCCACCTCGTCGAGGAGCTCAAGCAGGGCTTCGAGGGGATGGAGGTGGTCCGGGCCTACCTCGACCAGGTGCTGGACGACGTCGTGAAGACCGGCTCCCAGCTGCACCAGCAGCTCGACGAGGACGAGGAAGACGAGGGCGAGAAGATCAGCTTCGCGACCAGCCTTTCGCTGGACCGCTACCGCGTCAACCTGCTGGTCGGCCATGCGGAGGGCGACCGGGCGCCCATCGTCTTTGCCGACCATCCCACCGTCGCCAACCTGACCGGCCGCATCGACCAGGTGGCCCACATGGGCACGCTGGTCACGCACTTCATGCTCATCAAGCCCGGCGCCCTGCAGCGCGCCAACGGCGGCTACCTGATGCTCGATGCGGTGAAGGTGCTGTCGCAGCCCTATGCCTGGGACGGGCTGAAGCGGGCCCTGCTCGCGCAGGAGGTGCGCATCGAGTCCATGGCCCAGCTGTCGGGCTGGCTGGGCACGCTGCCCCTGGAGCCGCGGCCCGTCCCGCTGTCGGTGAAGGTCGTGCTCTTCGGCGAGCGCGAGCACTACGAGGAGCTGCAGGCGCTGGATCCGGAGTTCGACGAGCTGTTCAAGGTGGCGGCGGACGTGGGCGAGGAGGTCCCGCGCGACGCCGCGACCGTGCAGGGCTTCGCGCTGCTCCTGGGCGCGCTCGCCCGGGACGCGGGGATCCGCCCGCTCGACAGGGCCGCTGTGGCCTGCGTGGTCGAGCATGCCTCGCGCAACGCGGACGACGCACGCCGGCTGTCGATCCTGACGCGGCCGCTGCAGGACCTCCTGCGCGAGGCAGACCACCGGGCGGCCGCCGCGGGCCGCGACCGGATCGCCCGCGAGGACGTGCTGGCGGCGCAGGCGGCTCGCGAGCGCCGTGCGGACCGGCCGCGCGAATCCCTGCACGAGGCCATGAGGCGCGAGACGCTGCTGATCGCGACCGGCGGACTGCACGTCGGCCAGATCAACGGCCTGGCGGTGCAGGAGTCGGGCGCCTTCCGCTTCGGCGTGCCGGTGCGCATCACCGCCACCGCGCGCGTGGGCGAGGGCGACCTCGTGGACATCGAGCGCGAGTCGACCCTCGGCCAGCCCATCCACTCCAAGGGCGTGATGATCCTGGCGGCCTTCCTCGGCGCACGCTACGCGCAGGCGGTGCCGCTGTCGCTGTCGGCCAGCCTCGTGTTCGAGCAATCCTACGGGCCGGTCGAGGGCGACAGCGCGTCGTTGGCCGAGCTTTGCGCGTTGCTTTCGGCACTGGCCAACGTGCCCATCCTGCAGTCGCTGGCGGTGACCGGTTCGGTCAACCAGCATGGCCAGGTGCAGGCGGTGGGCTCGGTCAACGAGAAGATCGAGGGCTTCTTCGACGCTTGCCGCGTGCGCGGCCTGGAGGGCGGCCAAGGCGTGGTGATCCCCGCAGCCAACGTGGAGCACCTGATGCTGCGCGAGGATGTCGTGCTGGCCGCGGCCGAGGGGCGCTTCCGCATCCATGCCGTCTCGGACGTCGACGAGGCCATCGAGCTGCTGACGGGGGTGGCGGCCGGTGAGCCCGACAGCAAGGGCCGCCTGCCCGAAGGCAGCCTCAACCGCCTGGTGGCCGCGCGCCTGTGGCAGATGTCCGAGCTGCGCCAGCTCCATGAGGCGGGCCGCACGCGCGACGAAGGCCGCGCGCTCCACCGCCTGCCCGCCGCCGGGCTGAGGCTGCGCCGCAAGGCTTGAGGCGAAACGCCGGAGGTCGAGAGATGGAGCAGATCTTCGAGGACCGCGTCGATGCAGGCCGCCAGCTCGGCGCCAGGCTCGCCGGGATGAAGCTGGAGGACCCGGTCGTGCTGGCGCTGCCCCGCGGGGGCGTCCCGGTGGCCGCCGAAGTCGCCCGGGCCCTGCACGCGCCCCTGGACCTCGTGCTGGTTCGCAAGATCGGCGCGCCCATGCAGCCGGAGCTGGCGGTGGCGGCGGTGGCGGACGGCGCCGAGCCGGCGCTCGAGATCGACGAGAGCACCCTGGCCGCGAGCGGCGCCTCGCTCGACTACGTGACTCGCCAGCTTGAGACGCAGCTGCAGGAGATCGAGCGCCGTCGCAAGCTCTATCTCGGCGGGCGTGAGCCGCTGGACCTGAAGGGCCGAACGGCGGTGCTGGTCGACGACGGCATCGCCACCGGCACGACGGCGCGCGCCGCCATCCAGGCCCTGCGCTGGCGGCAGCCGCGGCGCATCGTGCTGGCCGTCCCGGTCGCGGCGCCCGAGGAACTGCCGGCGTTCCGAAGCCTGGTCGACGAGCTCGTCTGCCTTTCGCAGCCGGAATACTTTCACGCCGTCGGCGTGCATTACCGCCGCTTCGACCAGACCACCGACGAAGAGGTGCGCGAGCTGATGGGGCAGTTCGGGGCAAAGGCCGGTTGAACCCCGGCGGCGATGTGCGCGGGTGCGCTGGCGCACTCCGCCGCCGCCGGGTGGTCGCTAGGTGTTAGCCCCGAACTGATTTGTTCGACGATCGAACTATCATTCGGCGCCAGAACACGAGGGAGCGACCGCAAGCGATGAGCGAAACCACGAGCGTACGCGCGCGTCCGGCGGGCCGACTTCGGCGAGCCTGGCGCTCATGGTGGGTTCGCATCGGCCTGCTGGCGGTGCTTGGTGCGGCCGGCGCCGCTGCCTGGAGCGCTCTCGCGCCCCGCACGCCACCGCCGCCGCCGCCCACCGGCGAGGCCGTGACTGCCGACATCGCGCAGACGGTGCTGGCCGCCGGCGTGCTGCAGCCGCGCACCAAGGTCGATGTCGGTGCCCAGGTGAGCGGCCAGGTGCAGAAGATCCACGTCCAGCTCGGCCAGCAGGTGAAGAAGGGCGAGCTGCTGGTCAGCCTGGACCCGGCGCTGGCCGAAAGCGACGTCGCCCAGGCGGATGCCGCCGTCGCCCAGCAGGCCGCGCTGATCGACAGCACTCGCGCGAGCGTCTCGCTGGCGCGGCGCGAGGCGCAGCGGCAGCAACGGTTGCTGGGTGGCGAGGCCACCGCGGCCACCGAGGCCGAGCGGGCGGACACCGACCTGGCGCGGCTGGAGGCCGACCTGCGCGGCCAGACGGCCACCCTGAACCGGCTGCAGGCCGAGCTGGTGCAACGGCGCCTGCGCCTGGGCTACACCGCCATCACCGCGCCCATGGACGGCACGGTGGTGAACCTGCCGGTGCAGGAGGGCCAGACCGTCACCGCGATCCAGGTGACGCCGGTGATGGTGACGCTGGCCAACCTGGACGAGATCACCGTGCGGGCCCGCGTGCCGGAGGCCGACATCGGCCAGGTCCGGCCGGGCCAGAAGGCGAGCTTCGTCACCCTGGCCGGCGAGGCCCTGCGCCACGAGGGCCGCGTGCGGGTGATCCAGCCCATCCCCGAGCGCGCCGGCAACGCGGTCTTCTACAACGTGTTGTTCGAGGTGCCCAACCGCGAGCGCCGCCTGCTGTCGGACATGACCGTGCAGGTCAGCATAGAGACCGGCCGGGCCGAGAAGGTGCTGACCATCCCGATGGTGGCGCTGGGCCCGCGCGGCGACGACGGCCGCTACGCCGTGCAGGTGCTGGGCAAGGACGGCAAGCCCGAGCCGCGCAGCATCCGCACCGGCTTGCAGGACGGCGCGAAGGTGCAGGTGGCCGAGGGCCTGAAGGCCGGCGAGAAGGTGCTGCTCGCGCCGCCGCCCGCGATGCCCGCCTCCGCGGCCAGCGCCGCTTCGTCGGCCTGACGCGGTGGCCCTGATCGAGCTTTCCGGCGTCGGCCGGCACTATCGGCTGGGCGACATCGACGTGCCGGCCCTCGATGGCGTGGACCTCGCCATCGAGGCGGGCGAGTTCGTCGCCATCATGGGCCAGTCGGGCTCCGGCAAGAGCACGCTGATGAACCTGCTCGGCTGCCTGGACGTGCCGACCACCGGCCGCCTGGCGATCGACGGCCGCGATGCGGGCGGGCTTTCGCCCGACGAGCTGGCCGCCCTGCGCCGCGAGCGCTTCGGCTTCATCTTCCAGCGCTACCACCTGCTGCCGCATCTCGATGCGCGCGGCAACGCGGGCCTGCCTGCGGTGTATGCCGGCGTGGCCGCCGAGGTTCGGCAGGGCCGGGCCGAAGCCTTGCTGCAACGCCTGGGGCTGGGCACGCGGCTGCACCACAAGCCCAACGAGCTGAGCGGCGGCCAGCAGCAGCGCGTGTCGATCGCCCGGGCACTGATGAACGGCGGCCAGATCATCCTGGCCGACGAGCCCACCGGCGCGCTGGATTCTCAGTCGGGAGCCGAGCTGCTGGCCCTGCTGGCGGAGCTTCACGGCCGCGGCCACACCATCATCCTCGTCACCCACGATGCCTCGGTGGCGGCGCATGCGCACCGCATCATCGAACTGCGCGACGGCAAGGTGGTGCGCGACAGCGGCACGCCGCCGGGCCACCGCCCCGCCACCCCCTCGGGCGAGGATGCCGCTCCCCCCGGCGGCGGCTGGTGGCGCCGCTGGCGCGGGCAGTGGCGCGAGGCGATGCAGTCGGCGCTGCAGGCGCTGCTCGGCAACCGGCTGCGCTCGGCGCTGTCGATGCTGGGCATCAGCATCGGCATCGCGGCGGTGGTCAGCATCGTCGCCCTCACCACCGCGGCCCGCGGCAGCGTGGAGCGCGACGTGGGCGCCTTCATGCAGGGCCGCATCCTCGTCTACCGCGGCAACCCGGCGCTGGCGCCCGGCACCGTGCCGCGGCCCTTCGTGCCCTCGGAGCTGGCGGCCGTCGCGGCGCTGCCCGGCGTGCGCGGCGTGACCTTCGAGCGCGAGGCGCAGATGACGGCCCGCCATGCGAGCCGCGACAGCATGGTCAGCGTGCTCGGCACCGAGGCCCACACGCTGGCGATGCGCAAGCTCAAGGTGGTGCAGGGGCGGGAACTCACGAACCAGGATTTCGACACCCGGGCCCAGGTGGCCCTGATCGACGAGAAGGCGCGCGACAACCTGTTTCGCCCCGGCGAAGAGGTGATAGGCCGCACGCTGCTGGTGGCGCCGCAGGTGCAGCCCGCGGGCGTGGGGGCCGCGGCACCGGAGGGCGTGGCCTTGCCCGTCACCATCGTCGGCGTGGTCGCCGAGGGCGGCGGCTTCGCGCAGTTCGGCTCCTGGCTGGGCCGGGTCTTCGTGCCGCACACCACCTTCGCGCAGAAGCTGGACCTGCGCGTCGATGCGGACAACTTCAACGTGCTGCTGGACTTCGCCGTGCCGCCGGACGAGGTCCGCAACCAGATCGCCTACCGGCTCCGGGCCCTGCACGGCGCGGAGGATTTCGGCATCTGGAGCGCGGAGGAGGAGTTCCGCAAGTTCCAGCAGGTCACCGGCGTGATGTCGCTGCTGTTCGCCGGGGTGGGAGCCATCTCGCTGCTCGTCGGCGGCGTCGGGGTGATGAACATCATGCTGGTCTCGGTGAGCGAACGCACGCGCGAGATCGGCATCCGAATGGCGGTGGGCGCGCGCCAGGCCGACGTGCGGCTGCAGTTCCTCGTCGAGGCGGTGGTGCTTTGCTGCCTCGGCGGCCTGGCCGGGGTGCTTTTGAGCTGGACAGGCGCGCAGGTGCTGAACCGGGTGCAAAGCGGCCTGCATGTCGAGGTGAGCGGCTCGGCGCTGCTGGTGGCCTTCGGGGTCTCGAGCGTGGTCGGCCTGGTGTTCGGCACGCTGCCGGCGCGGCGCGCCGCGGCCCTGAGCCCGGTCGATGCGCTGGCAAGGGAGTAGGGGATGGGGACGATGAAGCGGCTGCGCCGCGGGGCCCTGGCGATGGCCGCGTTGCTGGCTGGGTGCGCGTCGACCGCGACGTTGGAAGAGGCGCCGGCCGTGGCCGCGCCTGCGGCCTGGGCCACGCTGCAGGCCGCGCCGCCGGCGGGGCAATGGGCCGGGCCGAGCGACCCGGCGCTGGCGCGGCTGCAGGAGCGAGCGCTGGCCGCCAACCGCGACATCGCGCAGGCGCTGCTGCGCTGGCAGGCGGCGCAGCGGCTGGAGCATGCGGCCGGCCTGGCGCGGCAACCCACCCCCTCGCTGGCCGCCACAGCCGGCGCCACGCGCTCGCTGGACGGTGACGCCCCGCTGCAGCGTTCGGCATCGCTGAACCTCGGGGTCAGCTACGAGGCGGACCTGTGGCAAAGGCTCGCCCACGCACAAGGGGCTGCCGCCGCACAGGCGCGCGCGTCCGAGGCGGACTGGGTCGCCGCCCGCGTGCTGGTGCGCGCCCGCGTGGCCGAGGCCTGGTGGACGCTGGCCACGATCGCGGCCCAGGCGCCGGCCCTGTCGGTCCAGCTGGAGGGTGCGGAGCAGGCCGTGGCGCTCACGCGGCTGCGGGTGCAGGAGGGCAAGCTGCTGCCGATCGAGATCGACAAGGCGGCGGCCACCCTTCAGGGGCTGCGCCTCCAGGCGGCGCAGCAGCAGGAGCTGGGCACACGCCAGCGCCTGGAGCTCGGCCTGCTGCTGGCCGATCCGGCATTCGTGCCTGATGCGTCACCCGCGCTGCCGTCGCAGCCGCCTGCGGACTGGCGGGCCAGCGAAACGCCCGTGCAGGTGCTGGCGCGCCGCCCGGATGTCCAGCAGGCGCGGGCGGTGCTCGATGCGGCCCTGCAGAGGCTGCGCGGCGCCGAGGCGGCCCGCTATCCGCAACTCAGCTTCGACCTTGGCGTGAGCACCGGCGGTACGCGTTGGAGCGAGTGGCTGGAGCATCCGTTGGCCAGCCTGGGCAGCAGCCTGCTGGTCCCGATGATCGACTGGCGGCGAATCGAGCTGCAACGCCTGGATGCGCTGGGCGAGCACGAGATCGCCGGCCTGGCGCTGCGCGACACCATGCACCGCGCGCTGGTCGAGATCGAGCAGCTCGCCGCCGAGCAGCAGAGGCTGCAGGCCGAAGAGGCGGCGCAGGCGCGCCGGCTGGCCGAGGCCCGCACCGGTGAGCGCCTGGCCGAGCTGAGGTTCGAAGTCGGCGCCATCAGCCGGCTCGACTGGCTGCAGGCCCGCAACGCGAGGCTCGCCGCCGAGCAGGATGCCCTGCAGCTCGGCCTGCGCCGGCTGCTCAACGGGGTGGCGCTTCAGCGAGCGCTGGTGACAGGCTGACGGCCCGCTGGCCGCGGTCTCAGCCCAGCCAGTGACGCAGCAGGCCGGACACCTTCTCGCTCGAAAGCAGGTCGAGGTGCCCCGTTTCGTGGACCACGGCCTGGCGCTCCTGGGCGAAGGCGAGGCGGCGGCCGGGCTCCCGGTGCTGGCCCAGGGCACTGGCCTCGGGCACCAGGCCGTCACCGAGCAGCCGGCCCTTCAGGTTGCCGTGGGCCGGCCCCAGGCTTGCGGCGACCGCGAAGCAGCGGACGCCGTCCGGCAGGCCGACCTGCGGGCAGCGGTGGGTGCCGTCGTCGGCGACGGGGGCACTGACGACGTTGCCCAGCCGCAGGTCGTTGATGCCTGCGCTGCGCACCTTGCCCAGCCGCGCGAGCGGTGCTGCATACGGGGCCGCGCCGAGCAGCACGTCCACGCCGTGCCCCGCTCGTTCCAGCGGCGCGCCCTGGTGCGGCGTGCCGAGGCAGACCAGATCGGTCACCCGGGACGGCCAGCGCAAGCTGCCGCGTCGCATCAGCGGGCCATGGTGGATGGCGCTGCGGGCCACCAGGCCGCCCATGCTGTGGCCCAGCATCACCAGGCGCTCTATCGGCACGGGCCAAGCGTCGTAGAGCAGCTCCATCTGCTGCGCCAGGATGCGGCCGTTGGTCGATACGCTCAGGCCGCTGTTGTAGTGCAGGTGGACCGGCGTGTAGCCCAGCTCGCGCGCCAGGGCCTCGCCGTGGTCGTGCCCGGCGCGCTGCCACTGCAGGTCGTTCATGCACAGGCCATGCAGCAGCACCAGCAGTTTCGGCGTCGCGCCGC
Source organism: uncultured Ideonella sp. (assembly GCA_946479475.1). The sequence continues at coordinate 1,884 of CAMLGG010000040.1, read as the reverse complement.
TCACGTGCGAACGCAGTGCCAGGCGCTCGAGCGGCAATTTGCGCCCCGACTGGCGAAAGGCCATCTCGATGGCCAGCGGGTTGCCGGTGGCGGCGAGATGATCCCCCAGCACGCCATTGAGCGCCGCCACCACCGCTTCCCGCTCGGGCCGCGGCGGCTGGTGCGGGTCAGGGGCCGCCAACGCCGGCGCGAGCCAGCCGAGCAGCGTCTCGGCCGTTGCGCCGACGAGCCGCGTCACGCCGCGCACGGTTTCATAGGCGAAGCCGGTGATGCCGCGGGTCCGCTCGTCCTGCGGTGCCGCTTCGCCGAGGAGTGGCAGGCGAGGGACGCTGGCAATGCGCGCATGCATCGCCTCGACCAGGCTGGCGAGGCCGGCCACCGCGTCGGTGGTCAGGCGGGCGGCGCCGCGCAGGTCGGCGGCTTGCAGCAGGGGTTGCGTCATGGGCCAGTGTGGCACAGGCCGCCAGGACGGCGGCGCCGGGGGCGCGCCGCCGCGACCTCGCCGCTGCGGGCGGGTGCATGATCGAGGCTGCAGGAGTCCTCGCATGCGCAGACCTATCTTCCCGAGCACCTGCGTGCTCGCCTTGCTGGCCTGGCTGCTCACGGCATCGGCAAGCGCGGCCGAGCCCACCATCAAGGTGGTGGCTTCGGAGTTCCCGCCGCTGACCACCAACGCCGCAGGGCAGCCCGGCGGCGTCGTGCTGGAGGTGGTGCGCGAGGCGGGCAGGAAGGCGGGGATCCCGCTGGAGTTCAGCTTCCTGCCCTGGCAGCGCGCGCAGCTGGAAGTTCAATCCCGCAACGACATGCTCATCATTCCCTTCACCCGGACGCCCGGCCGCGAAGCGCAGTACCAGTGGGTGGCGCCGGTGCTGGAGTTCCACACCGTGCTGGTGACGCTGGCCAGCCCGCCGGCCACCATCGAGGAGGCCCGCAAGCTGCTCGTCGGCTTTGTGCGCGGCACCAGCTTCAAGGACGAGGCGGAGCACGCGGGCTTGCCGTACGTCGAGGAGACCGACGACGACGTGACGAACGCGAAGAAGCTCAAGCTCGGGCGCATCGGCGCGTGGATCACCACCGACCTGATGGCCAACGGCGTGTACCGCCAGGCCGGCTTCGACCCGGCCGAGCTCAAGTACGGCCCCAACCTGGGGCCGGTCAAGGTCTCATGGGTCGCGGCTTCGCACGAGTTCCCCAAGGAGACCGCCCGCAAGCTCGCCAACGCCATCGACCAGATGCGCGCGGACGGGTCCTACCAGGCCATCGTCAAGCGATACCGCTGAGCCGCGCGAGCGGGCCCCTGGGCAAACCGGTGGTATGACCATTGGCGAGACCGGATAAGCTTCGCCTGAAACCCGGCCTGACCAATTCAGCCGGCCCCAAGGGAATGCGAATGCCAGCCACCGTCAAGCCGCCCGAGCCGCGCAGGCTCTATCACCAGGTCGCCGACCAGATCCGCAACGTGATCGACCAGGGCGGCTTCTCCCCCGGCACGCGCCTTCCGCCCGAGCGCGAGCTGGCCTCGCAGCTCGGTGTCTCCCGCCCCTCGCTGCGCGAGGCGCTCCTGGCGCTCGAGATCGAAGGTCGGGTGGAGGTCCGCATGGGCTCGGGCGTCTATGTCTGCGCCACGCCGCCGGCCGCGGCCAACGGATCGGAGCCGCTGTCCCTCGGCGACAGCCCCAGCGAGCTGATGCAGGCCCGCACCGTTCTGGAAGGCTCCATCATCAACCTGGCGCTGGCGCGGGTCACCCCGGCCGGGCTCGACGGGGTGAAGACCTGCCTGGAGGCGATGCGCAACGACGTCCGCCGGGGCCATTCCGCTGTCGACTCCGACCGGGCCTTCCATGTCGCGATCGAGGGTGATGTGGCGCTCCACCAGTTTGGCGC
>CAMLGG010000039.1 GCA_946479475.1 uncultured Ideonella sp. | reverse complement strand
CAGCGCAGAGACGGGCTGCCCATCCTCATCACCCTGCACCCCTCCGCCTTGCTTCGCCTGCGGGGCGAGGACCGCGAAGCGGCCTTCCTGCGCTGGGTGGCCGACCTGCGCGTCGCCGAACAGCGCGTCAAGCCATGGCCGGTGTGAGCGGCCTCACCTGCGCAGGGACTGGACTCGGTCGCGCAGCAGCCGGTGCTGGATCTTGCCGGTGGCGGTGCGGGGCATCTGCTCGTCGCGGATGAAAAGCACCGAGCGCGGCCGCTTGTAGCCGGCCATGCGTTCGCGGCACCAGGCGAGCAGTTCGGCTTCGGTCGGTGCAGAGCCCGCCCGTGCCACGACCACCGCCAGCACCGCCTCGCCCCACTTGTCATCGGGCACGCCTATCACGGCCACGTCCTGCACGGCGGGGTGCGCGCCGAGCACGCTCTCGACCTCCGAAGGGTAGATGTTCTCGCCGCCGCTGATGATCATGTTGCTCTTGCGGTCCACCAGCTCGATGAAGCCCTCCGCATTGCGGCGCGCCATGTCGCCCACCGAGCACCATTCGCCGCGGAAGCACTCCGCCGTCTTCTCCGGGTTCTTCCAGTAGCCGTCGAACACGTAGGCGGTGCGCGAGTACAGCTCTCCGACCTCGCCGTCGGCCACTTCGCGGCCTTCGCCATCGAGCAGGCGGATCGCGCCGGAGCCGGCCCATTCGCGGCCCACCGTGCCCAAATGGGTGAGCTGCTCGTCGGGCCTGAGCACGGTGACCCAGCCGGCCTCGGTCGAGCCATAGAGTTCGAACAGCTTCGCATTGGGGAACAGCTCGAGGATCGCACGCTTGGTGTCCGGCCGCGCAGGTGCGGACGAGATGAGCAGCTTGCCGACGGCGCAGAGGTCGTGCCGCGCCTTCTGTTCCTCGGGCAGCGACAACATCATGATGTAGTGCGTCGGCACCAGCGAGGTGAAGGTGATGCGCGACTCGGCCAGCGTGGCCAGCAGCGCCGCGGGATCGAAATGCTGGCGGTCGTCGATGACGATGGTGGCGCCCAGCGTTGCGAAGGTGAGGGCGAAGTACAGCGAGTTGGCGTGGCACAGCGGCATCACGAGCAGGCCCGTGTCCTCTGCCGAAAGGCCGAACTCCAGCGCCGTCGCGAAGGCCAGCAGGGCATTGCCCTCGTGGCTGCGCATCGCCCCCTTGGGCTGGCCGGTGGTGCCCGAGGTGTACATCAGGGCGAAGAGGTCCGTGGCCTTCACCTCCTGCGCCGGAGGGCGAGGCGATGCAAAGTCCAGCATCGCCTCGTAGCCCTGCCAGCCCTCGGGTGCGCTCGCGCCCTTCGAGCCGCCGAAGACGATGCAGCAGGATGCAGGGATGGCCCAGTGCGCCCGCAGCGGCTCGACGGCTGCCCGCAGGTCCTCCTGCACGACGATCGCGCGGGCTTCGCTGTGCTCGAGGATGTAGCCGATCTCCGGCGTGCGCAGCCTGAAGTTCACCGGCACCGCGACGAGGCCCGCCCGCGCGAGGCCGACGTAGAGCTCCATCCACTCGACCGCGTTGTAGGCCAGCAGGGCGACCCGGTCGCCCTGGGCGAGGCCGCGCGAGAGCAGGGCGTTGGCGAGGCGGCTCGCGCGCTCGTCCCACTCGGCATAGTTCAGCGAGCGGCGAGAGTCGCGGGCGCCGGTCTTCGACGGCCGCAGGCGCGCCTGGGTGGCGACCGACTCCGAAAGCGTCAGCAGGTGGCCCATCGCGGCTCCATCAGCGGCGGCGCGCCTGCTCGGCTTCGTCCCAGGCCGTGAGCGCCTGGCGGTCGGGCACCCAGCCCAGGCCCTTGCCGGCATCCGAGCTCAAGGCATGCTGCGTCGTGACGACGTCGATCAGCGCGGGCGCATTCGCGAACGCCTCCTCGATCGCACCTTGCAGCCGCTCGGGGTCGGTGACGCGCTCGGCGTGCAGGCCGAAGGCGCGGGCCATGCCGGCGTAGTCGCTCCAGGCCAGCGTGGTGCCGACCACGCGGCCGCCGTAGTTCATCTCCTGGTCGAGCCGCTCGATGTTCCAGGCCGCGTTGTTGGAGACGATGAAGACGACCTTCGCGCCGTGGCGCCTGGCACTGTCGATCTCCATCGCGTTGATGCCGAAGGCGCCGTCGCCGGTGACGACGACCACCTGCCTGTCGGGATGGAGCAGCGCCGCGGCGACGCCGTAGGGCGTGCCCACGCCCAGGCAGCCGAAGGCGCCGGCGTCGAGGTACTCGCGCGGCTCCAGGCCCATGCGGGCGAAGCTGAGCAGGTCGCCGCCGTCGGCGATGGTGATCGCGTCGGGCCGCAGCAGCTTGCGCAGCGCGCCGAAGATGCGGTTGGGGTGCATGTGGCCGTCCTTGCCCGGCTCGGCGCGCGAGAGGCTCTCCGCGTACTTGAGCGAGCGCCTCAGGTGCTCGGCCCTGAGCGCCTGGGTCCACGCCACGTCCAGCGAGGACGAGGGCCGTGCGACGGCGGCGGTCAGCGCGTCCAGGGCCAGCCCGGCATCGGCCAGCAGCTCGGCTTCGCCGCGCCGGTTGTCGCGCAGTTCGTCGGCATGATCGGCGATGCGCACGAAGCGCGCGGCCTTGAACACGGCCGGCGAGCCGTAGGCCATCTGGTAGTCGAGCTTGCGACCGACGACGAGCACCAGGTCTGCCTCCTGCATCGCCTTCGCACGCACTGCGCCGACGACGGACGCATGGCCGGCATCGACGAGGCCGCGGCTCTCCTGCGTGTCGAGGTAGACCGCGCCGGTGGCATCGAGCAGGCGCTTCAACGCAGCGCTGCAGCCGCGCGCGCCCCGGCCGGTGACGACGAGCGGGCGGCGGGCTTCGCGCAGCAGCGCCGCGGCACGCTCCACGTCGGCCGGATGAGGCAGCAGGCGGCGGCGCGGCTTGGGATCGAGGTGCTCCCGCAGCACCACGGCGGCCGGCACGGTCTCGCGCAGCACGTCGGTCGGGATGTCGATGTAGACCGGGCCGGGCGCGTTGCCGTCGCCCTCGGCCATGGCCCAGGCCTTGTCGAGGTCGCGGGCGATCTGCTCGGCGACCCGCAGCGTGCGCGACCAGCGGGTGACCGGCGCCATGATGGCCGCGTGGTCTATGCCCTGCAGCGGCCCGAGGTCGTCCTGCGGACGCGGCGGGCAGCCGCCGATGAGCAGCACCGGCACGCGCTCGAGATGGGCGTTGGTCATCGCCGTCACGCAGTTGGTGACGCCCGGCCCGGCGGTGGCCATCGCGACGCCCATGCGGCCGGACAGCGCCGAGTGCGCATGCGCCATGTGCACGGCGGCACCTTCGTCCCGGACATCGACTATGCGCACGCCCATCAGCGCCAGGTGGTCCCAGATCGGCTGGATGTGGCCGCCCTGCAGGCCGAAGATGCGGTCGACACCCCGGGCGACGAGGAAGCGGGCGACGAGTTCGGCGACGGTGCAGTCCTGGGCGATGGCGGCGGGGCTGGGCATGGCTTTCCTTGGCTGGACGGGAGAGAGTCGTCATCATGGAACTCTGAATTCAGAGTGCAACAGGGTTTCCACCGGGAGAATTGAACTCTGAATTCAGGATGCAGCGCTAGACTCGCGGCATGAAACCGCTCACCGCGCAGCCCAACCTCGTCGAGCAGGTGCACGACGCCATCCTGGGCGAGATCACCTCGGGCCGGCTGGGCCCGGGCGAACGCATCATCCAGGAGCAGATCGCCCGGGAGCTGGGCGTCTCGCGCCAGCCCGTCCAGCAGGCGCTGGTGCTGCTGCGCAAGCAGGGCATGCTGACCGACGCCCCGGGCCGCGGCCTGATCGTGGCCCCGCTCGATGCCGACCAGGTCGAGCACATGTACGCGGTGCGCGCGGTGCTGGAGGGGCTGGCCTCGCGCCTGGCGGCCGAGCGCAATGCCGAACGAGCGGCGAAGCTGGGCCCGGCTTTCATCGAAGCCGGCCGCAAGGCGGTGCAGGGCGGCTCGGTGCAGAAGATGGCGCTGGCCGACATGCGCTTCCACGAGTTCGTCCATGAACTTTCGGGCAACCCGCTGGTGGCGCCGGCCCTGGCCGGCCACCTGACCGCGATGCAGCGGGTGATGGGCGAGGTGCTGGTCAAGGACGAGACGCCGCGCGACATCTGGGACCAGCACGCCGCCATCCTGGAGGCGATCGCGGCCGGCAACGGCAAGCGCGCCGAGACCCTGGCGCGCCAGCACATCGAGCAGGCGGCCCGGTTCATGGTGGCGCGCTTGAGGCGCGAGGCATCCGTGACCTGAGAGACGGCCCTGCGGCGCCTTCGGCCACCCATAATCCGGGCCCTCTCCACGAGACCCGCCCTCGATGAACCGCCGAGACCTGCTTGCGAGCGCCCTCGCCACGCCCTTCGCCGCCGCCGCCGACAGCCTGGACAGCTTCGCTGCGCCGAAGCCCCTCGCCCCCATCCGCGCCCAGCCCGACCGGATCATCGACATCTCGGCCTGCACCCGCCCGTTCCGGCCCCAGGGGCCGCGCATCGAGGCCGAGCGCCGGCACGGCAAGACCATCGTCCACCACTACGGGCACGGCGGCAGCGGCTGGTCGCTGTCGTGGGGCTCTGCGCAGAAGGCCCTCGGCCTGGTGCAGCGCACGCGCGAGAAGGAGATCGCGGTCGTCGGCTGCGGCGCCATCGGCATGACCACCGCGCGCGTCGCGCAGCGGGCTGGCCTGAAGGTTCGGATCTACGCCAAGGACCGGCCGCCGGAAGTGCGCTCTTCCGCAGCGACCGGGGTGTGGTCACCCGACTCCCGCCTCGTGCTCGCCGAGCACGCGACGCCCGCCTTCGCCGAGGAGTGGGAGGCGATGGCGCGCCACTCCTTCAAGACCTGGCAGAGCCTGCTCGGCCTGGCCGGCGAGCCGGTGGCCTGGCACGACGGCTACGTGCTTTCCGATGTGCCTTTCGAGCAGCCGGTGCCGGGCTGGGAGGACCGGGAGCCGGAGTACGCCGAGCTCGAATCGCGCATCCGCGAACTGTGGCCGCGCTCCCGGCCGCTGGTCCCGGGCGAGCATCCCTTCGGTGCCAAGGCGCCCTACGTGCGCCGCTACACCCAGATGGCCTTCAACCTCGCCAGCTATTCGCGGCTGCTGATGGAGGACTTCTTCCGCGAAGGCGGCCGCCTGGTGCAGCGTGAGTTCGAGAACCCTCGCCAGCTGGCCGGCCTGCCCGAGCGCGTGATCGTGAACTGCACCGGCTACGGCGCCCGCGCGCTCTTCGGCGACGACTCCATCGTGCCGGTGCGCGGCCAGACCGCGCGGCTCATCCCGCAGCCGGAGGTCGACTACGGCATCGCCTGGCGCGGCCACAACGTGGTGGCCGTGCCCCGCCGCGACGGCATCATCGTCCAGGCCCAGGGCGAGAACGACTACGGAAACGAAGACGCGCGGCCGGACCGCGCGTCTTCGGAGGCCGCGGTGAAGCGGCTGGCGGAGCTCTTCAGCTGATCTGCTCTTCGGTTCCCGGAAGCAGCGCCACGGAAGGCAAGGCCGGATCGCCCAGCAAGGCCTTCAGCGGCTCGCCCGAGAGCACCTCGGTGTGGAGCAGGGCCTGGGCCATCGCGTCCAGGCGGTGGCGCTGTTCGGTCAGGATGCGGCGGCAGGTGGCCTGGGCCTCTTCGAGCAGGGTGCGGGCTTCGTCCAGCAACCGGGCCTGCAGGTCCGGCCCCATCAGCTCCTTCGGGATGCCGGAGATGCTCAGCAGGCCGAAGGTCTCGGAGAAGCCGAGCTGGCCCACCATCTGGATCGCGAGCTCGGAGGCACGCTTGAGGTCGTCCGAAGCGCCGGAGGAAACGCTGCCCAGCACCATCAGCTCGGCCTCGCGGCCGGCCAGCAGCATGGCGACGCGGCCCACCAGCTCGCCCTGGGCGTACAGCGGATCCTCCGTCTCGCGGGTCATGTAGGTCACGCCCAGGCCCGGGCCGCGCGGCTCGATGGTGACGCGCTCGATGCGGCCGGCACCGGTCCAGTGCCCGACCAGCGCGTGGCCCGCTTCGTGGAAGGCGAGGCGGTCGCGGGTGTCGCTGGTCAGCAGGTCCTTGATCGGCGAAACCTCACCGCCCAGCAGCTGCGTCTCGACGGCGCCGACCAGGTGCTCGGCCGTCACCGCTTCGGCGCCCGTTTCGGCAGCCGTCGAAGCCGCCTTGTTGACCACGTTGGCTATCTCGGCCGGCGACATGCCCGAGGCCATGCGCGCCAGCGCCGCCGAATCGGCCGAGCCGTCGTGCTTGACCTTGCCCAGGTAGAGATCGAACAGCGCGGCCCGCTCGGGCAGGGTGGGCTTGTTCAGGCGCACGAGCATGTCGAAGCGGCCGGGGCGGCGCAGCGCCTCGTCGATGTTCTCCTCGTGGTTGGTCGCGGCGACCACCACCACGTTGTCCATCGGGTCGAAGCCGTCCATCTCGACCAGCACCCGGTTGATGATGCGGTTCATCTCCGACTCGGCGCCGCCGCCCGGGCCGCCGTGGGCGCGCTTGCCTATGCCATCCACCTCGTCGATGAACAGCACGCAGGGCGCCTGCTTGCGGGCCAGCTTGAACAGCGCCTTGACCTTGGCGACGCCCGCGCCGTAGTAGGTGGCGGTGAAGTAGGAGCCGTCGACGGCGATGAAGTTGGCCTTGCTCTCGCCGGCCAGGGCCTTGGCGAGCAGCGTCTTGCCGGTGCCGGGCGGGCCGACCAGCAGCACGCCGCGCGGCGCGGCGGCGCCCAGCTTGGCGTACTGCGCCGGGTCGGACAGGAAGGCCTTGACCCGCTTGAGGGCGGACTTGGCCTCGTCGTTGCCGATCGCATCGGCGAAGCGGATGTCGGGCCGCACGGCGACGGTGCTGGCGTTGTTGCCGGAGCTGGTCTGCAGACGCGCCAGCATGATCAGGCCGTAGCCGACGACCAGCATCAGCAGGATGGGCGGGATGACCGACTCGACCGCGTTCAGCGCGCGCTGGCTGCGGGTGCGGCCGTCGATGTCGACGCCGACCAGCGTGAAGCCCGCCGCGGTGCTGCGCTCGCCGAGCTTGTCGAGCACGGTGCCGGCGCAGCCCAGCGAAGAGCAGCCCGGCACGTTGGTGCTGGCCTTCTCGCCGTTCTTGAGCGTGTAGAGCACCAGCCCCGGCCGGCCGTTGGCCAGCGCGACCGCGGCCACCTGGCCTTCATTGACGGCCTGGGCGAATTCGGAAGCCGCGCGCGGCTGGGCGAGCCACTCGTCGGTCTCCTGCTCGAACTGCAGGGCCAGGGGGTTCTTGCGCGACTCGGCGTCCGCATGGGCGTGCTGCCACAGCCAGGCGAAGCTGCCGAGCATCAGCACGGCGACCAATACGGCCATCGTCGCACGGGGGTGGGCACGGCAGTGCCCGAGGAACTTCTGCCAGAGATTCATGGGGATGGGCGGATAGCAGGGCCGGAGGGGGACAGGGGCGCCCCGCCAGTGTGACGGCGATCACGGGGCTGGATCGCTCGAAGTGACGGGAATGAGTCGACCTTACGGCAAGAGTTCCAGCATGTTTAGGCACGTGGCCTGCTTGCTGCCCCTTTTCCCGCCTCCCGCTCACCCTTTCTTACCGATGGAAGGTTTCTCGGTCTGTCTCGATCCCGGCAGTTCGAGTCAGCGTCGCAAGGCCGGTTTCCGCCACGGCCGCCGCGGCCGCCCCGCCAGCTTTCGCCGAACGGGGAAAGCCGCCTTGCCCCACGGGCCTCGGAGCCGGGACACAGAATGCGCGGCATGTCGACCGAGTACCCGCCCAGCTGGTATGCCGCCACCCGATGGCCGGCGCCCGCGCGGCCGGCGCTGGAAGGCCGGGCGCACGCCGACGTGGCCATCGTGGGCGGCGGCTTCGCCGGCCTGCACCTGGCCCGCCTGCTGGCGATGCGTGGGCGCCGGGTGGCCTTGCTCGAACGGCGGCGGACAGGCTGGGGCGCCTCCGGGCGTAACGGCGGGTTCGTCAGCCCGGGCTTCGCCGAAAGTTCCGCCCTGCTCGTGCGCCGTCTCGGGGCCGGGCGAGCACGGGCGCTGTTCGCCCACAGCCAGGCCGGTGTGCGCCTGGTCGAGCAGGCCATAGAGCAGCTGGGCCGCCCGGAGCTGGTGATGGGCCGGGGGCAGCTCACCTGCCGCCGCAGCCCTGGCGGCCCCGGCTTCTCCGGCGAAGTCCGGTCGCTGGCCGAGGCCTTGGGCGCCCGCTTCGAGCCGTGGACGGCGAAGCAGGTGCGCGCTGCGCTTTCGACCGGCCGCTACCACGAGGCCATCCACGACCCCGAGGCGTTCCAGATCCACCCGCTGAACTTCGCGCTGGCGCTGGCGCAAGACCTCTCGGCGCGCGGCGCGCAGGTCTTCGAAGCGAGCTCGGTCGAATCGATTGCGCGAGAACGCGGCGCCTGGGTGGCGCGCACGGCGTGTGGCCAGGTCGAGGCGGCCGAGCTCGTGCTCGCGGGCAACGCCGACCTGGGGCCGCTGCACGGAGCGCTGGGGCGCTCGGTGCTGCCGGTGGCGACCTACGTGGCCGTGACCGAACCGCTGGGCCCCGCGCTGGCCGGCTGCGTGCGGTGGGGCGGAGCGGTCACCGACACGCGCCGGGCCTGCGACTACTTCCGCGTCGTCGACGGCGACCGCCTGCTCTGGGGCGGCCGCATCACCACCGACACCCGCGAGCCGCGCGGCCTGCGGGAGCTGATGCGCCGCCACGTCCTCGCAGTGTTCCCGCAACTCGCCGACGTGAAGATCGAGCATGCCTGGCCCGGCGTGATGGGCTACGCACGCCACAAGATGCCCTTCATCGGCCGGCTGGAGCCGGGCCTGTGGATGTCCTCGGCCTATGGCGGACACGGCGTCGGCCAGACCGCTGCCGGCGCCCTCCTGCTCGCCGATGCCATCACCGAAGGCGACGACGAGTGGCGCCGCTACCAGGCCTTTCCGCTGCGCTGGGCCGGCGGCGCGGCGGGCCGCCTCGCGACGCAGGCCGTGTATTGGTGGATGCAGGCCCGCGACGCGCTGGAAGAGTGGCGCGGCGCAGCCAAGTTGGGGGGTGGGCGAGGGCCGGTTTGACCTCTACGATCCCCTCGATCGGTTCGTGGTCTGGGGGGACAAATGACAAGCACGCACCATCGGCGGCGAACGGCCGCCGCGCGACGGCTCCTGTGCGCCGTGGCACTCTTCGCGGCCTGGCCGTCCATCGCGGCAGACTGGCCGATGGCCGGGCAGAACGCCCGCAACACGGGCGACCAGGCCGCCGAGACGGCGATCTCGGTGGCCACCGCGCCGCAGCTGCGCCCGAAGTGGACGTACACCACGCATGGCGACGTCTCGGCCCGCGCGGCCGTGGTCGATGGAGCGGTCTACTTCCCCGACTGGGGCGGCTGGCTGCAGGCCGTCGATGCGGCGACGGGCCAGGCGATCTGGCAGGCGGACCTCGCCTCCTACGGCCTCACGGGCAGCGGCGATGGCCGCTACCACTCGCGCACCACGCCGGCCGTCGCCGACGGCGTCGTGTATGTCGGCACCCAGGAGGGTGCGTGGCTGCTGGCCGTCAGCGCCGCGACCGGCGCCTTGCTGTGGAAGGTGCAACTCGAAGCGCCCGGGAACGACCCTTTCGCTCGCATCACGAGTTCTCCCGCCCTCGTCGGCGAAATGCTGTATGTCGGCCTCACCTCGGGCGAGGAAGGCGCGGCCTCGCAGGAGGGCTACCCCTGCTGCCGTGCCCGCGGCAGCGTGGTGGCCGTGAACGTGGCGAAGCGAAGGCTCAAGTGGAAGACCTACACCACGCCGGCGGGCTACAGCGGCGTGGGCGTGTGGGGCAGCAACCTGGCGGTGGACGTCGAGCGCGGCCAGCTCTACGCGAGCACCGGCAACAACTTCGGCCATCCGGCGGACGATGCGCCCTCGAGCGTGGCCGGCGTCACCTACCGGCAATGCGTGGAGACGGGTGGCACGCAGGCCAGCTGCAACAGCCCGGACAACCATGTCGACGCGGTGCTGGCGCTCAGCCTTCGCACCGGCGCCGTCCGCTGGAGCCGCTCGTTCGTGACCTGGCAGCAGGCCGGCATCGCCGACGGGGCGGACGACTGGAACGTCGGCTGCCTGGTCCCGCCCTTCGCCAACTGCCCGAGCGCCGCGGGGCCGGACTACGACTTCGCCTCCGCCCCCCAGCTGGTGACCTACACCAACGCCAAGGGCGCCAGCCGAACGATCGTCGGCGCCGGGCAGAAGAGCGGCATCTACTACGCGCTGAACCCGAAGAACGGCGACCTGCTGTGGCAGACGCAGGTCGGCCCGGGGTCTTCGATGGGCGGCATGCAGTGGGGCTCGGCCACGGACGGCCGGCGCATCTACGTCCAGGTCACCAACTACTTCCGGCAGGCCACGCCGCTGGGCACCACGGCGGGCTTCTGGGCCGCGCTCGACCCGGCGAGCGGCGCAGTGCTGTGGCGCAGCGGCGATCGGAACGGGTCGTTCGCGATGGGCGCGGTGACCGCGGCCAACGGCGTGGTGTACGTGCCATCGATGTCGGCCGACAGCGCGGCCGACCCGACCATGCTGGCACTGGACGGCGCGACGGGCCAGCCGCTGTGGTCCTTCGCGGCCGGCTCCTCGGTGGTGGCCGGTGCCAGCATCGTCGACGGCGTCGTCTACTGGGGCGCCGGCTATGCCCGCGTGGGCAGCGGCAACGACCGGTTCTACGCCTTCTCGCTCGATGTGCCAGCCGCCACACGAAGGGGACAGCGGCGTAATTGATGCCACCAAGATCAATCGTTACGATGCGCCCGTCTACCGGCTTGCAGCCCGCAGCGCGCTGATCCCTGCGGGGGCCGTGCGGCGACACGAGCGCGCACGTCGCGAGTCCGTTCTCCCGATCAGCACACGGTGCCGGCCCGACGGCCCGGCAAGGTCTGTGAGATCGGAGGGATAGATGAATAGCACGCAGGGACTGCGGCTGAACGCCGCGGCATGGGCGCGCACGCGCTTCGCTTCCTGGGCCTGCCTGGTGGCCGCGACGCTGGCCGGGCCGGCGCTCGGCGCCGACTGGCCCAGCTTCGGGCAGAACATCCGCAACACGGGCGCCCAGCCCGACGAGACCGTCCTGTCGCCCGCCAGCGTGGCGCAGCTTCAGCGCAAGTGGACGTACACCACCGAGGGCGACGTCTCCGCGCGGGCCGCCGTGGTCGGCGGCGTCGTCTACTTCCCGGACTGGGGCGGCTACCTGCACGCGGTTCAGGCCTCCACCGGCCAGCCGCTGTGGAAGGTCAACCTGGCCACCTATGGCCTGACCGGCAGCGCGGACGGCAACTACCACTCGCGCACCACGCCGGCGGTGGCCAAGGGCGTCGTCTACCTCGGCACGCAGGAGGGCGCGTGGCTGCTGGCCGTCAGCGCGACCACCGGTGCGCTGCTGTGGAAGACGCAGCTCGAGTCGGCCGCTTCCGATCCTTTCGCGCTCATCACCAGCTCGCCCACCGTGGTCGACGGCGTCGTCTTCGTCGGCGTGGCCTCGCTGGAGGAGGGCATCGCGGGCTTCGTGCCGGGCTATCCCTGCTGCAAGGCGCGCGGCAGCGTCGTCGCGGTGCAGGCGAACAAGGGCAGGATCAAGTGGAAGACCTACACCACGCCGGTCGGCTACAGCGGCGCCGGCGTGTGGGGCAGCAACCTGCCGGTGGATGCCGACCAGGGGCTGGTCTATGCCGGCACCGGCAACAACTACAGCCACCCGAAGGACGATGCACCGTCCGGCACGCCCGGCGTGAGCTATGGGGCCTGCATCGCCGCAGGGGGGACGGCGGCCAGCTGCAACAGCCCCGACGACCACGTCGATGCGGTGCTGGCGCTGGACATGGACAGCGGCGCCATCCGCTGGAGCCGCAAGCTCGTGACCTGGCAGCAGCCGAACGTGATCGACGGCTCGGACGACTGGAACGTCGCCTGCTTCGTCCCGCCCTTCACCAACTGCCCGAGCAATCCCGGCCCGGACTACGACTTCGCCTCCGCGCCGAACCTCATCACCTACCCGACGGCGAAGGGGCCGCGCACCATCCTCGGCGCCGGCCAGAAGAGCGGCATCTACTACGCGCTCGACCCGAAGAACGGCGCAACCCTGTGGCAGACCCAGGTCGGCCCGGGCTCTTCGCTCGGCGGCATGGAGTGGGGATCCGCCTTCGACGGGCGGCGGATCTACGTGCAGGTGGCCAACTTCTACGGCATCCCGACGCCGCTGGGCACCTATGCGGGCCTGTGGGCCGCGCTCGACCCGGCGACCGGCGCGGTGCTCTGGCGCACGGCCGATCCCAACGGCTCGATCGCCCTCGGGGCGGTGACCGCGGCGAACGGCGTGGTCTACGTGCCCTCGATGTCCGGTGGCACCGCGAACGACCCGACGATGCTGGCGCTCGATGGCGCGTCCGGCGCGCGCTTGTGGTCCTATCCGGCGGGCTCCTCGGTGGTGGCGCCCGCCACGGTCGTGGGCGGCGTCGTCTACTGGGGCTCGGGCTACGCCCATCTGGGTATCCCCGGCTACACCGGCAACAACCGCTTCTACGCGTTTTCGCTGAATGGCCAGTAGCCTGTCGCGGCGCGGGCTGTTGCGGGCGGCGGTGGCCGGCCTGCTGCCGCCCGCCATCGGCCGCGGGGCCGACGAGGCGCCGCAGGAGGAACTGCGCACCGATCTGCTGCGCACGGGGCTGTTCCTCGTCTGCGGCGGCGGCGCCAACACGCTGGTCCGCCTCACGCCGCGAGGACTGGTCCTCGTCGACGCCAAGCGCGAGGCCAGCTACAAGCCGCTGATGGCGCAGGTCCGGCGCGTCAACCGGCTGGCCGACCTGCCCCTGCGCCTGGTCCTGCTGACCAGTGACGAGGACGAGCACGGCGGCGCGGCCCGGCGCTTCGAGGCGGCCGGGGCGAAGGTGCTCGCGCCTGCGCCCGCCGTGGCCGAAAGCGAGATCGAGTGGGGCGGCGCGCGCGTGGTCCTGATGCAGTTGGGCCGCGCCCGCGGGCCCCGCCATGCCGTCGTGCACTTCCCGGACCTGCGGGTGACGGCGATGGGCTCGCTGTACGCCCCGCTCCTCGAAGACGGGCCGCCAGAATCCCTGTTGCGCGAGGGTGGAAGTCTCGCCGCCTGGGCCTCGGCCCTGGACCGGGTGTTGCAGCTGGACCTCGGCCTGGTCGTCGCGGCACACGGCCCGCCGATCGGCCGCGCGCAGGTGGAGGCGCTGCGCGCCCGGCTGCAGGCCAGCCTGCTATCCGCCACATATGAGAGTTAGGCCCGATACGTCGGGTAACCACCCCGGCGACGATGGCACCGGGGTCGGCAGCAAACGGCGTACCATCCTCCACGGCATTTCCGCCCTGAGTCGACTTGGACGCACCCGAAGCCGCCCCCTTCGAGTCCAGCTTCACGCTCGATGCAGCGTTGCTGGCCGATCGGAAGGCCGCCGACGCCCGGCGGCTGTACACCGCCCAGATCCCGGTGGTGCGCATCTGCGGCTTCGGCATCCTGAGCCTCATCGCTGCCGTCCAGCACCTGCGCAACCCCACGGCGCTGCCCCTGCTGCAGCTGTCGCTGCTGGTGGCGGGCAACATGATCTTCTCCGGCCTGGCCTGGGTGGCGCTGCGCTACGGCCACGGGCGCGTCCGCGGGCTCGACCTGAGCCACTGGCTGTTCCACCTGGACGTGCTGGTCTGGCTGCCCAACCTCTACTACCTCGAGCCGTCGAACCTCTTCTTCGCCTACTTCCTGCTGATCCGCGTGGCCGACCAGGTCGGCTTCGGCTTTCGCCGGGCGCTGTACTTCAACCACGTCATCTGTGCGATGTACGGGCTGTACTCGATGACCATGCTGGCCTACGAGCCGGCGGTGGCCACCTGGTCCGATCGGCTTGCCATCACCGGCACGATGTACCTGCTGGGCCTGTACCTGGCCCTCACCGGCCTGGTGATCGAGCGCCTGCGGGAGAGGCTGCGCACGGCGGTGCACGCGGCACGCGACCTCGTCGAGCGTCTCGAGCACGAGACCCGCACGCTGGAGGCGCAGGCAGTGGAGCTGGACCTCGCGCGGCACCAGGCCGAGCAGGCCAACCAGGCCAAGTCCCAGTTCCTCGCCGTCGTCAGCCACGAGATCCGCACGCCCATGAACGGCATCCTCGGCACCACCGAGCTGCTGCTGGGCTCCTCGCTCACGCCGGACCAGCGCCGCTACGCCAAGACCGCACATCGGTCGGCCATGGTCCTGCTGGCCCTGATCGACGACGTGCTCGACCTGTCCCGCATCGAGGCGCGCAAGCTCGTGCTGCACCCGACCAGCGTGGACCTGCGCTCGCTCGCCTTCGAGGCGGTGGAGCTGATGACGGTGGCCGCGCGCGAGAAGCCGATCAAGCTCGCCTGCCGGGTGCCGCCGCAGCTGCCCACCCACGTCGAGGCAGACCCGATCCGCCTGCGCCAGCTGCTGGTGAACCTGCTGCACAACGCGGTCAAGTTCACCGAGCGCGGCACGGTCTCGCTCGAGGTCAGCCTGGTGCACGAGGCGGTCGACTGGGTGAAGCTGCGCTTTGCCGTTCGCGACACCGGCATCGGCATCGCGGCCGACCAGCTCGAGCGCGTGTTCCAGTCCTTCACCCAGGCCGACAACTCCAGCACGCGACGCTTCGGCGGCTCCGGCCTCGGGCTCGCGATCGTGAAGCACCTGGTCGAGCTGATGCACGGCCAGGTCGGCGTGACCAGCCGGGAGGGCGAGGGGTCGACCTTCTGGTTCGACCTCACGCTGCGCAAGTCCGAGGCCCCGTCGACGCCCGAGCCGGCCCATCCGGCGGCCGATGCCGACGCTGCCGTGGGCGAGGGCACACGCGTGCTGCTGGTCGAGGACGACGCGGTGAACCAGCTCGTCGTGGAGAACATGCTGGCCAAGCTGGGCTGCACGGTCGAGATCGCGAGCGACGGCGCGGCAGCCTGCGAGGCGACGGACCGCACCCGCTACGACCTCATCCTGATGGACCTGCACATGCCGGGCATGGACGGCTACGAAGCCACCCGCCGCATCCGCGAGGCCGGTGCGCTGAAGGGCTGCTACACCCCCATCGTCGCGCTCACCGCCGATGCCCTGGCCGGCGACCGGGACCGCTGCATCGAGGCGGGCATGGACGACTTCGTCACCAAGCCCATCAGCACCGCGCTGCTGGCTGCCGTGGTGGAACGCTGGACGGGCCACGGCACGCCGTCGCCCACGACCTGGTAGCAGCCGGCATGGACACAGTAGAGGCGAAGTCCTACGCCGCATCGCGGATTCGGCCGCCACCTTGCGCCCGCGTCCGCTCCTACGCTTTGGCTCATCGTCAAACCAACGGAGCGGACCATGGGCAAGTACTTCCTCGCCTGGCTACTGGGTGTCCCGGCCATCGTGCTGGTGCTGATCTACTTCTTCTTCCACTGACAGCGGGAGGGGCGCCATGAAGCGCCTGGCCTGCCTGCTCGCTGCCGGCCTGCTGGCCGGCAGCGGCGCGCTCGCGGCCTCGCTGCACATCGCGGCGCCGCAGCCGGGGCAGGTCATCCATGACAACCAGGGCCTCGTCGGCGTGGTCGTGGCAGACCTTCCTCCCGGCGCCCGCCTGCAGCCCATGGTGGATGGCGAGCCGCTGGGGCCCGTGCAGGAAGCGCCGGCCTTCCAGCTCGAGGACGTGCCGCGCGGCGTCCATCGCCTGCGGGTGGTCCTGCTCGATGATCAGGACCGCGAACTCGCGACCAGCGAGGAAGTGGAGTTCACGGTCTGGCGCGCTTTCGTCCGGCCACGCCCACCGCCACCGCCACCCCCGCCGAAGCCGCCCCGACCCTGAGCCCCCGGCGCTGCCTGTGCGCACGACGCTCGATCTCCACCTCGTCGACCCGACGGCCAACGAGCCCGGTCTCGTGGCCGACCTGAGGGACGAGCGCCGCGCGCTGCTTTTCGACCTCGGCGGCATCGGCGCGCTCGCACCGCGGCTGCTGCTCCGCGTGACTGACGCGTTCGTCAGCCACACCCACATGGACCACTTCGCGGGCTTCGACCACCTGCTCGCGCTGGGCCTGGGCCGGATGCCGCACTGGGCGCTGTGGGGCGGGCCGGGCTTCGTCAAGCAGGTCGAGCACAAGCTGCGCGCCTACACGTGGAACGTGGTGCATCGCTACGAGGTGCCGATGGTCATCGAGGCGCACTCGCTGGAGGTCGACGGCTCCCGCCGGCGCGCCCGATTCGACAGCAGGCGGCTCTTCGTGCGCGAGGACGCGCCGCAAGATGCACCCGAAGCGAGCGACCTGCTCCTGGCCGACCCGCTGTTCCAGGTTCGTGCGCGCATCGTCGACCACGAGATGCCGGTGCTTGCCTTCGCGATCGAGGAGACGGCGCAGTTGCGGGTCCGCGCGGAGCGCATCGCCGAGATGGGCCTTGCCACGGGCGCCTGGCTGCGCGAGCTCAAGTCGGCCGTGCTGGCAGGCGCATCGGACGACACGCCCATCGACCTGGTCTGGCAGGACCGCGGGGGCGCGCACCGCGAAGTGCGGTGCGTCGGGGAATTGCGCCCCGTGGTGCTGGACACGGTGCCCGGCCGGCGCATCGGCTACGTGACCGACCTGCGCTTCACCGAGTCGAACATCGCCCAGCTGGAGGTGCTGCTATCGGACGCGGACCTGCTCTACATCGAGTCTGTCTTCCTGGACGCCGACCGTGACCACGCGCAGCGCAAGAACCACCTGACCGCGCGCCAGGCCGGCGAGATCGCTCGGCGGCTGAACGCGAAAAAGGTCGTGCCCTTCCACTTCTCGCCGCGCTACCGCGGCCGCGAGGACGAGCTGCGCGCCGAGGTGGAAGACGCTTGGTCCACTTCACGCTGAACTGGTCGAAGAGGAGACTGCGGCCCCCAACCAGCCCGTTCGGTCGGCACCCACCATGCCTTCCGGTCGGCACCCACCATTCCGTTCGCCCTGAGCCTGTCGAAGGGCCCAGGGTCTGTGGCCTCGATGAGCGGCATTCAGCGGTAGAACGCCTCCACCTGCCCCTTGAGCTTGATCATCAGCGGGTTGCCCTTGCGGTCCTTGGCCTTGCCGGCCGGCACGCGGATCCAGCCTTCGCTGATGCAGTACTCCTCGACGTCGTGGCGCTCCTTGCCGTTGAAGCGGATGCCGACTTCGTGCTCGAAGATGGCCGGCACGTAGTGCGGGCTGGTCGGCTCGACCGAAAGGCGGTCGGGCAGCGGGGGCGGCGCGGGCTGGGCGGCTGGCGTCTCGCTCATCGAATCCTCTGAAGTGATGGGGTTGGAAGGGTTGGGGCAGCATTGTCCGCCATGCCACCTCTTTCCCTTCTCGACCTGGTCCCGGTGACGCTGGGATCCACCGCGGCCGAAGCCCTGCATCGCAGCCTCGAACTCGCCCGCAGCGCCGACCGCCTCGGCTACACCCGCTACTGGGTCGCCGAGCACCACAACATGACCGGCATCGCGAGCGCCGCGACCTCGGTCGTGATCGGCTACCTGGCCCAGGGGACTTCGCAGATACGCGTCGGCGCCGGCGGCGTGATGCTGCCCAACCATTCGCCCCTCGTCATCGCCGAGCAGTTCGGCACGCTGGAGTCGCTCTACCCGGGCCGCATCGACCTCGGCCTCGGGCGCGCCCCGGGCACCGACACGCTGACCACGCTGGCGCTGCGGCGCGACCCGCGCGCCGCCGACCGATTCGCGCAGGACGTGCAGGAGCTGCAGGCCTTCTTCGAGCCGGCCCAGGAAGGGCAGAAGATCCGCGCGGTGCCGGGTGCGGGCCTGCGCGTGCCGCTTTGGATCCTGGGCTCCAGCCTGTATGGCGCGCAGCTCGGGGCCGCGCTCGGCCTGCCGTATGCCTTCGCCTCCCACTTCGCGCCGCAGGCGCTGCCATCCGCGCTGCAGGTCTACCGCAGCACCTTCCGCCCCTCGGCTCAGTGCGCGAAGCCGCATGCGATGGTGGGCCTGAACGTGATCGCGGCCGAGACGGATGAACAGGCCCGGCATCTGTTCACCTCGCAGCAGCAGGCCTTCACCAACATGGTCCGCAACAGGCGCGGCCTCTTCCCGCCGCCGATCGAGGACATCGACCGCTACTGGACGCCGGAGGAAAGGCACCACGCCGAGGGCATGCTCGCCTGCTCCGTCGTCGGCTCGCCGCAGACGGTGAAGGCGGGCCTGCAGCGCTTCGTCGAGGAGACCCGGGCCGACGAGCTGATGATCGTCTCGGCGGTCTTCGACCCGGCCGCGCGCAGGCGCTCGATCGAGCTGATCGCCGAGGCGGCCGGGCTGCAGCCCCGCGAGCTCACTTGAACGGATTGGCGGTGGCGAACCACAGGCCGATGCCGGTGGCGATGATGAAGGCGCCGTCGGTCACGCCGACCCCGAGGAAGTAGCGCGTCTGCAGCTGCGGGATCAGCTCCGGCTGGCGCGCGGCGCCTTCGAGGAACTTCATCGTCGCCAGGCCAATGCCTATGCACGACCCGAAGGCCGGGATGCCGATGAGCAAGGCGACGGCGAGGGGAAGCATGAGGTCGGCGGACACGGCCGGCTCCTGGGGGTGGTTGACGATGACCCAGTGTGGCCGCGCGGCTTCGCGCTGGCGATGACCTTGCAGGTCATGCGCGCTCAACGTGCCGAAGCAGCCGGTCCCAGGACCAGGTCGATCCTGCGCTGCAGCCGCGCGGCCTCGGCCTCGTCGCCGGCCTGCCGTGCGCGCTCGCGCTGCACCTGCAGCCACGCGAGCAGCGGGCGGCGCCAGCCCTGCTCCGAGGCGGTGTCCACCGCCAGGGCGGCGATCGCGGGGCTGGCCCGCCCGGCCTGGAGCATCAAGGCCGCGGCCAGCAGGCGCGACAGCGGCTGAGGCTCCTTCTGCAGTGCCGCGAGGGCCGAGGCGGCATCGCTGCCGGCGCTTGCCAACGGCCGCTGGTTCTCGGGCAGCAGCGCCAGCTCCTGCGTGCCGGCCTTTCCGGAGAGCCAGGCCGCATAGGCCTTCTCGGCCGGCTCGGCGTCCGAAGCCAGCGCTTCGTAGCCGGTGCAAGGCTCGAAGACGAGGCTGGCGGCATGCGCCGCACAGCGCATCAACTCTGCCCGGGCCATCAAGGCAGGACGACCGGTCCGGGCGATCTCGCCGCGAGCCCGCGCGAAGTGCCGGGCCTCGGCGGCCGAGTCGCCTTCGAGATAGGCCGCCTGCGCGTCCTCGATGGCCTGGCGGGCATCGGCCTGCCAGGCGGGCGGGGCCGGGCCGCTGGAGCAGGAGGCTATCGCCGCGCTCAAGGCGAGCAGCTTCAGGCTTCGCAAGGTCATGGCAGCTTCAACTCCTCGGATTCGCGTGCGAAGGGCCACTTGCTGTTGAGCTCGTCGACCAGCCGCTGCACCTTGCGCAGGCTGGATTCGACCTCGGCCCGCAGCGTGCCGAGGTCGGTGGTCGCCACCTTGGCATTGCGGGCCACGCTTTCCGCCTCCTTCAGCACGGCATCGAGCTGCTGCAGCGAGCCGCGTGCATCCCGCAGCAGCGCCTCCAGCTGGCGGATCGCAGCGCGGGCATCGGTCGACACACCCTGCGGCCCGAACAGCTGCTGGTCGGCATGCTCGACGACGCCATCCAGCCGCGCAAGCAGCGCATTGGTGCGGGCCAGCGTCTGGCCTATGCGCGCCGCCTCCTCGTCGCTGCCCATCAGCACGCCTAGCGCGCCGTACTTGCCCTTGAGCCGCTCGGTCGTCGCCTGCAGGTTCGCGAGCGTGGTGGCGAGCGGCGACTCCTCGCCCGTCAGGCGGTTGAGGTTCTGCAGCAGCTCGCTGGCCGCGGTGACGACGCGCTGCAGCTCTGCGGCCGTGTCGCCGATCAGCACCTTGCGCTCAGCCTTGTCGGGCAGTGGCGGGTCGGTCGGCACGCCGGTATAGGCATGCAGGCTGGTACCGCCGATGACGCTGCGCACGAGCGTGAACACGCTGCTGGTGCGCAGCCAGTGGGCTTCGTCGACCGGGACGTCGACGGTGATCCGTGCATTGCCATCCGCGCCGAGCGCCAGGCCGCGCACGCGGCCGATGGGGAAGCCCGAGAACGACAGGTCCATGCCGACGCGCACGCCTTCGGCGTTCTCGGCCACGAGCACCAGGGTCTGGGTTCGTTCGAAGGCGCCACGGGCATACAGGAGGTAGCCGATCGCGCCGAAGATGAGCGCCACGAGCAGCAGGAGCAGCAGGCGTGCCTTGACCTCCACGTTCCTCACGGGGGGCACGGCTGAAGGTGCAGGCGGCGCGAGCGGATGCTCTTCGTTCGTCATCTCAAGCCGGGGGTCAGTAGTAGTTGCCGACAAGCGCTGCGCCTTCGATCAGCAGCAGCACGAAGAACATTCTCACCAGGCCCTGCAGCTCGGTGCTCGTTCCGGCACGCGGATTCGGGCGGTCGTACAGCACCGAAGCGACCGGGATCAGGGCCACCGCCAGCGCGAAGAAGAGGATCTTCAAGGTGAAGATCATCGCCACGCCCGGATCGAACACGTGGCCCACGGTGCGGGTGTAGGCCGCGAAGCCGTTGGTGCGAAAGCCGTACACCGAGAGGTAGGCCAGCAGCAGCGTGAGCCCGCAGCTCACTGCGGCCAGCAGGCACACCGAGAACACGCCCGCCACGACGCGCGGCATCACCTCGCGGCGCACCGGGTCCTGGCCTTGCGCCACCTGCCTGTCCCACTCGCCCTGGGCGCGCAGGACTGCGACCTCGGCGGCCTGGGGCAAGGTGCAGCGCAGCGCCGCGAACAGCGCGGCCGCCAGCGGGATGAGCTCGAGCACCAGCACGCGCACCATCATCTCCAGCGCGTACTGCGAAAGGCCGTAGCTCACCGCCGTGACCAGCACGATGCGGATCACGATGAGGCTGAGCAGGGCGGACGACACGGTGAACCACGCGAGCGCCGGCGCCGTGCCCTGGTAGGCATGGCGGGCGACGGCGGCCCGCTGGGCCTCGTCGTAGCTGGCGGGCGACAGCGAGAAGACGATCAGGACCGCGCCGAGGTGGACGATGCGCCACCAGCCCAGCAGCCAGCGGGCGGCCGCGCGCGAGAGTTCGGCGAAGGCACCGGTCTTGTGGCTGGTGGATGCCATGCGCCGATCATAGGGTCCGGCCGGCTGATCCCGTCGGGGGACCGACGCCGGAGGCGGCGTAGGGGCTCGTGTTCAAGTCGCCGAACAACTGCCCGTAACGCAGGCCGATGTAGGCGTGCTCGCGCATCAGCATCTCGACCCGGGCCGATTCGCGACGCTGCAGGGCCTCCACCACCAGCTGGTGGTGCGCCTGGGCCAGCTGCAGCTTGCGGTACTCGCGGTCCAGGGCTGATAGGTCGAGCGTGATCGAGTCTGCCGAGGCGAAGGGCAGGTGGTCGTTGCGTGCGATGGCGTCGGCGATCACCGGGCTGCCCGCCGCGCCGACGATGGCCGTGTGGAAGCGATGGTTCAGCTCGCCCCAGGCGCCCACGTCCTCCTCCTCGAGATGCCCCTTGGCCAGCACGCGTTCGCCGTCGGCCAGGCATTGCAGCAAGGCAGCTTCGACTTCCGGCGGCAGCCCCCGCTCCGCCAGGCGCCGCGCGGCCAGGCCTTCGAGGGCGCCGCGCACCTCCACCGCGCATTGCACGTCGGCCTCCGAGAACTCCCTCACCACGAAGCCGCGCTTGCCGTGCGGCTGCAACAGGCCCTCCTGCGCGAGCGTGCGGAACGCCAGGCGCACCGGCGTGCGCGAGACCCCGAGCGCCTCGGCCACCGGAATCTCGGCCAGGCGGGTGCCGGCCGGATACCGGCCCTCGTCGATCAGCCGGCGCAGGCGGGCGACGACGCTGCCGCTGTCCGGAGTGGTGTCGGCCATGATGCTATGCTGGATCCAATATAGCCGCTATTCTGGCATTGAATGGCAATTGAGACCCATAATTGGATCCAATTTGAAGCCAAGACGACCACAGGAGACTCCGATGTTCCCGAAGAACGCCTGGTACGTGGCCTGCACGCCCGACGAGATCGAGGGCAAGCCGCTCGGCCGACGCATCTGCAACGAATCGATCGTGTTCTACCGCGGCCCCGAGGGCCGGGTGGCGGCGCTGGAGGACTTCTGCCCCCACCGCGGCGCGCCGCTGTCGCTCGGGCGCGTCTGCGAGGGCAAGCTGGTGTGCGGCTACCACGGCCTGGAGATGGGCTGCGACGGCAAGACGGTCGCGATGCCCGGGCAGCGGGTGCGCGGCTTCCCGGCCATCCGCAGCTATCCGGTCGTCGAGCGCCACGGCTTCGTCTGGGTCTGGCCGGGCGATCCGGCCCAGGCCGATCCGGCCACCATCCACCACCTGCCCTGGGCCGACAACCCCGCCTGGGCCTACGGCGGCGGCCTGTACCACATCGCCTGCGACTACCGCCTCATGGTCGACAACCTGATGGACCTCACGCACGAGACCTACGTGCACTCCACCAGCATCGGCCAGAAGGAGATCGACGAGTCGCCGGTCAGCACCAGGGTCGAAGGCGACCACGTGATCACCAGCCGCTTCATGGACAACATCATGGCGCCGCCGTTCTGGCGGATGGCGCTGAGGGGCAACGGCCTGCCCGACGACCAGCCGGTGGACCGCTGGCAGATCTGCCACTTCACGCCGCCGAGCCACGTGCTGATCGAGGTGGGCGTGGCGCTGGCCGGCCGGGGCGGCTACGAGGCCGATCCCAGCGTGAAGGCCTCCAGCATCGTGGTCGACTTCATCACGCCCGAGACCGAGACCTCGATGTGGTACTTCTGGGGCATGGCGCGCAACTTCCAGCCGCAGGACGCGGCGCTGACCGCCACCATCCGCGAGGGCCAGGGCAAGATATTCGCCGAGGACCTGCAGATGCTCGAGCAGCAGCAGAAGAACCTGCTCGCCTGGCCCGACCGGCCGCTGCTCAAGCTCAACATCGATGCGGGGGGCGTGCAGTCGCGCAAGGTGATCGAGAGGCTGCTCGCCGCCGAGCAGGGTGTGGCTGTGGAGGTGGCTGCGTGATCGACGTACGAGTGTCCGCCCGCACGGTCGAGGCCGAGGGCATCTGCAGCTTCGAGCTGGTCGCGGTCGACGGGCGGCCGCTGCCCTCATTTTCCGCCGGCTCGCACATCGACGTGACGGTGGGCGGGCACACGCGGCAGTACTCGCTCTGCAACGACCCGACCGAGACGCACCGCTACCTGATCGCGGTGCTGCGCGAGCCCTCGAGCCGCGGCGGCTCCGAGGCGATGCACGAGAAGGTGAAGGTCGGCGACGTGCTCTCGATCAGCACGCCGAAGAACCACTTCGCGCTGGCCCACGAGGCGAAGAGGCATCTGCTGCTCGCCGGCGGCATCGGCGTCACGCCCATCCTGTGCATGGCCGAGCGCCTGGCCGCCACCGGCGCGGAGTTCGAGCTGCACTACTGCACCCGGTCGCGCGAGCGCATGGCCTTCCACGATCGAATCGCCCAGGCGCCGTTCGCCTCCAAGGCGCAGTTCCACTTCGACGACGGCCCGGCCGAACAGCGCTTCGACATCGCCGGCCGGCTGGCCACGCCGGGCGAGGGCGAGCACCTCTACGTCTGCGGCCCCAAGGGCTTCATGGACGCGGTGTTGAACACTGCGCGCGAGAAAGGCTGGCCCGAGGCGAAACTGCACTGCGAGTACTTTGCCGCCGAGCCCGCGCCGGCCAGCGAGGGCGATGCCTTCGAGGTGCAGATCGCGAGCTCGGGGCGCGTCGTCCTGGTGCCTGCGGGCAAGACCGTGGTGCAGGCGCTGGCCGAGGCCGGCGTGGACGTCCAGACCTCGTGCGAACAAGGGGTGTGCGGCACCTGCATCACGCGGGTGCTCTCCGGCACGCCGGACCACCGCGACCTGTACTTCACGCCCGAGGAGCACGCGGCCAACGACCAGTTCACGCCCTGCTGCTCGCGCTCGAAGTCAGCGCGGCTGGTGCTGGATCTCTGACGCGCGACTGAGCGCTGGCCCGGAAGGTGCTATTCCGGGCCCATGGGCAAGACCTTCATCCGAGTCGCGGAAGTCTGGGTGCCGAGTGCGGACGGCAACCTGCTGGAGCTGGCCGGCGGCCTCTTCGACGAAGCGCCGGCCTTCGGCGCGATCAGCCGCACCCTGTGCTTCGGCCGCGCCGAGGGCTTGCCGGGCCATGCCTGGGAAGAGGCGCGACCCATCCTGCTGCGCGGCTTCGAGGGCTCGTACTTCCGCCGCACCGCGGCCGCGCGCGCGGCCGGCCTGAACTGCGCGGTCGCCTGGCCGATCTTCAGCGGGCTGGCGCTCACCTCGGTCGTCGTTCTGCTGTGCGGCGACAGCGCGGCGCACGTCGGGGCGGTGGAGCTGTGGCGCAACGATCCGCGGGTGACGGGGGATCTCAGCCTGGCCGACGGCTACTTCGGCTCGACATCGCCGGAAGTGGAATCGCTCAGCCGCGACGGCTCGCTTGCGCGTGGCGCGGGTGCGCCCGGCCTGGCCTGGCAGCGCGAATCCGCTGTCTTCCTGGACAACGTCGGCGCCTCCTCCCGCTTCGTGCGGGCCCAGGTGGCCGCCAACGCCGGCATCCTCCGCGCCCTGGCGCTGCCCTGCAGCGTTCCCGGCCGCGAAGCGTGGGTGCTGAGCCTGCTGTCCTCGGCCGGCACACCGATCGCCCGCCGGGTGGAAAGCTGGCTGCCGGAAGATGGCGATGCGCCCCGCCTGCAGCGTGCCTTCGGCTTCAGCGAGGCCCAGGGCCGGCTCACGCCCAATGGATTCAGTGCACGGCCGGCAGACACGCTCGGGCCCATAGGCGTGGCCTGGACTACCGGCATTGCGCAGGCCGCCTCAGGCAGTGCTGCGCTACCGGCGCAGGCCGAGGCGGCGGAAGTGGGCTTGCGCTCGGTGCTCGCGATTCCCGTGATCGGCGACTCGGGCCGGGTCAGCGAGGTCGTCGCGCTGCACTTCTAGACGACGTGGGCGAGGGCCTCCATGCCCTCGTCCCAGGCCTCGACCATGCCGCTGAAGAGCGTGCCCAGGTCGGCCGGCTTGCTCGACGAGACGAGCCGGGCGCCTTTCAGGATGAAGGTCTTGGCGCCGGCGGAGAGGCGGTCGAAGGCCTCGATCGCCCTTTGCTCGGCGGCGCTCGGCGAGCCCACGCTCAGCCACTGCAACCAGCGGGCCGTCAGCTCGGCGGCCGAGCCCAGCTGCCGCGTGCTGGCGAACGCCCAGGCGTGGTAGTGCTCCAGCCCGCGCTCGCGCATGAGCGGAAGGTCCTTCTCGAAGGCCTCGGCGAAGCGGCGCACCGGGTTGCTCGCAGGGCGCCGGGCGTACTGCTCGGCCAGGTCTTCACGCGCCATCGCTCGCAGCTCGGCTGCCGGCCGCACGACCCGCCTGTCCGAGCGGACCACCTCGGCGAACAGCGGCAGGTAGCTCGGATCCTCGGGCTTGTCCAGGCGGAAGGTCTCGGCGAAATCCTCGCCTTCGAGCGCGAAGCAGCCGGTGTTGTGGAAGTAGACCAGGCGGCGCGACTCGAGATCGACGTCGGCCAGCACGATCGTCGTCTTGGTGTGCTTCTGGCGGTAGTCGGTGCCGGCGGTGTCCGGCAGCCAGAACGAATCGGCCTCGACGCTGACCAGCTTGCCGGCGGACAGGTGCTCCAGCGCATGGTCGGCCAGCGGGCGCCAGATCGTCAGCTCCTGCACGTCTATGCCGTAGAGCCGGCGCAGCTGATCATGCGAGGGCTTGAAGAAGGTCCACTGGTCGCCCTCGAAGTCGACCGGCAGCGTGTGGCCCAGCATCGCGTGCGGGTCGCAGCCCAGCGCGTGCACCAGCTCGATCCACAGGTCGACGTAGCAGTTCTTCTCCGTCCACTGCACGCCTTCGCCGTGCAGGGCGTGGCGCTGGTAGGTGGCCGGGTCGAGGCCGGGCAGGGCGGTCGCGCGGCG
Organism: uncultured Ideonella sp.; assembly: GCA_946479475.1. The sequence goes on along the minus strand of CAMLGG010000039.1, from coordinate 3,122 downwards.
GCGGATGTCGCTCAGGGCCATCGCTTCATGGCCAGAGTTGGGCCCGCACCTCGGCCGGCCATTGTTTGGGATCCAGCCCGTGCGTCTTGAGCAGGGCGAGGGTGCAACGCTCCAGTCCGAAGCCGAGGCAGGCGGTGTGGGCGACCTCGCCGCCCTTCTGGCGGATGCCGTACTTGCCGGTGAAATGCTCCTGGTGCCAGTTGAAGGAGCAGATCGCCGTCGGCTTCTCGAGCGAGATCACCGGCACCATGATCTCGAACTTCAGCCGCTGCTCGCGCTGGCTGGTGGCCATCATCTTGCCCACGCGGCCGAAGAACGGGTCGTTGGCGACGTCGCTCTGCACCGGCAAGCCCAGGCCCTGGAGGAACGCGAAGGCGCGGTCGCGCCAGCCGTCGCGCCAGGTCTCGACCGCTTCCGGCGCGCCGACCCGGATGAACTCGCGCATGCGGAAGGACTGCAGCCGCGTGGGCTCGTCGGAGGGCTCGTGGCGGTAGCACCAGTTCTTCACCGTCACCAGGCGGCCGCCCTCGGGCAGCAGGCCGCTGAAAGTCGGATAGACGGGGTAGCACGCCGCGGGCAGCAGCATGATCTCGGTGATGTCGAGCAGGTCCTCCCAGCGCTCGCCATTGGCGACCCGCTCCGACAGTTCGCGCGCCTTCGCCTCGTTGCCGAAGAAGCTGTGCACGCTGCCGGCCAGCTGCGGAAAGTTGTCGAGGTAGCCTAGCTTCTCGATCATCTGCCGCGCCACGATGGGCGGGAAGGTGACCTGCTCGGCGCCGTCGCCGGCGGCCAGGCGCATCACCAGGGCGTCGAAGCGCTCGAGGATGTCCTCGAACACCGGGCCGCGCCCGTAGCCGCCCTTGATCGTCGTCGGCACGATCAGCCCCGCGGCGATCAGCTCGGCATTGAAGCCCTCGATGTCGTAGGTCTTGCTCATGCGCGTCATTCGTCCTTGAAGACCAGCAGCATCGACGCGCTCTTGGCCGCGATGCGGTCGTTGGAGATCATGAGCGACGCCGACAGCGCGTCGCGGTAGGCACGCCCCATGGCGAAGGGGCTGTCGTTCTTGTAGCCGAGGATGCCCACGATCTGCAGCGCGCCGTGCACGATGCGCGGCGCGGCCTCGGAGCAGGCGGTCTTCAGGCTGTTCATCTTGAGCGCCCAGCCGATCTTCGCGAGCTCGGTCGCATCGGTGCCGGCGGCGACGAAATCATCGAACTCGTCCGCCAGCGCCTGCCAGTGGTGGCGCATCGTCTGCAGCTGCACGGTGAGCTCGGCCAGCGCGACGGCGGTCGGCGGCGTGGTCCCGGGGTTCTTGCGGGCGACGCCGCGAACGTAGTTCGCCGCCTTGCCGTGCGCGCCGGCCGCGATGCCCCACCACAGCGAGGACCACAGGATGTGCGAGTAGGGCACCATGGTCTGCGCCGCGATGTCGCCGAAGGGCACCGGCAGGATCTGCTGGGCCGGGCCGCTGGAGGCGAGCTTGAAGCCCGGGCTCACGGTGCCGCGCATGCCCATCGTGTCCCAGGTGGTCGTCTGCTCGAGCGTGAAGTCGCCTTCACGGACCATCACCAGCACCTGGTCGCTCGCGCCCGCATCGGCGGCGCGGCGCGCGGTGACGAGGATCACGTCGGAATGCGCGCAGTACGAGCCCGTCGTGGCTTCCTTCGCCAGCGTGAAGCGCTCGCCCTCGACCTGCACCGCGCAGATGCTGGAGCGGGTGTCGCCGAAGGTGCCCACCTCGGAGGTGATCGAGGCCATCACCCATTGCTGCTCCACCATCTCGCGCAGGAACTGCAGCAGGAAGGCGTTGCCGCCGTGGTGGCGCGCCACGCAGGCCAGCTGGATGTAGTGCATGGCCAGCACCATGGCGCTGGAGCCGCAGGCCTGGGACAGCGTGCTGACCAGCGTGCCGGCCTCGCGCATGCCCAGGCCGCTGCCGCCCTGCTCCTTCGGCACCAGGGCCGACAGGACCTTGGCCTCTCGCAGCGCCGCCACCGTCTCGTGGGGGAAGCGCGCCTTGGCGTCCACGTCGTCGGCATGCTTGGCGGCGACATCCTGGGTGATGCGGCGCACGGCCTCGTGCAGCGTCGCGAAACTGGGGGCAGTCTGGCTCATGGTGGCGGTCGTCCGTGGAGGGAGGGTGCCGGGCGCTTCTTTCGCGTTATCTTGGGCGGCCGGGCTGCGACAAAGTGTCGCATAGCCCCATCGGAATCCGTGCCGTGCCGCATCCCCAGAATTGCTTGGTCTTGATCTTCCTTCATGGCTTGACGATGAAGCCCGAGGTCCTTCAGCCGATGGTCGATGCGCTCGGGCTGGGCCTGCCGGTCTTCATTCCGCAGGGGCCGGTGCAGGAGCCGGACGGCAGCCGGTCGTGGTGGGCCGTGGATGCCGCGCACCGGGCGGCCCGCCTGGCCGAGGGGCCGAGCGACCTGTTCGACAGGCATCCGCGCGAGAGACCGGCCGCGCGGGCGGTGCTCGCGGCCACGCTCGCCCAGGCCCGCCGCGAGCACCCCGGCGCCCGGTTGGTCCTCGTGGGCTACTCCCAGGGCGGCATGCTGCTGATGGACCACCTGCTCACGCAGGACGAACGCCGCGACGACATCGCCGGCCTGGCGTTGCTTTCGTCGACCTGCATCGCGCTGGACGAGTGGCAGCCCCACCTCGACCGCCTGCGCCGCCTGCCGGCGCTCGTGACGCATGGCCGGCACGACGGTGACCTCTCCTTCGGCGCCGGCGAGCGCCTGCGCGAAGTGCTGCAGGCGGGCGGCGCGCAGGTGACCTGGCTGCCCTTCGAGGGCGGCCACGAGATGCCGCTGGTGGTCTGGCGGGCGCTGCGCCGGTTCGTCACGCGCCTCGCCGCTGCGCCGCAGGAAGCTGTCGCTCCCCCCAGAACCGAGGGGGGCGGGCCGCCGCGGGCGTGAACTATGCCCGCGGGCGCTGCGGTCGGCGGGAAGCCGCCGCTATGATTTGCGGCAATCGACCTGACATGCCGCAAGCACACGACCTCGCCGACCAACTCGCGCTCGCCCTGCCAAGCGGCGCGGCGGGCGTGCTCGTGGGCATTGACACCGTCAGCGTGCCGGCCATCGCCGAATCGCTGCGGCACTTCGGCGAGCGAT
>CAMLGG010000038.1 GCA_946479475.1 uncultured Ideonella sp. | reverse complement strand
GCCATCAGGCTCAGGTTGTTGAGGCTGTAGCCCAGCAGGTACATCAGCCCGCAGGTGCCGATGAGAGAGATGGGCACCGCCAGGCTGGCGATGAGCGTGGCGCGCACGCTGTGCAGGAAGAAGAAGATCACCAGCACGACCATCGCCACGGCCAGCACCAGCTCGATCTCGACGTGCTCGACCGAGGCGCGGATGCCGTTGGTCCGGTCCGACAGCACCTGCACGTGCACGTTGGCCGGCAGCGAGGCGGTCAGGTCCGGCAGCCGCGCCTTGATCGCGTCGACCGTCTGGATCACGTTGGCGCCCGGCTGGCGCTGGACGTTGACGATGACCGCGGCGGTGCCGTCCGCCCAGGCGCCCAGCTTGACGTTCTCGGCGCTGTCCACCACCTGCGCCACGTCCGCCAGCCGCACCGGCGCGCCGTTTCGCCAGGCGACGATCAGGCTCTTGTAGTCGTCGACCGTCAGCAGCTGGTCGTTGGCGTTGATGGTGTAGGAGCGGGTCGCGCCATCGAAGCTGCCCTTGGCGCTGTTGGCGTTGGCGTTGGTGATCGCCGTGCGCAGGGTCGCCAGATCGATCCCCTGGGAGGCCAGCGCCTGGGTATCGGCCTGGATGCGCACGGCCGGGCGCTGCCCGCCGGCGAGCGAGACCAGGCCCACGCCGCTGACCTGGCTGATCTTCTGCGCGAGGCGCGTGTTCACCAGGTTCTGCACCTCGGGAAGCGTCAGCGTCTCGGAGCTCGCGGCGAGCGTCAGCACCGGCGCATCGGCCGGGTTGACCTTGGCGTAGACCGGTGGGGAAGGGAGGTCCTGCGGCAGCGTCGCGTTGGCCGCGTTGATGGCGGCCTGGACCTCCTGCTCGGCCACGTCGAGCGAGACGCCGAGCGTGAACTGCAGCGTGATCATCGAGACGCCGGAGGCGCTGGTGGAGGCGATGCGCTGCAGGCCGGACATCTGGCCGAACTGCTTCTCCAGCGGCGCCGTGACCGTGCGGCCCATCACCTCCGGGCTGGCGCCGGGGTACAGCGTCTGCACCTGGATCGTCGGGTAGTCGACCTGCGGCAGCGCCGACAGCGGCAGGAACCTGAACGCCACCAGGCCGGCCAGCACGATGGCCACCATCAGCAGCGCGGTGGCGACCGGCCGCAGGATGAAGGGCCGTGAAGGACTCATGAGGCGGCGGCTTCGCTCGCGCGGCGGCGCCGCGGGCGGCTCGCGCCGTCGGCGGCATCCGGAGCGCCGCGCTCGCGCCCGCCACGCGCACCCGAGGCCCTGCCGCCCGGCGCGGACGCCGCATCGCCCGGCAGCATCACCCGCGCCCCTTCCTTCAGGCGATCTCCGCCCTCGGTGATGACGCGTTCGCCGGGCTCCAGGCCCTTGGCCATGGCAACCTTCTCGGCCGTCGAAGGCCCGGCCGTCACCGGCCTCAGCGTGACCGTTCGGTCCTCGCGCAGCACGTAGACGAAGTCGCCCTGCGGCCCATGGCGCAGGGCCGTCAGGGGCACCACCACCGCGCCCTGCAGCGTGTCGAGCAGCACGCGGACGTTGACGAACTGGCTGGGAAAGAGCGTGCCGCCCTTGTTCTCGAAGCGCGCCTTGGCCCGCACCGTGCCGGTCTGGGTGTCCACCTGGTTGTTCAGCGACCAGAAGCGACCCTGGTCGAGCTCGGTCACCCGGGTGCGGTCGTAGGCCGTGACCGGCAGCGTGGCGCCCTGGGCCACGCGGCGCTGCAGGTCCGGCAGGCGATCCTGCGGCACCGCGAACTCCACGTCGATGGGAGCCAGCGTGGTGATGACCGCGATGCCGCCGGTGTCGCTCGACGAAACCAGGTTGCCCACGTCCACCACCCTGAGCCCCAGCCTGCCGGCCACCGGCGCCACGATGCGCGTGTTGGCCAGGTTCAGCCGCGCCGTGCCCTCGGCGGCCTTGTCCGTGATGACCGTGCCTTCGAGCTGCTTGACCAGCGCGGCCTGCGTGTCCACGTCCTGCCGGGCGATCGAATCCTGCGAGAGCAGCGTCTGGTAGCGCTGGAGCGTGACCCTGGCCGCTTCGAGCTGCGCCTCGTCGCGCACGCGCTGGCCGTTCGCCTGCATCAGCGCCAGCTCGAAGGGCCGTGGGTCGACGATGGCGAGCAGCTGCCCCTTCCGGGCCATCTGCCCTTCCTTGAAGAGGATCTCCTTCAGCACGCCGCTGACCTGCGTGCGCACGGTCACCGTGGCCGAAGGCGTGACGGTGCCCAGGGCATCGAGCCACAGCGGGATGTCGGACCTTTCGGCGGTGGCCACGCCGACCGTGGTCGGCGGTGCGCCCCGGCCTGCGCGGCCGCCGCGAGCCGCCGGGCCCGGCGGTCCGGAGGCCCCGGGCGTGCCGGCGGTTTCCGGATGGGTCAGCTTCCAGGCCAGCAGCCCGAGCGCGGCCATGAAGACCAGGGCCAGCGCAATGGCCAGCCAGCGGTGGCGGGGCGGTCGGCGAGACAGGGAAGGGGCGGCCGGTTCACCCGCTCCGCCGGGTCCCGGGTCTTTTTCCATGGGGCTCCTTGTTGGTATGGGCTGGCCAGGACGCCCGAAGGCATGGGCTCGTCCTGCCGCATCCAACAGCTTGCATGGTTTCGCAGCAACCCGCGAGCCCGATTGCCTGGGGCGAAGATTCTTTACATCGAGCAAGCTGCCGGGCCTGGCCGGGCGTCGCGCGCCTCGCGATCTGCTCCAGAATCCCGTCCTTCCCAGTCATCGCCTGCCCTTCGCCGCGCGTGAAATCCCTGCTGCTGTCACTGATGAGCCTGACCCCGATCCTGGCCGCCGCCGCGTCCTCCCCAGCCCGGCTTCACAGCCTCGACGAATGGCCGGCCCGCAGCCAGGTCCTCGCCGTCCGGACCGTCGCGAGGGTCGATGCCTCGCAGGGCGGGCGACGCTGGGACCACCAATGGCCGGGCACCTACTTCGAATCGCGGTTCGAGGGGGCCAGGGTCTACGTCGACCTGGGCACCGGCCCCGTGCATGCCCGCGTGTCGGTGGACGGCGTGGAGGTGGCCGACCTGCTCGCCCCCGGGAAGCGGATGCTCGGCATCGAGGGCCTTTCGCCGGGCGATCACACGGTCCGCGTGGACTTCGTCAACGAGAACCAGGCAGGCATCCAGTCCTTTGGCGGATTCGCCGTGCCCTCCGGCTCCAACGCGCGGCCGGCACCCCCGGCGCGAAAGCGCTCGATCGAGTTCATCGGCGATTCCTACACCGTCGGCTACGGCGCCGCGTCGGCGTCGAGAACGTGCACCGCCGAAGAGCTCTGGCGGACCACCGACAACTCGCTGGCCTTCGGCCCGCAGGTGGCGCGGCATTTCGGCGCCGACTACCGGGTGATGGCCATCTCCGGCCGCGGCATGGTTCGCAACTTTGCCAACTCGCCCGGACCGACTCTGCCCGAGGCCTACGCACACCTGCTGCCGAGCCTGCCCGCGCCCGCACCGGAGCCGGTCGACGCCGGATGGTCGCCGCAGGTCATCGTGATCGGACTCGGCACCAACGACTTCTCGACACCAGTGGCCGCCGGCGAGCCCTGGCGGGACGGGGCCGCCTTGTCGGCCGCCTTCGAGGCACGCTACGTCGACTTCGTGAAGGGATTGCACCGGCGCCTTCCTTCGGCCCGGTTCCTCCTGCTCGCCACCGACGCGGGCGCCGGCGCAGCCGAACGAGCGGTCGGCCGGGTGCAGTCGAGCTTGAGGGCCGCCGGCGTTGCCGTGGACTGGCTGGCCCTGGGCGCGCTGCAGCTCGAAGCCTGCGACTGGCATCCCTCCCGGGCCGACCAGGCCTCCATGGCCGCCAAGGTCATCGCCGCCATCGAGCGCATGGCCGCACCTTGGTGAGTCGTCGAGCGCCGGGCCTCACGCCTGGGCGGCCGGGGCCTCGACGCGCGCCGGGGTGCTTCGCACGCTGCGCGCCAGGTAGGCCGCGAGATGCTCGCCGAGTTCGCGCACGTCGTCCTCGGCCCCGTGGATGAAGCTCGACTTGCGGCGGCGCAGGTAGGGCAGGCCCAGCACGTAGAGGCCGGGGGCATCGACGACGCCACGGTCGTGGCGCAAGCCGCCGTCGCGGCCGAAGACCGGCAGGCGGAGCCAGGAAAAGTCGGGCCGCGATCCGGTGGCCCAGACGACGCTGCGGACGTCGCGGCCCAGGTCCAGGCCGAGCCGCGGCCTGGCGGCGACCTGCGTGGGTTCGAACCGCCGTGCGGGACCGGCAGCGCCGTCGAGGCCGGCGTCGTGCGCCCATCGGTCGATGGCGTCGAGCAGGCGGTTCATCTTCAGGTCCGCGAGGGCGCAGACGTTGCGCAGCGAGCCGGAGAACTGCGCCTGCCCGTCCCGCACGCCCACCAGCCGGCCGACCACCTCGACGCCTTGGCCCTGCAGCGCGTTGAGGTCGAGCGTGGCTCGCTCCGGCGAGCCCGCGAGCTGCGGCGAAGGCACGCGGCGTGCGCGTTCGGGCTCGTCCACTTCCTCGATCCGCTGGTCGAGCACGCCGGACTCCAGCATCCACCACTGAATGTCGCGGCCACGGTAAAGGCGGGGCAGGCGCACGTGCTCGCCGACCGCCAGGGTCACCGGCCGGCCGCTGCGCTGGATCTCCTGCGCAAGCTGCACGCCGGTGGCCGAGCCGCCGACCACCAGCACGCCGCCGTCGGCCAGCTGAGAAGGCCGGCGGTAGCGCTGCGCGGTCCACTGCTCGACCTCGGCCGGCAGCGCATCCGCCAGTCGCGGCACGACGGCCCGGCCGAACGCGCCGCTCGCAAGCACGACGACGCGGCAGCGCCAGTCCCCGCGATCGGTGACGACCCGGTAGCCCTGGCCGTCCGCGCGCACCTCGGTCACCCGGGTGTGCGTGCGCACCGGCGCCGCCGACCGGGCCGCGTACGCCGAGATGAAGCCGGCGACCTCGCGGGCATCCATGTAGCCGTCGGCATCGTGGCCGTCGTAGCCGCTGCCGGGCAGGCGCGTCATCCAGTTCGGTGTCAGCAGCCGCAGCGAATCCCAGCGCTCGGTCCGCCAGGCGTTCGCGACCTCGCCGCGTTCGAGCAACACGTGCTCGATGCCGCGCCGCGCCAGCACGTGGCTCATCGCGAGGCCGCTGTGGCCGGCGCCGATGACGACGACGTCGGTGCGGCGCACGTTCAGGCCTTCTTCGAGGTGACCGTGACGTCGGTCGGGTTGGTGAGGATGTCGAACACCGCCGAGCGCTTCTGCGATTGAGCGACCAGCGCGGCGATCTGGTCGGCCGTCGCGTCGGCGTCGATCTCGTAGTGCACCTTGATGCCGTCGAAGCCGTTGCGCACGTTCGCGTCGATGCCGAGGATGCCCTGGATGTCCATGCCGGCCTCGAGCGTCGCCTTGACCGAACGCAGCTGGATCTTGCGATGCTGGGCGACCGCGGCGATGCCGGCGGACAGGCAGCCGGCCAGGCCGACGAGCACGAACTCGACCGGCGTCGCGCCCTTGTCCTCGGAGGCGAAGATCTCCGGGTGGTCGGAGTCGAACTGGAACGACTGGCGGTGCTTCTGCTCGGCGCCGAGGCCGAAGAAGCCGTCGACAGTGGAGCGCGTGTGCGTGCCGCGCTGCCATTCGCTGGTCGCGCGCCAGCCGAAGCGGGCCGCTTCCGGCTGGGCGCTCAGCGCCTCGCGGGCGCCGAGCAGGGCCGCGACGTTGACTCCGTTGTCGATGGGGGTGGTCTGGGGGTTCATGGTCATGCTCCTGAGTCGGGTGGGGGTGAAGACGCCGGACGAACCGGTCGGGGAAGGACTCGGCGCGGGTTGAACCCGCGCCGCGGTCAGCTGGAGATCGGTGCAGGGGCCGGCACGCGCCTCAGCCGGCCGCTTCGGCCAGCTCTCGGCAGGGCATCCGCACGCCGAGGAAGCGCAGCAGGCGCTCGTTGACGACGGCTGGATGGGTGATCGGCCCCATGTGCGTCAGCCCGTCGATCGCCTCGTGCTGCTGGCCGGGGAGCAGCTCGCGCAGCAGTTCACCGATGCGACGGGCCGCGGCGGTGCTGCGCGTGCCGGTCAGGCACAGCACCGGCATCGGCAGGCGCGCCAGCTGTTCGACGGGCGGCGGCTCGCCGTACAACGCGTCGAAGTGCTGCACCACCGTCGCCATGCGCGAGACGACCGAGCGTTGCTGCTGCGGTGCCATCCGGCTCCAGGCGCTGCCGCCGGCCCAGTAGTCGACGAAGGCTCCGGCGGCCGCCGTGCTGTCGCCGGCCGCGACGAGCAGGCGCATCCGGGCCGCCAGGTCGAAGGCTTCTCGTGCCGCGACGCCCGCGGCGTCCACCTTCATCAGGCCGAACAGCACCGGCTCGTAGACCGCGACGCTGCCCACCAGCCCGGGCCGCTTCATCGCCAGGTGCAAGGCGATGGCACCGCCGTACGAATGGCCGATCAGGTGCGCCTGGCCGGCGCGTTCCAGGATCGGCAGCACCAGCTGCGCCTCGTCGTCCAGGGTCATCGGCCGCTCGTCATGCCAGGCCGGGCGGGCGCCGTGGCCGTGCAGGTCGATGGCGTGCACTTCGAAGTCGGATCGCAGGGCACCGGCCAGGCCGTCCCACTGTCTGGCGGAGGCGGCGCTCGAGTGCAGGAGCACGACCGTGGGCCGTGCGGAAGTGGTCGGGTGGTTCGAGATGGCGGTCATGGTGCGTCCTTCGGTGGGGATGCACTGTGCGGAACGCGGCGTTGCACGTGCGTTCCACCGGCCGCCGGCAAGCTCCCGGACGCTACGCAGGTGGCCCGGCCAGCGCCGCCCGCAGCGGCGCATACGCGAGGTCTCGCTCGACGACGATGCGCTGCAGGAGCTCGCCCAGCCCGATGTCCGGCCAGGGTGGATCGACCGAGTCCGGCGACACGCGCCGGGCCCAGGCAGCGCGCAGCTCGTCCCGCTCCTGCGCGCTCAGCGATTCATCGCCGGCGGCGAATGCCAGCACCCGCCTGGCGGCCGCGGCATCGCCCTGGGCCTCGAGCAGCTCGGCCAGGCCGAGCAGGGCGGCGTGCTTGACGAGTTGTGCGCCGAGCGTGAGCGCCAGATCCACGCTCTCGGCCAGCAGCGATCGCGCGAGATCGAGCTCGCCGCGCCGGGCCGCGAGCCGTGCCAGCTGCACCTTCAGCCAGCCGGCCAGCGGCATCAGGCCGCAGCCCTCGGCCAGGCCGGTCGCCCGCTCGGCATGCTGGCGGGCAGCGTCGTCGTCCCCGGACTTCAGCGCCACGTCGGTCAGGTTGGCCAGCACGAAGGCGTGCGTGCTGACGAGCCCGTGGCGCTCGCTCAGCTCCAGGGCCTCGCGCAGGTAGACCAGCGCGGCCTCGTCGTCGTCCATGAAGGTGAACATCGAGCCGAGGTTGTTCAGGCACACCGCCAGGCGCGCGCTGTCGCCATGGCGCCGATGCTGCGCCAGCGCTTCGAGCGTCAGCCTGAGCGCTTCTTCGTAGTGGCCCAGCCGCTTCTCGCAGATGGCGAGGTTGTCGAGTGTCGACGCGATGTCGTGGGCCCGTTCGCCTGCCTGCGCAAGCTCCAGGGCTTGCCGGTACGCGTTGCGGGCCTCGGCCGGCCGGCCGGTGAACACCGCACAGCCCCCGAGCACCGCGAGCGCCTGGAAACGCGCCTGGCTCGATGCGCCAGGGATCTTCACGGCCAGCGCGCGCGAGGCGGTCGCCTCCGCCTCCGGGTAGCGGGCAAGGCGCAGCTGCATCAGCGCCAGCTCGCTCAGCAGCTGCATGCGAAGCCCGTTGTCGGACGCCGCGAGCGGCGACTCGCAGGCCTGCCTGAACAGCGCCAGCCCCTCCTCGAAGCGGGCGCGGTGCTCGAAGTAGTGGTGAAGCGCCGGCAGGCCCTGCAGCAGGCCGCCGGCCTGGCCGTGGGCGACGGAGAACTGGAAGGCGCGCCGGCAGTTCTCGAAGTCGATGTCGATCGCCTGCAGGGCCTCGCGATCACCGTTCTCGCTCGCCGGCGCCAGCTGCTGAAGCCAGCGGTCGAAATGGTCGGCATGCGCCGCCTCCGTCGCCTCGCGCGCCCCGCTTTCGTCCAGCCTCAGGGCCGAGAGCTGCTGCACGAGAGGATGCAGGTGCATGCGGGCGGCATCCTTGGCGAGCAGGGACTTGTCGGCCAGGGCACCCAGCACGGGCAGCCGGGCCCCGGCGACTGCCCGCGCGGCCTCGATCGAGAAGCCGCCGTGGAAGACCGACAGGCGAGAAAGCGCCTCCCGCTCGGCCACGCCCAGCCGCCGCCAGGAGTGCTCGAACACCGCCTCGATGCTGGCGTGGCGCGGGGGGTGGCGCGCGTCGGCCGCCTGCAGCAGCTCGGTGCCCTGGCGCAGCTCCTCGGCGATGGCCCGGCACGAGAGCATGCGCACCCACGCCGCGGCCAGCTCGATCGCGAGCGGCATCCCCTCGACCTGGCGGCAGATGTCGACGATGGCCGCACGCTCGGCCGCGGCGGCGAAGCCCGGCTCCACCCGGCGGGCCGCGTTGACGAACAGCTTCACCGCATCGAACGATTCGGCCCGGTCGTCGTCCTCGGGATCGGGGAAGGGCAGGCCCTCGATCGGCATCGACCACTCGCCGGCGACGGCCAGGCGCAGCCGCGAGGTGAGGAGGATCTTCAGCCGCGCACAGCCCTGCAGCAGCCTGTCCAGCACGGCGGCGTGCTCGGCCAGCTGCTCGAAGTTGTCGAGCACCAGCAGCAGCCGCCTGTCCTTCCAGGCCTCGACCACCCGGGCCAGGGCTTCGCCCCGGCCGCGCGCATTCGCGACACCGGCCTCCTGGGCCAGCCGCAAGGAGAACTGCTCCGGCGTATCGACATCCTCGAGCGCCAGGAAGACGGCGCCATCGGCGTAGCCCGGCGCCAGCTGCTCTATCGCGCGGCGCGCCAGGCGCGTCTTGCCTATGCCTCCCGGGCCGATCAGGCAAAGCAGGCGGCACTCGTCGCGCGCCAGCAGGTCGGCGATGCGCTGCAACTCGATCGAGCGGCCGACGAACGCGTCGTCGGGCGTGGCGAGCACGGCGGCCGCCGAAGCGGCCGGGGAGGGCGCGGCGCTCAACGCGTCGTGCAGCGCACGCAGCTCGCTGCCGGGGGCGAGGCCCAGGTCGGCCGACAGGCGCTCCACGAACTGCCGGTAGGCCGACCGGGCGGCGCCGGCCTGGCCGTCGCGGGCGAGGGCGCGCATGTGCTCGCGCAGGGCCGCCTCGTCGAGGGGATCGGCCTGCAGCAAGCGCACCGAAAGCGCGATGGCGCTCGCCGGCTCGGGCGACTCCTCGGCCAGCTGCTCCAGGGCCGCGGCACGCCAGGCCGTACGCAGGCGCTCTCGCTCGGAGCCGACCCAGCGCGTCCAGGCTTCGCTCTCGCCGTCGTCGAAGCCGGCCAGGAGCTCGCCACCGTAAAGGGCCAGCGCCTCGGCGACGCGGCGGTCGCGCAAAGCCGCCTCGAAATCCGCGACGTCGGTCGAAAGCTGCAGGCGCAGCGCGCTGCCCTGGACATCCACCGGCGCCTCCCTCGGCAACGAAGACAGGCGGAACAGGGTCTTGCGCAGGTTCGCGAAAGCGTGCCGGTCCTCCTGCTCGGGCCACAGCAGGGCGGCGACCTCGGCCCGCGGCACCCATTGGCGCCGCAGCGCGAGGAGCACGATGAGCTGCGTGCGGCGCTCGAACGACAGCGCCCTCGCGGCGTCGCCGGACTCGACCGTCGGCGAGCCGAACAGGCGGAGGCGGACTGCCGGTGCGTCCATGGGGCAGGAGTATCGCAGCCGGCAGCGGGGAACGCTCGTGCAACGCCGGCTTTCGCACAGTGCGGCACCTTCCCGATGCAGCGCACCGAGCCGTGAACCCCTCCGCCCCCGCCCGCATCTCCACCTGAGGACCCCCCATGTCACGTCACGACAACATCCTGTCGACCATCGGCAACACGCCGCTGGTGCGACTCAACCGCCTTGCGCCCGAGGGCGTGACGGTGCACGTCAAGCTCGAATCCTTCAACCCGCTGGGTTCGGTCAAGGACCGCATGGCGTGCGCCGTCATCGAGGACGCCGAGCGCCGTGGCCTGCTGAAGCCGGGCCAGACGGTGATCGAGGCGACCAGCGGCAACACCGGCATCGGCCTGGCCATGGTCTGCGCGCAGAAGGGCTACCCGCTGGTACTGACCATGGCCGAAAGCTTCAGCCTCGAGCGTCGCAAGCTGCTGCGCTTTCTCGGCGCCCGCGTGGTGCTGACGCCCGCGGCCGACAAGGGCAGCGGCATGCTGAACAAGGCGATCGAGCTGGCCGAGAAGAACGGCTGGTTCCTGTGCCGCCAGTTCGAGAACGAGGCGAATGCCGACGTCCACACCCGCACGACCGCGCGCGAGATCCTGCGGGACCTGCAGGGCGAGCCCATCCACGCCTTCGTCTCGGGCTTCGGGACCGGCGGCACGCTGCTCGGCACCGCCCGCGGCCTGAAGGCGGCCGACCCCGCCATCCGGGTCGTCGTCGCCGAGCCGGACAACGCGCCGCTGCTCGGCAGCGGCATCGAGCAGGCGCGCCATGCGAACGGGCAGCCGAGTGCCAGCCACCCGATGTTCCGCCCGCACCTGATGCAGGGCTGGAGCCCGGACTTCATCTCGCAGCTGACCGGCAAGGCCATCGCGGAGCGGCTGGTCGACGAGATCGTGCCGGTCAACGGCAACGAGGCCCTGCGGCTGGCCCGCGAGCTGGCGACGAGGGAAGGCATCTTCGTGGGGACGTCGAGTGGCGCCACCTTGGCGGCTGCACTCGATGTCGCGCGTCGCGCGCCCCGCGGCAGCCACATCGTCTGCATGCTGCCGGACACCGGCGAGCGCTACCTCTCGACACCGCTGTTCGAAGGCATCGGCGTCGACATGAACGAGGAAGAGCTGTCGCTTTCCCGCTCGACGCCGGGCTATCGCTTCGATGCGCCGATGCCGCAGGCCGCAGCGCCTGTCCCGGCTCCGGCACCCGCGGCCGGGCCGGCCCCCGGGGCGGTGAGCGACGACAAGGCCGCCGACCACCTCACGCAGGCCATCGACGGCCATGCCGTCGTGATGTTCGCGCTCGAGTGGTGCGAGTTCTGCTGGGCTGCGCGCAAGCTGTTCGGCCGCATGGGCGTGCCATTCAAGAGCGTCGACATCGATTCGGTCGCGCTTCAGCAGCACGACCTGGGCACGCGCATCCGGGCCGAGCTGAAGGCGCGCACCGGCTCGCCGACGATCCCGCAGATCTGGGTCGCGGGCACCCACGTCGGCGGCGCGACGGACCTGTTCGAAGGGCTTCGCAGCGGCCGCGTGCAGCGCCTGCTGGCCGACGCGGGCATCGAGATCGACCGCGACCTGGACCTCGATCCGCAGCAGTTCCTGCCGAAGTGGCTGCACCCGCGCCAGGCTGCCTGAACCGAGGCGTCATCCGCAGGAAATCCAGCTCTGTGCGTGCCGCGCGCCGTACAGCGCCGACCACGTCTTTTGCGGGCCGTCGCGACGGCCACGAACAGGAGTCATCCATGAGCTTCATTGCCACGACGAGCCCCGACCAGGCCGAGGGCGCCACGGCCGCGATGTACCTGCGGCAGCAGTCGTCCTGGGGCTTCGTCCCGAACTACGCCAAGGTCTTCTGCCACCGCCCCGAAGTGATGGCGCGCTGGGGCCGGCTGCTGGCCGAGATCAAGCGGACCATGGACCTGCGCCGGTTCGAGCTGGTGACCTTCGCGGCGGCGCATGAGCTGCGCAACTCGGCCTGCACGCTGGCCCACGGCAAGGCGCTCGGCCCGTACTTCAGCGAAGAGCAGGTGGTCGCGATCGCCGAAGGGCGCGTCGGCGGGCTGCTGGACGAGGCCGAGCAGGCGATGCTGCGCTTTGCTCGCCAGGTCGCGAGGGATGCGTCGCAGGTTCGTGCGAGCGACGTGGCCGAGTTGCAGGCCCACGGCTTCGATGCCGGGGAACTCTTCGACATCGCCGCGGCGGCGGCCGGCCGGGCCTTCTTCACCAAGCTGCTCGACGCGCTGGGCGTGCAGCCGGATTCCCCGTTCCTGCGACTGGCCGATGGCCTGCGCGACGCGCTGACGGTCGGGCGGCCGATCGATGACCGCACCCCGGCGACGATGCCGGCGGCACCGGCCGCAGGAGAGCCCCATGCCGCATGAAGCTGCCGAAACGGCCAGGCTGCAGCCACTGTTGTCCAGGATCGGCGCCGGGCTCGACGACTTCCTGAGGTTCGAGCATCCGGACGCCCTGCATCCGGGCCGGCGCTGGCGTGAAGCGCTGGACCGCCCGCTGCCGCGCGCCGGCATCGGCATCGATGCGGTCGCCGCCGAGCTGTTGCGCCACGTGATCCCGAACGGATCCTCGATCCCGCGGCCCGGGTTCAGCTCGTTCATCACCACCGGCGCCACGACGGCCTGCGCACTCGCGGCCACCGCGGCCGGGATCGCCGCCCCCCAGCGCTACGGCCACACGGCCTTCAACTTCCTGGAGGAGCTTTCGCTGCAGTGGCTGGCCGACATGTTCGGCCTGCACGGCATGCAGGGCGTCTACAGCAGCGGCGGGTCGGTCGCGAACCTGCTGGCGCTGGGCGCGGCACGCCAGAGTGCGTTCGAACGGGCAGGGCGCGACCCGGCCTGCGACGGCGTGGACCGTCCAGTGGCCGTCTACGCATCGACCGAGTCGCACCACACCATCCAGCGCTCGGCCGGCGTCCTCGGCATCGGCCGTCGCGCCGTGCGCGCGGTTGCATGCGACCGGCGCGGCCGCATGCGGGTCGATGCGCTGCTCCAGGCCATCGCGCAGGACAGCCGTGACGGCGTGCTGCCGATGGCCATCGTCGCGAACGCGGGCACGACCAACACGGGCGCGATCGATCCGTTGCGCGAGATTGGCGAGGTGGCCCGCGGCAGAGGCCTCTGGTACCACGTCGACGGCGCCTACGGATTGCCAGGCGTCCTGGACGACCGCGTCGCGCCGCTCTACGACGGACTGCAGCTGGCCGATTCCCTCGTCGTGGACCCGCACAAGTGGCTGGGCGCGGCGGTAGGCATCGGCGCGACCTTCGTCCGCGATCGTGAGCTGCTGCGCCGGGCGTTCACGCAAGAGCCTGCTGCGTATCTCGAAGGCAGCATGGCCGAGCCGGCCACGATGGCGATCGAGCATTCGATGGACGACTTCGGCGTGCCGTACTTCGACTACGGCGTGGAGCTGAGCGCCCCCAGCCGCGGCGTCGTGGTCTGGGCGCTGATCCGCGAGATCGGGGTCGAAGGCATGGCCGGCCGCATCCGCCGCCACAACGACATGGCCCGCCGGATCGCCGACCTGGCGCGCGGCCATCCCCGGCTGGAACTGCTTCTGGAGCCGACCTTGTCGATCTGCTGCTTCCGCTACGCCTGCCCGGAAGTCGACGACCTGGACGGCCTGAACCAGCGGCTGCATCGCCGCCTGACGCGCGAGAACCGCAACATGCCGAGCACGACCCGGGTCGACGGCAAGCTGGCGCTGCGGCCCTGCTTCATCGGTGCCCGATCCACGGTGGAACACGCCGATGAACTCGTCGCGGACGTGCTGCGGCTGGGCAGGGAGGTCGAACGCGAGATGGCACGCAGCCGGACCGCCGCGAACGTGGCCGAATGAGGCTGCGGCAGGCGGCACAGCGGCCAGCCTCGACCCGTCATCCCGGCTCGTCCGGCCGACGTCGAATCAGCGGCAACAGCCGCAGCAGCCTGCTGGCTTCGCGGGCTGGGCCGCCGTCGTCGGGGAGGGCACTGCCACCGGCGTGTACCCGGCTTCGGTGATGGCGTCTGCCAGCTCGGCCGCATCCGCCTCGGTCGGCTCGATGCGAACGAGGTGCTGCGCCAGATCCACTTCCACCTTGGCGCCCGCGTCCACCGCACGAACCGCCTTGGTGATGGTGCTGACGCAATGCCCGCAAGTCATGTCGTCCACTCGGAAGGTCTGCATATCCAACTCCTTTCGACCCGTCCGCACTTTCGACCCTGCCACCGTGGGAAGGTCAAGTGCGCGCGCCTTGGTACTTGACCGGGCGCAAAAGCCCGAGAACTCGCAGGAATGCAAGGAACCCGGAGCCCGACCCCTCGTCTACAGGCATGTCGAGGGCGACCGCGCCACCTTGGACTTCGCGGAGAGCGGTCGAAGACTCGAAGCCGGAATGATCCGAAAGGGCGTCGTCCGATGAACCGTAGAAACCTCGTCTCCTTGGCCTTTGGCGCCGCGGCACTTTCAGCACTGCCGGCCATTGCCGCCACGACATGGCCTCGGGTCGAAGTCTTCAAGAGTCCGTACTGCGGCTGCTGCGGCGCGTGGGTCGACCACATGAAAGCCTCCGGCTTCTCCGTGAAGGTGAACCTGGTCGAAGACACCACCGCAACGCGCAAGCGCCATGGCCTGCCGGACCGCTTCGGCAGCTGCCATACCGCAGTGGTCGATGGTTATGTCGTGGAAGGGCACGTGCCCGCCGGCGAAGTCAAGCGCATGCTGGCGCTCAGACCCGACGCCATCGGCATCGCGGTCCCCAGCATGCCGCCTGGTTCGCCCGGCATGGAAATGGGGTCGCGCAGGGACCCGTACAAGGTCTTGCTCTTCGACAGGAGCGGCCGAGAAACCGTGTTCGCTTCGTATCCGAGAGGATGAGAGGTCAGAAGTGCCAAGCGAGCAGGGCCTGCTGGAGGCTTCAAAGCTGGTGTGCTCCCAGACTGCTGGTGTGCGTCCCAGACGGAAGAGGACCACACCCCTTCCGTTATTTGACATAATATACATTGTCGCGCATCTGGAGGGATGGCCCAGGGCCGTCCCGTCCTCAGTCCGACACCGCTACCTGGCCTTCAGCGCCCACTCGATGCCCCCGAGGAGATGACGCTGAAAGGCCGGCATCTCCCACACGTAGTCGTTGTGCCCCAGCGCCGTGTAGAAGACTCGGCCCTTGCCGAACTCGCGGCACCAGGAGATCGGATAGAGCCCGGGCTCGCCGGTGTTGGGATGCCGGTCGAGCGAGATCAGCTCGTGCACGCCGGAGCCCTGGAAGTTCTTGAAGACGTAGATCTCTTCCTTCTTTCCGTCCAGGTTCCAGGTCGCGCCCAGATGGCCGTTGGCCGGGTGCGAGGCATCGCGGTTGATCGCCGCGATCGTGACCTGGTCGCGGTGGTAGTCGAACTCGCCGCCCAGCATCTCGATGTAGGGCCGAAAGCCGTGAAGCGTGTCGCTGGCGCTGTGGACGCCGATGAACGCGCCTCCTTCGCGGATCCACTGGATGAAGGCCTCCGGGTCCGGCAGCGGCAAGTCGCCCGTGGTGTTGGCGAAGACGACGCCCTCGTACTGCTTCAGGGCGCCGGGCGCCAGCTTGCGCGCCAGCATGCCGCGAACCTGTTCCTTGTAGCCGGCCGAATCAGGCGGGTCGGACGGCGGCACGGCCGCCAGTTCGACCTCGTACGTCCCCGAAGATTCGCCGAGCGATGCAAGGACCTTCTGCGCAGTCTCGATGGAGCTGTGGCGAAAGCCCAGCGTGGTGGTGACGACCAGGAGCTTCTTCTTCGGCAGCGTTGCCGCGATGGAGTTGAAGACCGTCCCACCGAGGACGGCGCCGAGGAGCGCGAGGAAGAACAGTCGTTTCATGCTGGACACGGATGCTGGAGTGAAGTACGCCGCCGTCAAGTTTCGATCAAGCTTTCCACGGGTCGCGTCCCTAGCATCCACGGCACCTCAACCAAGGCTGTTTCCCATGCTTCGCTTCGCGCTCTCGTCATTCGCGGCCGTGGCCGCCCTCTGCATCGCCTCGAACGCCGCGGCCGCCGACATCACCGACTACCAGCCGGCCGACAAGCACCTGCACCAGCACACCGGCTTCGACAACGGCCACCACGCCGGCTGGCTGCACGGTCGCAGCGTCCATGGCGTCATGTGGGTGGACAGGCATGAAGGCAACGGCGCCCCGGCCATCCACCACATCCAGCAGTTCGCGCAGGGATCCATGATGTTCCAGCGTCGCGCCAGCTGGCTGGAGCCGCTGAAGGCCGGCCTGCCGGTACGCATCCAGTTCGACGCCGAGGCCCGCCTCGTCAACTACCTGGGTTCGCCGACCCGGCGTGAACTGGTGGTCGAGCTGCGCGACTACGACAACCC
Source organism: uncultured Ideonella sp. (assembly GCA_946479475.1). The sequence continues at coordinate 13,040 of CAMLGG010000038.1, read as the reverse complement.
GCCGGCGGACCACCCCTACACCTCCGTCTGGACCATCGTCGGCTATCTCGATGCGGTCGGCCTGCCCGGCTGGCGCACGCTCGGCGTGACGATCGCCGACCCGAACGCCGCGGCCCTGCCCGAGGGTTGGGGCGGCTACGGCGCCGAGGACAGGAAGGGTCGGCCGTTCCTGCCGCCGGGACGCACGTTCGCCGACGTCGTCGCCGGGGTGGACGAGATCGCCATCACCACCTTCCAGCCGGGCTACGCCTACGGCAGCGATCACGACTTCGACGTGCTCTACGACAACATCGACGTGAGCGTCACAGGCCAGTAGGCGAAGGAAAGGCCGCGGCCGTCGCGCCGCGGCCTCCAGGCGCTCCCACGGCGCGGTGGCCGGTGCCCTTCTCGCGCGACCCTCACGCACCGTGACAGACCTGAACGCGCCCCGCTGGCGGCCCCACCGCTTCTTGCACCGCTTGCCGGCGCACGTCATCAACGGCGCGAGCGTCGCCCTGGGCATCGCGCTCATCCACCTCGCAGCGACAGCCCTCTTCGGGACGGCCGCCGGTGCCTGGGCCACCAGCGGCGCCATCTACGCAAGCCTGGCCGACGTGCCCGACACGGTCGCGCGCGGCTGGCGCAAGGTCGTCACTGCCGGCATCCTCGGTGGCCTGTCAGTGCTGGGGGTCAGCGCGCTCGCGGCGCACCCGTTGCTGCTCGGCATCGTCGTGGCGCTCGTGGCGTTCGTGGGGGCGATGATGCTGTCCTGGGGGCCGCGTGCAGGTCCCCTGGCCTTCGTGCCCATCCTGGCGATGGTGTTCACGATGGCCTTGCCGCCGGCGGCCCACCAGCCCCTCGTGCTGCTGGGCTGGCACCTGGCGGGCTCGGCCGGTTACCTGGCCTGGTCGGTCTGCGCCACCGCCCTGCTGCAGCGGCGCTACGGCAGCCTGGCGCTGGCCGAGGCGCTGGCAGACGCGGCGAACCTCCTGCGCCTGCGCGGCCGGATGCTTTCGGCGCCCGACCCGGCAGGCAGCGGCCTGCAGGCCTGGGTCGACGAGGAGACGCAGCTCGCCGATCGGCTGCAGGCCGCGCGCGACCTGCTCTTTGCCGCTGCCGATGCCGAGCCCGCGCATCGCCAGTCCGCCATGCTGCTGCGGGCCATCGACCTGCGGGACGTGCTGCTCGCCAGCCTGCTGGACCACGAGCGCCTGGGCGAAGACGAGCCGGCGCGAAGGCTCAAGCTCTGGCTGGGGGCCCACCTGGAGGCGGCCGCGTCTGCGCTGGATCGCGTGCAGCGCGCGCTGCGTGGCATCGCGTCCCTGCCTTCCGGCTCTCCCCTGCCCGGCCCGCCGGGCGAGGATGCCCTGCTCGCCTTGGCCGAGGCCATGCCGTCCGACGACGCCCGCCGGCGACTGCTGCCCGCTCTGGCCAATCGCGCCCGGCACCTGCGGCGCGATGTCGAACGGATGGAGGCCCTGTGCCGCGGCGCCGACGAGGAACTGTCGCTAGGGCGCGAGCAACTGCTGCACTTCGTCTCGCCCGAGGGCTGGCCGCTGGAGGCCTTGCGCCGGCAGGCGAGCCTCGCCTCGCCGGTCCTGCGTCATGCACTGCGGTCGTCCGCGGCGCTCGCGACGGCCTACTACCTGGCCCTCGCCCTGCCCTGGGCCTCGCACCCGCAATGGCTGGTGCTGAGCGTCGCCGTGGTCCTGCGCGGAAACCTGGAGCAGACGCTGTCGCGGCGCAACGCCCGGGTGATGGGCACGGTCGCCGGGTGCCTCCTGTTGCTGCTGATCCAGCGGGTCGCACCGCCGTCGGTCCAGACCATGGTCTTCCTCGTGGCGGTCGGGCTGGCGCACGGGTTCGCGATCCGCTTCTACCTCGTGACCGCCATGGCGGCCACCGTCATGTCGCTGCTTCAGGTGCACCTGGCCGACCCTTCCATCCCTGTCCCGTTCGCCGAGCGGCTGGCCGACACGGTGCTGGGCGCTTTGCTCGCCTGGGCCTTCAGCTACGTGCTGCCGGCCTGGGAGCGGCGGCTGCTGCCGCTGGCCTTGTCGCGCGCACTGGAGGGCCTGAAGGACTATGCGGAGCAGGCCCTGGGCCCCGATGCGGCAGACGCGCTACCGCAGCGACTGGCGCGCCGTCGCGCCTACGACGCCCTCACAGCGGTGGCGAACGCCCTGCGGCGCAGCGGCGCCGAGCCGGCACGCGTGCGGCCGCCACGGGCCGAACTGGCGCGGTTCCTGGACCAGGGGCAACGCCTGATGGCGCACCTGTCCATGCTCAGGTTGATGCGTATGCGTGAGGAGGTCGTCTCGGCGCCGGTCGAGGCGAAGGAGCGCCTGGCCACCGCACTGGAGCGTGCACGCCAGTCCCTCGGCAAGACGCTCGTCGTGCGGCCGGCGGCAGGGGCCGCCAAGGCAGAGGGGGGTACGCAGGCCGACGCCTGGCAGCAGATGCCGCCGGTGTCCCCGACGGAGGACCTGGCGGCCTGGGTGGGCTGGCGCCTGCGGGTCACGGCCGAGACCGGCCGGGAGGCGGGCCGGGCAGCGCGTGCCGCCCTCGCCCTTTTGCGTCCGGCCGGCCGCTAGGGCCGCCGGCCGCGAAAATTCATTCGCCCACGGGAGCGGAGTCTTCGTCGGCCACGTCGATCTCGTGGTCGAAGGCGGCCAGGTCGGCCGCGCCCTTCTTCGGGATCAGCGGGCGATCCAGCGGGCGGCAGACGCGACGCTGCAAGCGGTTCAGGCGCTCCGAACCTTCCATGGCCTGGAGGATGGCCTCGGGGTCGGTCATCATGGTGAAGGCGTTGGGGCGGATCTGGGTCTGGCGCATGGGGGTTCTCCGGTCCTGCGGCCTTTGGTGTGAACCGGCGTGCCGCGATGTGACGAACTGTAGGGCGCCATCTCTTGGCGTCACAGTCGGTAGAACGACAAACGGCTTGTCAGAAGAAGCCTGACAAGCCTGCCGGCGTCCGCCTGGCCACTTGTCCCTGTCAGCCCGGCGCCGGGGACCGCCTGGCAGCGATCTTGTCGAGCTGGTCCGCCAGCGCATCGCGGCCGGCCTGGCGCGCGAACTCGCTCGCCGTGGCGCCGGCCTTGTTCTTCAGCGTCACGTCCGCGCCATGGCGCACCAGCAGCTCGGCGGCGTCGATGCTGCCGAAGCCGGCGGCCATCATGAGCGGCGTGTTGCCGTTCGGGGCGCGGGCGTCGACGTGGGCGTTCAGGTCGAGCAGGAGGCGGGTGGCGGCGGCTTCGCTGCCCGAGGCCGCGTAGTGCAGCGGTGTCCAGCCTTCGCGGTTGATGGCCGCGCCGCGGGCGATCAGCTGGCGCATGGCGCCGAGCCGGCCGCGCAGGGCGGCCATCATCAGCAGCGTCTCGCCGGCCTGGTTGGTCGCCTCGGGGTCCAGCTTCGGGTCAGCGAGGAGCAGCTCGGCGACTTCGTTCGAATCCTCGCGCAGGGCGACGTACAACCCATGCTGGCCCTGGGGGTCGCGCGCATTCACGTCGAAGCCCTTGGCCAGCAGCGGGCGCACGATGCCCGGGCGGTCCAGCTCGATGCCGAGGAAGTAGTCCTCGTACGAGCCCGCGCGCGCGGCCGTGCCGGTGAGCACGCCCGCCGCGAACAGGCCGGCGGCGCGTGCGAGCAGCGCGCGGCGGCCCGTCCTCAAGACGCCCCGCCCCCGGCCAGCGCCGGCACCTCGACACCGAACAGGCGCTCGAAGTTGGCCGTCGTGGCCAGGCCGATGTCCTCCACGGGCAAGCCCTTCTCGGCGGCCAGCACGGCGGCGACATGCGGCACGTACGCGGGGCTGTTCGTCTTGCCGCGGTAGGGCACGGGAGCGAGGTAGGGGCTGTCGGTTTCTATCAGGCAGCGCTCCATCGGGACGAAGCGCGCCACTTCGCGCAGGTCGGCCGCATTGCGGAAGCTGACGATGCCGGAGAAGGAGATGTGGAACCCGAGATCCAGCGCCGCGCGGGCCACGTCCATCGTCTCGGTGAAGCAGTGGAAGACACCGCCGATGCCCGAGCCCTGGTCGCCTGCACCCTCCTCCTTCAGCAGGGCGATGGTGTCTTCGCTGGCACTTCGGGTGTGGATGACCAGCGGCAGGCCGAGCCGGCGGGCGGCGCGGATATGCACGCGAAAGCGCTCGCGCTGCCACTCCATGTCCGCCACGCTGCGGCCGTTCAGGCGGTAGTAGTCCAGGCCGGTCTCGCCGATGGCGATGACCTTGGGCTCGGCGGCCAGTCGGCAGAGGTCCTCGACCGTCGGTTCGCAAAGGCCCTCGGTGTCGGGATGCACCCCCACGCTGGCCCAGAGGTTGGGGTGCCCCGTGGCCAGCGAATGCACGTCGGGAAACTCCTCCAGCGTGGTGCAGATGCACAGGGCCGCGGCGACCCGCGCCGCCTGCATCTCGGAAAGGATGCGGGGCAGGTTCTCCTGCAGCTCGGGAAAGCTCAGGTGGCAATGGGAATCAACGAACACCGACGGAAGACGGGGAAAGAGGCGGTCAGAGGGTCTGCGTGGGCTTGGCGGACTGCAGCGAAGTACCGAGGATCTCCTCGATCTTCAGCTTGAGCTGGCGGGTCTTCTCGTCGCTCGGGAAGCGCACGCCGACGCCCTGGGTCCGGCCGCCGGAGGTGTTCGCCGGCGTGATCCAGCCGACCTTGCCGGCCACCGGATAGCGTTGCGGGTCGCCCGGCAGCGAGAGCAGCAGGTAGATGTCGTCGCCGAGCTGGTACTCGCGGGTCGACGGCACGAACAGTCCGCCTTCGGAAAAGACGGACACATAGGCCGCGTACAGCGCGCCCTTCTCGCGGAACACCAGCTGGATGACGCTGGGGCGTGCCGCACCGGGCGGTGCTGAAGGGTTGGGGCGGCCGTCGACGTCGCTCATCCGGCAAGTGTAACCAGCGCCGCCCCGCTCAGGCCCCAGCCCAGGCGCGTTGCCCCTGGGCGATGAGAGCTTCGACACGAAGTGGCGCGTTCCAGGGATGCTCGTCGTGCCGGGCGACCCGCGCCAGCTCGCGCGACCAGTCGCCGAGCGCGGCGAGATCGGCCCCCTGGGGAACCTGGCCCGGCTCGAAGAAGCGCGGCGGCCCGCCAGCGGCGCAGGCCATCGCATCGTGGCAGACCTGCTGCAGCACGCGGACCGCGCGCGGCAGCGGCAAGGCGGCCAGCAGCCGGGTTTCGCCCCGGACGACCTGGCCGGGCAGCTCGCCCCAGGTGGCCGCATCCAGGCCCTCGTCGACGAGGGCCTTGGCGGCCAGGGGTTCGCCGCTGCTGGCCTTCAGCAGGAGCTGCGCGCCGGCCACGCCTTGCCCGGCCAGCCAGGCCTCGGCGGCAGCGGCATCCGGCGGACCCAGGCGCACGCGCTGGCAGCGGCTGCGCACGGTCGGGAGCAGGTGCTCCGGATCCTCGACGCACAGCAGCAGCCGGGTGCCCGCGGCGGGCTCCTCCAGCGTCTTCAGCAGCGCGTTGGCCGAGGTCACGTTCATCGCATCCGCCGGGTAGAACAACAGCACCTTGCCCCGCCCGCGGCTGGAGCTGGTGTGGGCCCAATCGATCGCGGCCCGGACGGCGTCGATCTTGATCTCGCGGCTGGGCTTGCGCTTGCTGCGCCCGCCCTCGCCATCCGCCTCGCCCTCTTCGCCGCCTTCGTTCCAGCCCAGGGCCAGCTGGGCGGTCTCGGGCATCAGGACCTTGAGGTCGGGATGGCTGCGGGCGAGGGCGAGATGGCAGCTCGGGCAGTCCCCGCAGGGCCCTGGCGGCCGTTCGCACAGCCAGGCCTGGGCGGTTCGCCAGGCCAGCTCCCATTGGCCGGAGCCGGCGCCGCCGTGCAGGATCAGGGCGTGGCTTCGTGGGTGGTCGCGCAGTTGGGCCAGCGGCGCGGCCAGCCAGGGGAGGTCGCGCTCGTCAAGCACCGTGCCGGCCCCCTGCCCTGGCAACGGCATCGAGCACGGCCGCACGGACTGCCTCGCGCTCGGCATCGGCGTCGATGCGCACCATCCGCTGCGCAGCCGCCGCGCATCGCGCCGCGTACCCGCCGCGAACGCGCTCGAAGAAGGCCTCGGCCTCGCTTTCGAGGCGATCCGGCTCACGCGCCGCGGCCCGGCGCTGCGCGGCCACCGCAGGGGGCACGTCGAACCACAGCGTCAAGTCCGGCTGGACGCCCTGCTGCACCCATCGCTCCAGCGCCGCCAGCACCTCCAGGTCGAAGCCCCGGCCCGCGCCCTGGTAGGCGAAGGTGGCGTCCGTGAAACGGTCGCAGAGCACCGTGGTGCCGGCCGCGAGCGCGGGGGCGATTCGGGTGTGCAGGTGGTCGCGGCGGCCGGCGAAGACCAGCAGCGCCTCGGTCAGCGCATCCATCGGCTCGTGCAGGAAAAGCTCGCGCAGCTTCTCGGCCAGCGGGGTGCCGCCGGGCTCGCGCGTGAGAAGCACCGTCTCGCCCCGCTCGCGCAGCCACTCGGCCACCGCCTCGATGTGGGTCGACTTGCCGGCGCCGTCTATGCCTTCGAAGGTGATGAAGCGGCCGCGCGTCACTTCCGCGGGCCTTTCTGGAACTGGTTCACCGCCCGATTATGGTCGTCGAGCGATTCGGAGAAGACGCTGGAGCCGTCGCCCCGGGCGACGAAATACAGCGCCTTGATCGGCTCGGGCCGAAGCGTCGCCTGCAGCGAGGCCAGGCTCGGCATGGCGATGGGCGTGGGTGGCAGGCCGGCGCGGGTGTAGGTGTTCCACGGGGTGTCGGTGACCAGGTCCGTGCGGCGCAGGTTGCCGTCGAAACGCTCGCCCAGGCCGTAGATCACCGTCGGATCGCTTTGCAGAGGCATGCCGATCTTCAGCCGGTTGACGAAGACGGCGGCGATGCGGCTGCGGTCGGTGGCGACGCCGGTCTCCTTCTCGACGATCGAGGCCAGCACGAGCGCGGCCTCGGGGTTGGGAAGCGGCAGCCCTTCGGCACGGGCCGGCCAGGCTGCCGCGAGTTGCCGGTCCATCGCGGCGACGGCACGTCGCAGCACGGTGATGTCGCTGACCCCGCGGCTGTAGGCGTAGGTGTCCGGAAAGACGTGGCCCTCGATCACCCCGCCGGGAAGGTCCAGCAGCCGGGCGACCTGCTGGTCGCTGAGGGACGCGATGGTCTGCTTCAGGTTGGGGGCCGTCGCCATGGCCTGGCGGACCTGGCGGAAGGTCCAGCCGTCGATCAGGCGCAGCATCTCCAGCGCCTCGTCGCCCCGAACCATCTTGTCGAGCAGCTCGCGGGGCGAGGTGCCGGCGCCGATCTCGTAGCTGCCGGCCCGGATGCGGCGCGCCTGGCCGGACCAGCGGAACCACTGGTACAGCGCTTCGGCAGGCACGTCCACCCCCGCCCCGGTCCAGAGGTTGGCCACCTCGCGCGGCGTGGTGCCGGGCTCGATGGAGACCTCGACCCGCTCGCCCCGCAGCGGCAGTGGCCGGTTCAGCCACCACCATCCGCCGGCCGACGTCGCGAGCAGCACCAGCAGCGCTGCCACCAGCAGGCGGCGAAACCATTTGCTCGACGAAGACATCCGGTGCCGTATCCCTTGCGGCCTTTGCCAAATCGGCCGGCGATGATAATCGTCCGCATGAGTGAAGTTCTCTTCGACGCCCCCGCCGTTCGCGCCGTTCCCGCTGATCAATTGCACGGTGGCGTGCGCCTGGCGGACTGGGGCGTGATCAAGGCCCAGGGGCCCGACGCCGCGAGTTTCCTCCAGGGACAGCTGACCAGCGATGTCGCCGGCCTGGCGCCCGGCGCCGCCACCCTCGCCGGCTACTGCTCGCCCAAGGGCCGCCTGCTGGCCAGCTTCATCGCCTGGTCCTCGGCACCCGACGAGATCCTGCTGGCGTGCTCGGCCGAGATCCTGCCGGCAACGCTCAAGCGCCTGTCGATGTTCGTCCTGCGTGCGAAGTGCAAGCTGACCGACGCCAGTGGCGAACTGGCCCTGTGGGGCTTGGCAGGGCCGGACGCCGGCCTGGCAGAAGCCAGAGAAGGCAGCGCGTGGACGGTGCAGCCGTCGGGCGCGGGACAAGCGATCCGCCTGCCCGATGCCGTCGGCGTGCCGCGCTGGCTGCTGGCCCAGCCGGCAGACGCGGCGGCACCCGCCCTGCCTGCACTGGATCCGGCCGGGTGGCGCTGGCTGGAGGTCGCCAGCGGCATCGTGCGCATCGTCGCCGCCACGGTCGACCAGTTCGTGCCGCAGATGGTGAACCTGGAGCTGGTCGGCGGCGTGAACTTCAAGAAGGGCTGCTACCCCGGCCAGGAGGTGGTGGCACGCAGCCAGTACCGCGGCACGTTGAAGCGCCGCGCGCTTCTGCTGGCGTTGCCTGCGGGTGCCCAGGGCGCGTTCGCGGAGGGCCAGGAGCTCTTCCACGACACGGATCCCGGCCAGCCCGCCGGCATGGTGGCCCTCGCCGCCCGCTCGCCCGACGGCGAGCAGCTGGCGCTGGCCGAGGTCAAGCTGGCGCTGGCCCGCGGGGCCGGCGCCTTCCGCCTCGGTGCCGCCGAAGGCCCGGCGCTCGAGCTTCGCGCCCTGCCCTATCCCCTGCCTTCGAACGAAGATTGACGGCGTTGCGCGCTGTGCGAAGAGGCCTCGCGACATGACCTCGACCGACCCGGTTTCGGGGACAGGCGGGCGCAGCTGGTTCATCTACTATCGGGTCGCGCCTGGTGACCTGCCGCGTGCCATGGAGGCGGTGCGCAAGGCCCAGGCCCGGCTGTGCGAAGAGCAACCAGGCCTGCGTGCTGCCCTGATGCAGAAGACGCCGGCGGCAGGAGCCCACGAGCCCATGACCCTGCTCGAGATCTACAGCGTGGCGGCCGATCGGGCATCCGATTGGACGGCCGATCGCGTGGCCGCGCTGCCGGCGGCCATCGAGCACGTCGCCGGCGCCGCGGTGGCGCCGTGGCTGCAGGGACTGCGGCATCTCGAAGCCTTCGAGCCGTGTGCCTAGCCGGGCTCGCGCTGGACGCCAGCCGCCGCTTCCCGCTGGTCGTCGCGGCGAACCGGGACGAGTTCTTCCATCGGCCGGCCGCACGGCTGGGCTGGTGGACGCCCGAGGGACACGCCCATCCCATCCTCGGCGGCCGCGACCTGTCGGCCGGTGGCACCTGGATGGGCCTGACGGCGACCGGCCGCTTCGCCCTGGTCACCAACGTGCGCCGGCCCGGACCCGCGGTCTCCGACGGCCCCTCGCGGGGTCTCATCGTCCCTGCCTGGCTGCAGGGCGGGCAGCCGCCGGACCGCTTCTGGGCCCATGTCTCGCTGTCGGGCTACGCGCCGTTCAACCTGGTCGCGGCCGACTTCCGCCGCGGCGAGTGCTTCTGGGCGACCAACCTGCGCGCGTGCGGCCAGCGCGTCGAGCGCGGCGTGACGGTCATCAGCAATGCCGCCGAGATGGACGCCCCCTGGCCCAAGGTCCAGCTGCTCAAGGGCCGCCTGGCCGAGGCCCTGCGAGGAACGCGCGAGGAGCTCACGGTCGACGCCCTCGCCGCGCGCCTGTTCGAGATGCTGGCGGACGACGAGCCCGTCGAGGACGCCCGGCTGCCCTACACCGGCCTGGACAAGTCCCGCGAGCGCCTGCTCTCGCCGGCGTTCATCCGCACGCCGGACGGCGCCTACGGCACGCGCTGCTCGACCCTCGTCATCACCGAGCGCGCTGGCAAGCACCTGGTCACGCACGTGATGGAACGGACCTACACGAGCGCCGCCGACCGGCCGCTCCTGCGGCGAACGACCTTGAAGGACTGGCCGCCCAGGTATCGGGACGATGCAGCCGCGCCGGATCCCGCCGACCCTCCCGAGGTCAAGGACGATGGCGTGCCGGAGGATGCGGACAAGGCGCGGCCCGGCAAGCGCCGCGTGCGCAGCCTCCTGCGGCCGCTGCGGTGAACGGCGGGGTCAGAGGGCGCGCACCATCTCGACGTGGCTGATGCCGGCCTCGTCGAACTCCGGTCCGCGCTGGTGGAAGCCGGCCCGGCGGTAGAAAGGCTCGGCGCTGGTCTGGGCGTGGAGGATGACCTCCTGCTCGCCGCGCTCGCGCGCAGCCTGCATCAAGGCATCGAGCACCGCCCGCCCCACCCTGCTGCCGCGAAGCTGGCGGCGCACCGCCATCCGGCCGATCTTGGCCACGCCGGGCACGTGCTCGAGCATGCGGCCCGTCGCCAGCGGCATGCCCAGCCGGTTGTAGGCCACGGCGTGGACGCAGCCCGGATCGGCCGCGTCCCACTCCATCTCGGCCGGGATCTTCTGTTCCTCGATGAAGACCTCGGCCCGGATGGCGCCGGCGTCCGGGCCCAGCTGCTCCCAGGTGCCGACGCGCACGTCGACCATGGACTCGCCGGCCTCGAAGCCCAGCAGCGTGCTGCGCAGCTCCGCAGGGATCGCCCGGGATGCGCGCACGGACGGATCTGCAAAGACGTAGACGAGCTCGCCGCTGACCAGCAGCTCCTCGCCGCGGAAGACACCGGTGGCGAACAGCATCGAGGAGTTGCCGATCCGCTCGCAGCGGACCCCGACGTCCAGCACGTCGTCGTAGGCGGCGGCCGCAAAGTACTCGAGCGTGGACTTGCGGACGAACAGATCGCCGCCGAGGCGGTGCATGACCTCCTCGTACGGCAGCGCGAGCGCGCGCCAGTAGCCGGCCACGGCCGTGTCGAAGTACATCAGGTAGTGGGCGTTGAAGACGATCTTCTGCATGTCCACCTCGGCCCAGCGCACGCGCAGGCGCTCGCGGAAGCGGAAGTCCTTTCGGATCATGGCGTGGTCTCCTCGGGCTCGTGGTTCCAGGCGGCGCGAAGGGCCCGCGCGGCGAAGTCCTGCGCCTGGCCGGCCTCCTTCAGCACCCGGCCCAGCTTGATGAAGTCATGCGTCACGCCGCGCACGAGGTCGAGCTCGACCGGCACGCCGGCCGCACGCAGCTTGTCCGCGTAGGCCAGGCCTTCGTCGACCAGCGGGTCGCATTCGGCCAGCAGGATGCAGGCGGGCGCAACGTCGTCGACATCCGGCGCGTTCAGCGGCGCGAAGCGCCAGTCCTCCCGCTCGTGGCGATCGATGTAGTGGTCGAAGAACCAGGCGATCGCGTCACTGTCGAGCAGGAAGCCGTGGGAGAACAGCCTGTGCGAGCCGGTGTCGGCATGGGCGGTGGTGCCGGGCGTGACGAGCAGCTGCAGGGCAAGCGGCAGTCCGGCGTCGCGGGCCAGGATGGCGCAGACGGCAGCCAGCGTGCCCCCGGCGCTGTCGCCACCGACGGCCAGGCGGGCGGCGTCCAGCCCGAGTGACTCTGCGCCCTCCCCGGCGAGCCAGCGCAGCGCGGCGAAGGCGTCGTCCACCGCCGTCGGGAAGCGGTGCTCCGGCGCCAGCCGGTAGTCCAGCGCCAGCACGGCCGCACCACTGCGTCTTGCCAGCTGGCGGCAAAGGCTGTCGTGTGTCTCGAGGTTGCCGATCACGAAGCCGCCGCCGTGCAGGTACAGCAGCACCGGCAGGCGCGCGCGGCTTGCCGCGTAGAGCCGGGCGGCGAGCGCGGTGCCGTCGGCGGCCGGAAGCGCCAGGTCCTCGACCCGTGCCAGGGGCGCGCGCGGCGGCTCGAGCACCTCGGCAGCGCCCTGGTAGGCCACGCGGGCGTCGGCAGGGCTCATGTGGTGGAAGGGCTTTCGCTTCAGGCGCTGGATGCGCTCCAGCGTGCCCGCCATGGCGGGCGTGAGCAGGCAGGTGGGATGGCGTGGACTCAGGGTGGGCCTCATGGCACGGCAGGCAGCGCGTGAGCATACTGGCTCCATCGAAGCGAACTGCCCCGGACGAACATGGCCCGCATCCAGTACCTCACGCAGATCGAGATCGACTTCGGCGCCGTGCGCCTGCTGCCGCAGGAGTGCGAGCGCGTGGGCATCAGGCGCCCCCTCGTCGTCACCGACCCAGGCGTGCGCGCGGCCGGTGTGCTGGCCAAGGCGGAAGACGCCTTGCAAGGCCTGCCGCATGCCGTCTTCGACACCACGCCGCCCAACCCGACCGAAGCCGCGGTTCGGGCGGCGGCCGCGGTGTACTCGCAGCATCGGTGCGACGGCCTGATCGCCGTGGGCGGCGGCTCCAGCATCGACCTGGCCAAGGGTGTCGCGATCGCCGCCACCCACCCCGGGCCGCTGACCGACTACGCCACCATCCTGGGTGGCAGCCCGAAGATCAGCGAGGCCGTCGCACCCCTGATCGCGGTGCCCACGACAGCGGGCACGGGCAGCGAGGTCGCACGAGGGGCCATCCTCATCGTCGACGACGGCCGCAAGCTCGGCTTTCACAGCTGGAACCTGATGCCCAAGGCGGCGTTGCTGGACCCGGAGCTCACGCTGGGCTTGCCGCCGCTGCTCACGGCGGCGACCGGCATGGACGCCATCGCCCACTGCATGGAGACCTTCATGGCCCATGCCGTGAATCCCCCGGCCGACGGCATCGCGCTGGACGGGCTGGAGCGCGGCTGGGGCCACATCGAGCGGGCCACGCGAGACGGTCAGGACCGGGCAGCGCGGTGGAACATGATGAGCGCCAGCATGCAGGGCGCGATGGCCTTCCAGAAGGGCCTGGGCTGCGTGCATTCGCTCAGCCACAGCCTCGGGGGCCTGAATCCGCGGCTTCACCACGGCACGCTCAACGCCGTCTTCCTCCCGGCCGTCGTGGCCTTCAACGCGGGCGCCGAGACGATCCAGCGCGAACGCCGCCTGCAGCGCATGGCCCACGCCATGGGGCTTGCGGAGGGTGACGCCGAGGGCCGCGCGATCGGCGAAGCGATCCGCCAGATGAACGCCCGCCTGGGCCTGCCGAGCGGACTGCGCGCCATGGGGGTCGATGAGTCGATGTTCGACCGCATCATCGAGCACGCCCTCGTCGACCACTGCCACAAGACCAACCCGCGCCTGGCCAGTGCCGACGACTACCGACGGATGCTGCTCGCTTCGATGTGAAAAGACCGGGCAGGCCCGGTCTCGTCACTCATGCTGGAGCCCCCTTCTATGAGGACCCGGGTTGTCAAGCTTTGACTGTTTCCTTCAAGGC
>CAMLGG010000037.1 GCA_946479475.1 uncultured Ideonella sp. | reverse complement strand
CGATGTTGGGGGCCTTCTGCGCGACGATGCGCAGCTTGTCCTCACCCGGCAGCGCCGCGAAGGCATGGGCGACGTTGGCGCAGCCCATCCGGTCGGCCCCCCGCGGACGGCGCCGCAGGGCATCGACACGCGCCAGGTAGGCCTGCCTGTGCGGCGCGCTGCGTTCGCGGATTCGGGCCGTGACCTCGGCCAGGACGTTGTGCAGTGGTTTCATGGCACGCAGATGGTGATGTAACTCTGGTTCGGATTATTAGGTAACTCGGTTACAGCGTCAAACCGGATGCGGCAATGCCTGTGCCGGCTGAGCTAGATTTCCGTCATGGAGCATGAGTTGCTCACCCTGCGTGATCCGGTCCCCCTGCTCGAGCGCACCTTGCACGAGTGGGGCGGCGACGCTCCCTTGTGGATCTTCGGCTATGGCTCGCTGCTGTGGCGGCGGGAGTTCGAGGCGGATGCGGAGTGGCCGGCACAGGTCCATGGCTGGCACAGGGCATTTCGCATGCGATCCCGCGTCAACCGCGGCACGCCGACGCAGCCCGGTCTCGTGTTCGCGCTGATGGCGGGAGGCTCCTGCCACGGGGCCGTGTTCCGCGTCCCGGCGGCGCGCGCAGAGTCCGAGCTGCGACAGCTCTGGCTGCGCGAAATGCCGACCGGCGTGTACGACCCGCGATGGCTGTCATGCCGCACTCCACGCGGCCCGGTGCAGGCCCTTGCCTTCACCTTGCATCGCAGCAGCCCGGGCCACACCGGCCGCCTGGCGGACACCCAGATGCTGCACATCCTCGCGCACGCCCGGGGCCGCTACGGCAGCACGCTGGATTACCTGCGTGAAACCGCCCTGGAACTGCGTCGCCGGGGCATCCGCGATCGGGAAGTCGAACGGCTGATGCGCCTGGCGGGCGATTGAACCAAGGTCGAGGCGCTCAGCGCCTCGCTGACGAAGCCGCGCCTTCGGCGGCCGCCATGTGGGCGCGCAGGCTGGCGAAGTCTGCCTCGGTGTCCATGTCGAGCAGGACCCCGGCGTCGTCCAGCTCCACCGCCTGCCCGGGATAGCGGGCCAGGACGCGGCGCGCACCTTCGTCACCGCTTAAGCGCACGAGCTCGGAGAACAGCTCGGCCCCGAAACCCACCGGATGGCCGCGACGCCCGCGGTACTGCGCATAGGCCACGGGATGAGTCCCCAGCGCCGCTGCCACCGCGGCCATCGTCGAAGGCTTGGCCAGCGGCATGTCGGCCGGCATCACCAGCCAGCCGCCGGCTCCCGGCCGCGCCGCGACACCCGCCGCGATCGAATCGCCCATGCCGCCCAGTGCGAGGCCGTTGGCCTCGCCGAGCACCACGATGTCGCGCCGCGCGACCAGGTCGGCCACGTCCGCGACGAAGGGGGGCGTCGTGACCACCAGCACGGGCAGTCCGCTGGCCAGCGCATTGCTCACCGTCCTCTTGAGGACGCTGTCTGCGCCCAGCGACTCGGCCAGCTTGTGGCGAGGTCCCGTGTATCGGCTGCCGCGCCCGGCGCCGAGCACGATGATGGTCGGTGGCGTTCTCATGATGTTTCTCGGACCGTCCCTCGGGGCTTGGGCGCCCCGCCCAACAGAGCTTGTCGTGGATGATGCGGCTAGGATGGGAGCGATGGGCCATAGGTTCCAGTGGGACGATCACCTAAGGCCTAGCCCCTACACTGGCCGCCATGGACGACCTGGCTTCCCTGCGAAAGAGCTACGAAAGGGCGGAACTCGACGAGTCGAGCTCCGCCGCCGAACCCTGGCGACAGTTCGCGGACTGGCTGGAGCAGGCCATCTCCGCCAAGCTGCCCGAACCGAACGCGATGACGGTGGCGACCGTGGGCCCCGATGGGCGGCCCTCCACCCGCGTGGTCCTCATCAAGGGCTTCGACGAGCGGGGCATCGTCTGGTACACGAACTACGAGAGCCGCAAGGGCCGCGAGCTCGCGGGCAATCCCCATGCCGCCTTGCAGTTCCATTGGGTGGAGCTCGAGCGCGTGGTGCGCATCGAAGGCCGGGTCGAGAAGGTCAGTGCCGAAGAGTCGGATGCCTACTTCCGCTCGCGCCCGCTCGATTCGCGCCTGGGCGCGTGGGCTTCACCGCAAAGCCAGGTGATCGCCTCACGTGCCGTATTGGTGGCCAACGCCGCGAAGGCCGCGGCCCAGCACGGCTTGAACCCACCGCGCCCGGTGCACTGGGGCGGCTACCGCCTCCTGCCTGATCGCTGGGAATTCTGGCAAGGCCGCAAGTCGCGCCTGCACGACCGCCTCAGCTATCGCCTCGTCGAGGGGCAGTGGCTGCGGGAACGCCTCGCGCCCTGAGTGCGGCGCCGCCCGGCCTAACCGTTCATCAGCCGGGCAAAGCCGTGGCGGAACTTCTCGACCTTCGGGGCCACCACGAAGGCGCAATAGCCTTGCCCGGGATGCCGGGCGAAGTAGTGCTGGTGGTAGTCCTCGGCACGCCAGTAGTTGCGCACCGGCTCCAGCTCGGTGACGGCCCGGCCGCCGGTGGCCTCGTTCACTTCGGTCAGCACTTCCCTCGCCACCGCGGCCTGCGCTTCGTCGTGGGTGTAGATGCCCGAGCGGTACTGCGGGCCCACGTCGTTGCCCTGCCGGTTGCGGGTGGTCGGGTCATGGATGGTGAAGAAGACCTCGAGCAGTTCGCGCAGGCTGACCTGCGCGGGATCGAACTCGATCCTCACGACCTCGGCGTGGCCGGTGTCACCACGGCAGACCTCTTCATAGCCGGGGTTCAGGGCCTGCCCGTTGCTGTAGCCGGATTCGACCGAGACAACCCCGCGAACCTGCTCGTAGACGGCCTCGAGGCACCAGAAGCAGCCGCCGGCCAGGGTGATGGTCTGTGTGGGGTGTGGATCCATGACGAAGCTCCTCAAGGCATGGCGAGACTGAGCTGGACGCGCGGAGCCCAATGCCCCTCTTCTTCGCCCGACGCGCGCAGCCTGGGCGCGGCCAGGAACAGGCGCTCGCTGGGCAGGCCCTTCGCGATCAGGGCATCGCGCACCGCGAGCCCGCGCTGAAGGGCCAGCTCGCGGGCATTGTCGGTGTTGACCTGGTAGGAAGCGCGCAGCAGGGCCTCCATCTCCGCCGTCGGGATGTCCTTGGCCAGCCCCAGAACGTTGCGCGGCTTGTCAGGCAGCTTCGTGTCGGCATACAGCCGGCGCACGACACGGCTTCGCTCCTCTGCCGGCCAGCTCGAAGGCGCGCTCGCGGGAGCCGAGGCGGCAGCATCGACGCGCAAGGCCTCCTTGCGCCGCTCGGCCGCCAGTCGATCCTCGAGCCAGGCGGCCTGGAGCGCCTCGCGCTCGCCCAGCGGATCGGCCGTGCCGGTCACCGTCATCTTCAGCCCCGGGCGGTCGGCCAGCGAGCGTGCCACCTTGTCCAGCACGGCCGCCGACGAAGGTGCCAGGCGCGCCGTGCCCGGCACGAACTCGACCTGGCTGAGGTCTTCGGCATCGCCACCGGAAAGCAGCGCGAAGGGGGAAGTCAGCGCCTTGGCCAGCAGGTTCACGATCAGCTTGACGACGACACCGCCGATGCTGAACTCCGGGTCGTTGAGCGAGCCGCCGATCGGCAGGTTCAGGTCGATCACGCCGTTGCGGTCCTTCAGCAGCGCCACGGCCAGGAGCACCGGCAGCTTGGTCGCATCCGGGCTTTCGATGCGGTCGCCGAAGGTCAGCTGATTGAGCACGATCTGGTTCTTCGCGTCCAGATGCCCATCCGGGTCGATGCGGTAGCTCACGTCCATCGAGAGCTTGCCCCGCTCGATCGCGTAGCCGGCGTACTTGCCTGCATAAGGCGACAGCGGAGCGAGCTCGAGGTCCGACGCCCGCGCCTGCACGTCGAGGGCGAGCGGCTTGGCCGTCGGATTCACGGCCCCGCGGATCTCGAGTTGCGCCGTGCTCTCCACGCGGCCTCGCAGCTCCAGTGGCGCCATCTCGCGCGTGCCGCTGCGGAAGGCCCCGAGACGGCCGCTCAAGTCGGAGAGCGCCGCGCTGTAGTTCGGACGGATGAAGTGGTCGCTGAAGTCGACGCGCCCGTTGGCCAGCTGCAGGCCGCCGACCGAAAGCTCCAACGCCGGCGCGCTCGCCGGCGTGTCCGGCGCACGGACCTGCACGGCGGATGCCGCCTCTGCCTCGGCCGGCACAGGGTGCGCGTTCAAGTCGGCCAGATTGAATCGGCCCGCCTCGTCCACGAGCAGCCGGGCGTAGAAGTCGGTGAGGCGGCTCTCTCCCACCTCGACCCTCGGCGCCTGGCCCGGCACGAGCTCGACCTTGAGCTTCGGAAGGTCCAGCGACTGCCAGCTCAGCAGTTCGTCACCGGCGCGTACCCCTTCGGAGCCGGCGCGTGGGTACAAGCTCAGGTTCCCGACGCGCGCGTCGCCCTGCATCGCCAGGCGCAAGCCGGCGCGCTCGGCACGGGCGGCGACCTGGCCGACCCATCCCAGCTCGGCTCTCGCGATGGTTACAGGCTTGGCGCCCGAATTGGCGGCCTGGGCTTGCACGGTAAAACGCTGGATGCGGGTAGTGCCTTGCCACGACCAGGGCGACTGGCCCAACACCCCTTGCCAGCTCAATCGCCCCGCGCCGGACGCCCCTGCGGACAAGACCTGGGCGCTGCCTTGCACCCTGGCCTTGGCATCGGCGGCGGCCGGCCATCCGAGATCGCGCAGCTCCAGCGCCAGGCTCTGCAGCTGCAGCGAGGCCGTGCCTGCCTCGCCTGCCGACTCGTCCTGCCAGGCCACGCGCCCGCCGCTCACGGCCGCCTTCTTGAGTTGCACGTGCCACGGCACCTGCTCGTCCGTGGCGGCCTTCGCGGACCCCTTCGGCTCGTCTTCCGCCGCTTGCCACCACTGAAGCAGGTCGATCTGGCCACCGGCATCGCGGCGGGCGCGCAGCACGGGCTGCTGCCATGCCAGCTCACCCAGCGAAACCCCTCGCTGCGCTGCATCGAGCGTCACATCGGACACCCGGAGCACCTTCCATCCGACCGCCGCTTGCCGGTCGCCCGCAGTGCCGGCCTTGAAGTCGTCGACCTGCATGGACGCCAGTTGCAGCGCCGGCACCTGTTCTCCCGGCGCTCCTTGCCAGACAGCAGCGAGATCGAAAGCCAGCCGGCCCTCGATCCGCGCCTTGAGGCGGGATGCCAGGTAGGGCGTCGCCCAGGCCAGTGGCCAGCCACTGGCCTGCAGTTGGATGCGCCCGCCCGCGGCCGTCCACTCTCCGCTGGCCTGCCAGCCCGGAGTGGCCGTGCCGGCCACCGAAGCGACACCGCCGTTCGACAGGCTGGCCCGCGCCTTCAGGCGCGCAGGCGCGCCCTCGCGGGGCGGCCACTCCAGGCTCTCGACCTCCATCTGCACGCCATCCATGCCCAGGCGGCTGGCCGGACGGACCGAATCGTCCTCCCATTGCAGCCGGCTGTCGCGCAAGGCGAGCCGCGCCAGGCTGAATTGCCACGCCTGGGTGGCGGCTGCCGGCGCAGGCTCGGCCGGCGCGGACGCAGGCCCGGCAGCCAGGACCTGCAGCCAGTTCAGGCGACCCGCAGAGTCTCGCCGTGCCAGCACCTCGAGGCCCTCGACGTCCACCGCTCCCAAGGCGATTCGGCGCTTCAGCGGCTCGGTGTCGGCCAGGTGGACGGACAAGGCTTTCAGCCGGGCCGAGTCGGTGCCCTTGGCATCGGCCAGGCGCATTTCCTTGGCCTTCAGCTCACCCTGGATGCCCACCTGGGGACTGGCATTCTGCGGCATCCGGAACTGCAGCTCCAGGTCGAGGGCGACCTGTCCGGCCACCGGCCGCAAGGGCAGATCGGCCGGCAGATACGGCAACCATGCGGCGACATCGATGTCGCCGGTCCTCAGGCTGAACGTGCCGGCCCGCTCGGCAGCGAAAGGCGTGGCCTGCGCGCCGGTGTCGAAGGCGGCGCCGTCGAGCTGGAAGGCCAGGTGAGGCTCGACCTGGATTTCGAGCGCGTCTTCGAGGTTGGACAGGAACGGCAACCCGAGCTGGATCGCCCGCATCTCGTGGACGCGACCCTTGGGCCGGTCATCGAAACGGATGCTGCCGTCGGTCAGGCGCAGGTTGTAAAGGGCGAAGCGCGCCGGCTCCGACTTCGGGTCAGGCGGGCCTGGCCTCAGGCGATCGATGACATCGTCGACGTCGTAGCGGCCCTCGGCCAGCCGGGCGAGGTGGATCTCGAGACCCTGCAGTTCGACGCCCTCGATCACGGGTGCCAGGCGAAGAAGGCTGCGCAGATCTGCGTTGATCTCGGCATGCGCGAGCTTCAGCTGCGGCTGCTCTTCCTTCCCCGCGGCGGCGGCCACGGCCAGGCCGTCGATTCCGACAGCGAGGCGCAGCGGGTTGATCCGCAGGCCCTGGATGGTCACCTGCCGTCCCAGGCGGGTGGACGCCTGGGTCTCGGCGAATCCGCGCAGCCACAGGGGCAGCACCAGCCAGGCCAGCAGCAGGACCAGCACCACTACGGCGGCCAGCGCCAAGAGAGCGCGTCGATGACGTGCGAGGAATTCCAATCGCATGGGAAGTGAAACAGAGGGACCGCGCCGGGACAGTGGTTGGGAATTGTGCCCATCCGCCACGAAGCCTTGTCTCAATCGGCGCCCTGAACGACGAAGCCCCTCCGACCTTTCGATCGGAGGGGCCTGTGAGCAGCTACGCCACTCGATGGAGCTCCGGCAGGGAAGTGCGCCAGGGCTCCGTAGGCGCTGGAATTGCGCTTACAGGGTGTTTGCCTCGAAGAGGCAATTTCAGTTTGCGACAGCCCCGTGGATCGGGCAAGCATCTTTACATGCTCATCCAGTGGGGCTGTACGCCACCTTCCTGTTTCAGCGCAGCAAGCCCTGAGCGAGCCTTTCCATGCGTGCCTTTGCCTCGGCATCCATCTCGATGGGGCGGCCCCATTCTCGGCTGGTCTCGCCCGGCCACTTGTTGGTGGCATCCAGGCCCATCTTGCCCCCCAGACCGCTGACGGGCGACGCGAAGTCGAGGTAGTCGATCGGCGTGTCGCTCACCAGGGTGGTGTCACGCACCGGGTCCATCCGGGTGGTGATGGCCCAGACAACTTCCTTCCAGTCGCGGATGTCCACGTCGTCGTCGGTCACGACGATGAACTTGGTGTACATGAACTGCCGCAGGTAGCTCCACAGGCCGAACATCAGGCGCTTGGCGTGGCCAGGGTAGCTCTTGCGCATCGAAATGACAGCCATCCGGTAGCTGCAGCCTTCGGGCGGCAGGTAGAAGTCGGTGATCTCGGGAAACTGCTTCTGCAGGATGGGGACGAACACCTCGTTGAGCGCGACGCCGAGGATCGCCGGCTCGTCGGGCGGCTTGCCGGTGTAGGTCGAGTGGTAGATCGGATCGCGCCTGTGCGTCAACCGCGAAAGCTCGAACACCGGGAACCAGTCCTGCTCGTTGTAGTAACCCGTGTGGTCACCGAAGGGACCTTCGAGCGCGTGCAGGTAGCCGTTGATCTCTTTCAGCGGAACGCCGGACTCGCTGTGCCCCTCGTAGCCGGCGGGCGCGGGCGGGATGTATCCCTCCAGCACGATCTCGGCACGGGCCGGAACCTGCAGCTTCAGGTCACCCTCGCCCACCGAACTGTCGGCCAGTTCGGTACGGCCGCCCCGGAGCAATCCGGCGAACTGGTACTCGGACAGCGTGTCCGGCACCGGGGTCACGGCACCGAGCGTGGTGGCCGGGTCGGCGCCCAGGGCCACGGCGATCGGGAACGGCCGGCCCGGGTTCACGCGGGCGAAGTCACGGAAGTCGAGCGCGCCGCCTCGGTGGGCCAGCCAGCGCATGATGAGTTGCCGCCGGCCTATCACCTGCTGGCGATAGATGCCGAGGTTCTGCCGCAGGCGGGGCCGTGGGACCCCACGCGGCCCGCGGGTGATGACGAGGCCCCAGGTGACGAGGGGAGCGGCGTCGCCGGGCCAGCAAAGCTGGATGGGCAGCCGGGCCAGGTCGATGTCCGGCCCTTCGACGACCACCTCCTGGCAGGCCGGCGAACCGACGCGGGCCGGCTTCATGTCCCAGACCGCCTTGGCCATCTCCCACAGCTTGCCGGCCTCGCGCAGCGAGGTGGGCGGCTCGGGCTCCTTCAGCGCTGCCAGCAGCCGGCCGACGTCCCGCAATTCGGCGACATCGTCGGCGCCCATGCCCAGGGCTACGCGTCGGGGTGTCCCGAACAGATTCACGAGCGCGGGCATGTCGAACCCCGGCACCTGCGTCAGCAGCAAGGCCGGGCCACCCGCCCTCAGGACCCGGTCGGCCAAGGCCGTCATCTCGAGTCGCGCAGACACCGGTTGATCGACACGGCGCAGCTCGCCGGATGCTTCGAGCCCTTCGATGAAGCCGCGCAAGTCCCGATATTTCATACAATAAAGTAATTAGAAAGCGAGCTCTTATCCTTGACCGGTTATTTCCGCGCTTCCTAAAATTCGCCGCAACAACCGCTACAAGGGTTTACCCGCGCCATCCGTTGGGCGCCGAGACAGGGTAAGCACCCCGCCCTGCCGCCGGTGCGACTGCTCTCGCAGTGCTCCATTGCGTGTGGCAGCCGATTATCACCAGCCCCTGGCAGGTGGCCGGGCCGTCAGGCCGGCCGAGCCCGCCGGGCGGGTGCGAGAGAGGAAGGATGGACATGACCGAGCCCCGTTGGTGGCTGCGCATGGCCCAGGCCGCCCAACGCTCGAGCAGCATCTTCCTGCGCGACGTCGGCAATGGCCTGCTAGACGTGAGCCACAACATGCTGGCCCTCCTGGGGCTGCTCGTCGTGGCCCTGGTCATCTTCGCCGCCGGTCGAGCCGACTTGCGCGAAAGCTTCGAGCAGCAGGCGCTGGACTGGCTGCAGCAGCGCCACACCGCCCGCGCGGAGGAAGCCGGCTACATCGCGGAGCCCGACGACCCCGACAGCGCCGCGCTGGCTCGCGCGCTGGCAGCCGATCCTTCGGCGCTGAACCGGCAGCAGGCAGCGGTCGCCAGCTGGCTCTCCCGCCGTTACCGTGTCGCGCCCGAGCCGGTGGCCCGCCTGGTGCAGGAGGCCTGGCAGGTCGGCCAGCGCGCGCGGCTGGATCCGACGCTGATCCTGGCCATCGTGGCCATCGAGTCGAGCTTCAATCCCTTTGCGCAGAGCCCTGTCGGTGCCCAGGGTCTGATGCAGGTCATGACGCGGGTGCACAACGAGAAGTACGAGGTCTTCGGCGGCAAGCTGACCGCGTTCGACCCGGTGACCAACCTGCGGGTGGGCGTGCAGGTGCTGAAGGAATGCATCGCGCGAGCCGGCAGCCTCGAAGCGGGCCTGAAGTTCTACGTCGGCAGCGCCAACTCCGAGGACGACGGCGGCTATTCCGCGCGGGTCCTGGCCGAGCAGCGGCACCTGAGCCGCGTGGCCGCGGGCCAGCAAGTTCCCGTGACCGTCACCTTGCCGACCCCCGCCGTGGCAGCGACCGCCCCGGCCCCCGCCTCGGCTCCGCCTGCTGCCGAGTCGACCGCTCCGCCAAGCGGGGAGGCTCGGGCTCCGGTGCACGAGCAGGTGGCGCTGGCGCACTGAGCTGCCCTGGCCCCGGCCGGGCGCCGGGTGGCGGGATACACTAGGGCCACGCGCGACTGGCGATAGGGTTGCCACCCGCCGCAAGGCCGGGGCTGCCACGAGGTGGATCACCACCGGGGAGCGCGAGGGCAGCCCTCCGAAGCTGTCCATCAGCCGTTCGCCTGGGCAGCCTGCCGCCTGCATTCACCCGCTTCAGTGGGGTGTCGGGCCGCGCCGGCGCAACCGCCCCATCTGAAGGAAACCGTTCCATGTTCGACCGCTCGCAATCGACGATCGCCAACGTCGACCCCGAAATCTGGGCCGCCATCCAGGCCGAGAACCGCCGCCAGGAAGAGCACATCGAGCTCATCGCCTCCGAGAACTACACCTCGCCGGCCGTCATGGCCGCCCAAGGCTCGCAGCTCACCAACAAGTACGCCGAAGGCTATCCCGGCAAGCGCTATTACGGCGGCTGCGAGTACGTCGACGTCGTCGAGCAGCTGGCAATCGACAGGCTGAAGGAGTTGTTCGGCGCCCAGTTCGCCAACGTCCAGGCGAACTCCGGCTCGCAGGCCAACCAATCGGTCTTCTTCGGACTCCTGCAGCCCGGCGACACGATCATGGGCATGAGCCTGGCCGAAGGCGGCCACCTCACCCACGGCATGGCGCTGAACATGAGCGGCAAGTGGTTCAAGGTCGTCAGCTACGGCCTGGATGCCAATGAAGCGATCGACTACGAAGCGATGGAGCGCCTGGCCCACGAGCACAAGCCCAAGCTGATCATCGCCGGCGCTTCGGCCTATGCCCTGCGCATCGACTTCGAGCGCTTCGCCCGCGTCGCCAAGGCGATCGGCGCCTACTTCATGGTCGACATGGCGCACTACGCCGGCCTGATCGCCGCGGGCGTCTATCCGAACCCGGTGCCGCATGCGGACGTGGTGACCTCCACCACCCACAAGAGCCTGCGCGGCCCGCGGGGCGGCATCGTGCTGATGAACGACGAGGCCATTGCCAAGAAGATCAACTCGGCCATCTTCCCGGGCATCCAGGGCGGGCCGCTGATGCACGTGATCGCCGGCAAGGCGGTTGCCTTCAAGGAGGCGCTGCAGCCCGAGTTCAAGGCTTACCAGCAACAAGTCGTCGCCAACGCCAGGGCGCTCGCCGAGACGCTGACCGAGCGCGGCCTTCGCATCGTCAGCGGGCGCACCGAGAGCCACGTCATGCTGGTGGATCTGCGCCCCAAGGGCCTGACCGGCAAGGAGGCCGAAGCCATCCTGGGCGCAGCCCACATGACCTGCAACAAGAACGGCATCCCGAACGATCCGCAGAAGCCGATGATCACCAGCGGCATCCGCCTGGGTACGCCGGCGATGACCACCCGCGGCTTCAAGGAGGCGCAGGCGCGCCAGACGGCGAACCTGATTGCGGACGTGCTCGACAACCCGCACGACGAGGCCAACATCGCCCGCGTGCGCGAGCAGGTGGCCGCGCTCACGCGCGACTTCCCGGTCTACCGCTGAAGGCGTTGGCGGCGATCCTGACGCACTGAACTGCACACCCCATGCGCTGCCCTTACTGCGCCCACGTCGAAACCCAGGTCGTCGAGACCCGGGAGTCCGACGAGGGCGACGTGGTGCGACGGCGCAGGCGCTGCACCAAGTGCGACAAGCGCTTCACGACCTACGAGCGGGCAGAGATCGCGTTGCCCGCGATCGTCAAGCGCAGTGGCGCCCGCGTGGAGTTCGATCCGAACAAGCTGCGCGCCTCGATGACACTGGCACTGCGCAAGCGCCAGGTGAGCATCGAGCAGGTCGATGCCGCCATAGAGCGCATCCAGGACAAGCTGCTGGCCAGTGGCCTGCGGGAGGTGCCCTCCACGCGCATCGGCGAACTCGTGATGCGCGAACTCAAGCGCCTGGACAAGGTCGCCTACGTCCGTTTCGCCTCGGTGTATCGCAGCTTCGAGGACGTCGACGAGTTCAGCAGGCTGATCAAGGAGATTTGAGCGGCGTGCCGGTGAACGGCCCCGGCACGCTCACTTCCAGCAATCGTTGACCTTGTCGGCACCGGCGCTCGTCCCCTTGCGGCCCTTGTCGTCCAGCGTCAGCGAACCACACTTCGGATCTGCGCCCTCGCCTCCCTGCGGCGTAGCGCGGATCTTGAAACCCAGGCCGTTCAGCGCATCGATGTCTTCCAGCGTCACTGCGTAGGTCTGGGTGCGGTTCGTGTCGCGAGGGATGCGGTCCCAGCCCCCCGACTTGAACGGCCCATCGTCGGCGTCGACGTCGGTGAACGATCCCTTGGCCGCGTAGTAGCGCTGCAGGAACTGCGCGACCTGCAGGATGGCGGTCTGTGCTTCCGAGCGCTTGCTGCGCCTGACCTGTTCCGTATAGGCCGGGTAGGCGATCGCGGCCAGGATGGCGACGATGGCCACGACGATCACCAACTCGATCAGAGTGAAGCCGGCCGGGCCGGAAGCGGCCCGGCGGCCTGTGTGCCCCAACGACATCCTCATCTCACGGTCCCTTCGCCGGCGTCGGCGGATTGATGATCTGCTTCCAGATGCGGTCCTTGACCTCGCAGCCCGTCTTGCAATCCTCCGGCACCTTTGGCTCGCCTGGAAGCTTGGTTCGCTTGCAGACGTTCTCGGTGTTGCAGACCAGGCCCTCGCCGCCCTTCTCGTCATCGTTCTGCAGCGGGCTGTCCGGATCACTGACGATCGCGTCGCGCCCGTCGCTGGACGACTGGTAGCCAGACGCCACTTGATCCTCGCTGTCGACATCGCCATCGCCATCGGTATCGAAGATGGGCACGTCGACCTGCATGCCGTCCTGCGCCACGAGGATGTAGTTGTAGCCGAGGCCGTTGGTCGATTCGCACTCGGCCGCCACGGGGGCCGGCACCACGGTGCTCAGCAGGACGTAGTCCCGGCCCAGGATGACCGACGGATAGATCACCCGTTGGCCACTGAACGGGAGGTCGATCATCCAGCCCTTCTGGACATCCCAGTTGACCGGCGTCGTCTCGATCTCGTAGTAGACGCCCGTGGCGGCGTTCTTGGGCTCGGTCGACACCCTGTTCAGTTGCAGCGCCTTCCGATCCAGGTTGGGGCTCGGCTCATTGAGAGCCGAATCGCCGATTCGGACCTGGTCCCACACGCCGTAGTAGCTCTGCACGTCGGAAGCGTCGGCATCGGCGCTGTCGATCAGC
Source organism: uncultured Ideonella sp. (assembly GCA_946479475.1). The sequence continues at coordinate 16,893 of CAMLGG010000037.1, read as the reverse complement.
TTGCCGGTGCCGAACAGCACGACTCGGCCCTTGATGCTGTGGGCCACGAACACGGGAGGCACGGTGATGGGCTGGGGCTTGCCCGCAGCGTCGGTCGCACGGAACAGCGGCTCGCCCTTGTAGCTGACGTTCCAGTCCGAATCATTGCCGCCGGCGAAATCGAAGCGCCAGAGATTGCCCTTGAGGTCGCCGGCATAGGCGGCGACAACCTCCTGGGACGTTTCGTCCTTGACCAGCGAAACCCCCATCAGGCCGTTGGAGCCAGATCCCTCGACGGTGATCTTCTTTTCGATCTTTCCCGTGGCGACGTCGATGATCAGGAGCACGGCGTGGCCGCTCTCGCTGTAGACACCGTTCCCGACGAAGGCCTTCCAGCCGCCGCCCCTCACCTTGCCGACGGCGAAGTCGGAGAACATGTGGCCGATGTCGTTGTCATCGGCTGCTGACTTCTCCCACAGCAGTGAACTGCCATTCAGGCTGGTGGGATCGCCGGTAGGTACACGGATGGCGAAGAACGCCCTGCCCCCGGCGCCCATGCTGCCAACGACCAGATTCGTCCACACCGGGCTGCCGTCGCCGACCGCGATGAGGGCGTCCGTCTCGCTGACCGGGCCGTCCACGAAGAAGTGGTGGAAATTCGCCTTGGTCCCGTAGTCCGTCGCGGCGATCGACTTCAGGTTCGACAGGCCGGTCCGCGGCAGGTAGCCGTACACCTCCGCTCCTGTCGAGCCACGGAAGGCGTGCAACATGCCGTCGTTGCCACCCAGGAAGATGACAGAGTCCTGGCGTGCCTTCTTGGCAGCCACGTAGTCGGCGTAGGACGCGTCGATGGCCGTGTAGCCGAGATCAACCAGGCCCTGAACGACCAGGGGCGGCGAGTTCACGAAATCGCCCAGCGGCTGGCCGGCGCGCGCGCGGAACTTCTTGCTCACGCCGCTCTCGAGGCTCGTGTCGCCGCGGATGTAGTTGGTCAACTCCGCCGATCCGACGAGACTCTGCGTGGGAACGTCCATGGAATCCCACTGGAAAGCCACGGCCTCCTTGCCGGACCACGTGTAGAGATTGCGCTCGGCATGGGCAGGGACATGCTCGGAGGCCTTCCACTTGGCGGTGTCACCCTCGGTCTGGCCGTTGGCGTTCAGGGCCCAGGCCTCGAGGTCGCCGTACCACGACACGGACTTGTACTTCGGCACGTACTTGACGTTGTTCGCCACGATGGTCGCCGACGCCGTGGCCACGCCTGCTTCCTTTGCCTCGTTGCCGGCTGCCTTGCCGAGGGCCGCCTGCAGAGCGCTGGTCAGGTCAGTGACGTTGGCCGCCGAATAGAAGTCGCCACCGGTGTTGACCGCGGCATGCCACATGTCGTCGATCTTTTCCGCCGTGCAGCTGGGGCACGGGTTAGGCCAAGCCAGCGCGCCGGACTTGATCTGCTCCAGCACCTTCTGCTTGGCCGCGGCATCGGAGGTGTCAAGCGTCCCCTTGACGCCCAGTCCCACCATGTATTGGGTCAGGTGCTGCCAGAACGCGATGTCACCCGAGACCGGCGCCACCTTGTTGGCTATCGAAGTGTCGAGGTCCTTCTTGAAGTAGCTCGTCGCGATGTCCGCCAAGGTGTCGGAATAGGCGTCGTTGTAGGGCTTCTGGGCGAGGTACTGCGCAGGCGTGTAACCGTACGGGTTGTCGTTTGCGCCGGAATAGTCGGGGCCGTTGGAGTTGTCGGCATTGCCCGTCTTCGCGTAGTTGTCGTTGTAGTAGCCGTCGGTCATCATGAGATGCACCGAGCGCCGGCATGCGAGCTTGCTCGAGTTCGCGTCGGCCGGATTGCTCAACCACGGGCTGCCCGTGGCGCCCCGCTGGTTCACGTCGAAATAGCGGCCGATCTCGTTCAACGTGATACGCAGGGGCGTGCTCGGCCAGGAGGAGATCTGCTGGACGCCGCCGAGCACCTTGGCCAGGCGAGTACCGTCCAGCTGCCGCATCGGCCCACCGTTCGCCTCGTTCTCGATCCGGGTGAAGCTGACCCCGTCGATCTTCTCGGAGTTCGACTTGTTGATCCGCGCCCAGCCCAGGCGGATCTTGTCCTTCATGGGCACCAGGGTCTCGGTGACCGCGGCCTTGGTCAGCGACTCTCGCATCCGGTAGTAGGTGAACCAGTTGGCGAAGTTCTGCCGCTCCTGGGCTTGCGTGCACTTGTGATAGACCCGCTTGCCGTCCACCAGGTCGGAGCAATCGATCCGGTTGGCATGCGGCGTCTCCGGCGCGTAAGAACCATCCGTCGCATTGATGTCGAAACGGACGTAGCTGGCCGACTTGGTGGGGTCGGAGTTGCTCTTCAGGCGGTACACCAGGCCGGGATAGAAGGCTCTCTTCTCCGACTTCCTTGTCCCGGGCCCCGTGTACCAGACGGTCTGGATGGAGGCGTAGTTCTTGTCGATCTGGAAGCCGTCGGTGCTCAACACAGGATCCCAATGCGGCTTGCTCGGGTCTGCATTGGGCATCCGGTTTCCGCTGCCATCGGGCAGGTACCACGGCGAATACAGCAGGTCGGGGTTGTAGTAGATCTTGTTGACGTCCGGCGAGCGGTACTGCATCTGGTAGACAGGCTCCTTGAAGTCCTTGTCCTTGATGCCGGTCACCACCCCGTCCAGATAGTTGCCCGTGGGAAACTGGTCGGCCAGCTTGCGCAGATCGCCGGGGAAGCCGCCGACCCAACCATTGCCGAGGTTGATAACCTCCGAACGCCCCTGCAGCGAGAAATTGCCCTCCGGCATGAAGTCCGCCAGCATCGAGCCGGAATCGTCGATGGTCAGGAGCACGTTGGCCGGAGGAGGCTCCGACACGCGACTCGTCAGCGGGATCTGCGCCGGCTCGGCGGCCAGGGCGACGGCGCTCGACCAGGAAGCAATGGCCGCCAGCACGCAGGAGGCCGGCGCAAGGAGATGCTTGAAAGAGGGATTCGCCATGATCGATCCTCGAGGGCAGGTCGCGACTAGAGCTTCAGCGCGAGCAGGTATTGAAGCCACACCACCGAGCCCGCTTCGGTGGCGCCCGTGTCGTCATTGGCCTGGTAATCGGGACTGAAGCCGCGCGCCGTGATCACGACGGCGTCCTTGCCGCCGAACTCGGTGTACTGAGCGATGCACTGCGGCATCTTCGACGGCCAGATGCTGCTGAGTTCCGATTTCATGAACTCCTCCGGCACGTTGTTGACGATGTCGGCGTTCGACCAGTTGCCGAAGGTCTCCCAGTCCAGTTCCGGATGGTCCGGATCCGGCTTGGGACGGAGGTTGAAGTCCGGCGGCAAGCCACCCGGGGTCTCCAACTGCTTCTCGCAGTACTTCAGCGCCACTTGAGCGGCCTGGCTGGCGAGGCTCTGCACCCGGACGTTGTTCGTCACCAGGTCTGAGCTGAGCGCCCCGCGCATCACCGCAGCCGATGTCAGGCCGATGATGACGAGCACGACCAGTGCCACGATGAGCGCGACCCCTTGTTGCGGGGCCGGACGGCAGGCCCTTCGGAATTGGCGGCGCGCATTCATCAGTTCGTCCCCATGCGGTTCTGCAACACGATGGTCGAGGTGAACGCCCGGTACATGCGTCGGTCGTCTGGAGTCGTGGAAGTCCCTTCGCAGTCGATGTAGGGCGTCACGTTGTCCATGACCTCGCCTTCGCTCTTGACCACCAGGCAGATGCGCGCCGAGATCACGCGATTGAAGTCGTCCTTGTTGATGTCGACGTCACCGCTGCCCCGTGCGTAGTACGCGACGGAGTACGGATCGCCGGCCCCGTTGGCCGCAAAGCCGTACCAGACCTTCATGTCCTCGATGTTCTCCACCAGTGCCGCCGCGGCATCGTTGCCGGGCCCTCGGCAGTAGAGCTGCCCGTTGCTGACGTAGAAGCGGCTGTAGGACACGAAGTAGCCCCCCGGCTCTGCCGTGATGGTGTTGCCCAGGCAGTCGAGGGGCTGGCCGCCGGACATGATGGCGTTGCGTTCGTCGGCCTCGAATCGGACCGCAATGGCATCCGAACCCGTGTTGCTGCAACGCAGCGCATCGATGGCTGCGCCCGGGGAGACGAACGTCGACGCGCAGCCGACGATCACCGGGTTCGTGAGGTTCTTGGTAAAGAGTCCGTCAGCGCCGATGCCGGTCGGCGTGCTGAAACCTGCCATCCCCACATGCGAGCGCAGCAGGTTCATCGCCAGGCTCACGTCCTCGGTCATCTGGGACATCGCGCGGCTGTTTCGGCCGCCCATGCCCATGCCCAGGTAGGCCGCGAAAACCGCCCCCACCACCACCATGCCGATGACGATGGAGATCATCAGCTCGATGAGCGAGAACCCTTGTTCGCCGGCGCGCCGCCGTGAATTCGTGCTCCTCGGCATGGTCACAGTCCTACCCGGAAGTAGACGCACCGCGGCGTCGGATCGGCGTCGCCCGCGAAGTCCGCCGGGCACTCGTCCCTGCCCTCGCCCTCCGTCCGGGCTTCTTCGATGGCCTCGGGCTCCGTCCAGGCGACCCAGACATCCGCGGCCGTGTGATCCGCCTTGACGCTGATGTATCCGGCGCCGCCCGGCAGGCCGAAGTACAGCGCCCGTCTCCAGTCCGTCAGGTCCTTGGCGGCCATCGTGGCGGGATCGTCCACGCATGGCGATGCCTCTGTGCAGTGCGTGTCCGGATCCGGCGCGGCGGACAAGCGCTGGTACTCGTCGTTCAGCACGTACCGGTCTATCGTGACGCCGGCCTTGTTGGCTCGCATGCGATCCGCGATGTCGTTGGCCAGCAGCGTGGCCACGGCGCGGAACTCGCTCGTCTTGCCATAGCGGGTGGAGTTGGTGAGCAGGCCGCTCATCGCCAGGATCCCGAGCGACACCACCAGCATCGCCACCAGCACCTCGATGAGCGAAACGCCGGCGGCCCGTCGACCACGAGAGAGGGCTGCCCTTGCAGGACGCCCGACGATCTGGCGCAAAGCCATCAACTTGCCCCTCCCTTGGTGACCTTCACGCGCCCTTGCGCACTGACGTCGATGGTGCGTACCCGCGACGAGCCGGAATCGCCGGTCGGGGTGAGTTGAAAGCTGGTGGCGCCGCTGCCGTTCATGCCGTTGGCCACGAACTGGAGTCGATCCTTGCCTTCGGAGTCGACGCCGGCAATGCCGCGCATCGGGTTCTGCACCCGGAGCAAGTTGCCGTCGGCGTCCTGGATGATCCAGCCCGTCAGCCAGCCTTCGTCGCCCTTGCCCGAGCAGGTGGGGCTGGCGTTCGCGGTGTCCAGGCTCGCGCAGATGACCACGCCCATGCCGCGCTTGACCGCCTCGGTGCGGGCCAGGCGAATGGCCTCGGCGAGTTCGTCGGCGCTCGCAGCCGCGGATTGATCGGCCAGGAAGGTCTGCATCGCGGGCACTGCAATCGCCATCAGCACGGCCGCGATGGTCAAGGTCACCAGCAACTCGACCAGCGTGAAGCCGCGAGCCGTTCGCCGGCGCCGGCAGGCCAGGCGGGGCAACCTCTGAGGCAATGCATGCTGCGAACCCATTTGGCAATCTTCGTTCGTGCCGGGCCTGCCGGCGTCGCAGGCGGGATGAACGGCCGTTCGGCGCGGACGAGCGGCAGGCTCAGCGGCATTGGCCCTGCCTCGATACTCTGGGCCTGCCTGGCTTGTTGACGCAGACCAGCACCGAACCGTCTACTGGCGAATCGACCGCCGGCTCGCCCGGCGGAAGGAACCGGAAGTGCGCCGCGATTCCGAGCAACTCGCCACTCCAGCGATATGTGACGTGGTGCTGTGTCCCAACCATCGCCCCGGCTCCTGAAGGTGCAGCGTCGACCCACAGGATTTGATCCTCTTCGCCGACCTCTCCACGATCGTTCCTGTCCACGAAGACCATCCAGCCGCCCGTCCAGTCCTCGCCGGAGTCGGTGCATGCCGGCTTGTCGGCTGCAAGCGATCCGGAGTCCAGGGCGCACACCGTCACGGTCTCGCCGCGATTGATGGCCTCCGAGCGGGCGCGTCGCATCGCGGAGGTGAATGCGCCTGCCTGCGAGTCCACGGCTGCCTTGTCCCGCAGTGCGGTCAAGCTCGGCACCGCCACGGTGGTCAGCACCCCGGCCACCGCGAGCGAGACCAACGACTCCACCAACGTCACGCCATGCTGGCGCCCACGGCTGCGCCGGCGGCGCCCGTACTGTTCGGACATGGGTCTTCCTCCCCTTCGGCGGCCCGCGCTTCGTCGGGGCGCCGCTCCTCTCGGGTGGCGGTGCAGGAGACTTGGCTGTCCCGTTGCCCGCCGCGCTACTTCTGGGCGTGAATTGTTGGCACCCGCCTGCTCCTCGTCTCTCCCTCTTGATGGGGCAAGGCGCCGGCGACCGTCCCCCCCGTTGGAGGGATCGGGTGAATGCTTAGAACACTGAAACGGCGGCCCGTAAACTGGAATGCCTATGCCCGCCCAGACGCTCGCCGCCCCCATGCAACGTGCCCTTGTGCTGGCGCAGGACGCCATCGGCCTGAGCGAACCCAACCCGCGAGTGGGTTGCGTGCTGGTGGCACCGGATGGAACCCCGATCGGCGAAGGCCACACGCAGGCGGCCGGTTCGGCGCATGCCGAGGTGATGGCCCTGCGCGACGCCGCGGCCCGCGGCCACGACACGGGAGGCGCCACGGCCTAAGACACGCTGGAGCCCTGCTCCCACCACGGCCGGACGCCGCCGTGCTGCGATGCGTTGATCGCGGCAGGGGTGGCACGCGTGGTGGTCGCCGTGGGCGATCCGAATCCCGCGGTCGACGGCCAGGGCGTCGCGCGGCTTCGCGCGGCGGGCATCGAAGTGCAATGGGCCGACGAGGCAGCGGCCGAGGCTTCCCGCGAGCTCAACATCGGTTTCTTCTCGCGCATGCAGCGGGGGCGGCCCTGGGTGCGCATGAAGATCGCCGCCTCGCTGGACGGCCGGACGGCGCTGGACAACGGCGTCAGCCAATGGATCACCGGCGAAGCGGCCCGGCACGACGGCCATGCCTGGCGCCGCCGCGCCGCCGCCCTGCTGACCGGCTCCGGCACCGTGCTCGCCGACGATCCGCGGCTGGACGTGCGAGGGCACGCCATCGCCAGGCACCCGTTGAGGGTCGTCGTCGACTCCCGTCTCGACACTCCGCCCGGCGCACGCCTGTTCGACGCAGCCGGCCCGGTGCTGCTGGCCGCCTCCACCGTCGACGAGCCAAGGGCCCAGGCCCTGCGCGCCAGAGGCGCGGAGGTCCTCTGCTGCCCTGGCGCCGAGGGCCGCGTCGCCCTCGATGCCCTGCTGCGCGAGCTCGCGCGGCGTGGCATCAACGAGCTGCACGTCGAGGCGGGGGCGCGCCTGAACGCGGCCCTCCTCTCGGCGGGCTGGGTCGACGAGTTGCTCGTCTACCAGGCTCCGATGTTGCTGGGCCCCGGCCGGGGGATGGCCGCCCTGCCCGCGCTGGAAACCCTCGCCGAGGCGCAGCGCCTCCGGTTTCACCGGGTCGACCGGGTGGGTGAGGACCTGCGCCTCCTGCTTCGCCGTTAGCCCCCTGGCGACATGGCCTCCGCACCCCGCCGCCTACAATCGCGGGATGCCCATTTCCCCGATTCCCGAGCTGGTGGCCGAACTGGCTGCCGGCCGCATGATCATCCTCGTCGACGAGGAAGATCGAGAAAACGAGGGCGACCTGGTGCTGGCCGCCGACCACGTCAGTCCCGAGGCGATCAACTTCATGGCCAAGCACGGCCGCGGCCTGATCTGCCTCACGCTCACGCGAGAGCGCTGCGAGCGCCTGCACCTGCCGCCCATGGCCGTCCGCAACGGCACCGTGCACGGCACCGCCTTCACCGTCTCGATCGAAGCGGCCACCGGCGTGACGACCGGCATCTCCGCCGCCGACCGCGCCCGCACCGTCCAGGCCGCGGTGGCGCGCGACGCGAAGGCCGCCGACCTCGTCCAGCCCGGCCACGTCTTCCCCTTGCAGGCGCAGGATGGCGGCGTGCTCATGCGCGCCGGCCACACCGAGGCCGGCTGCGACATGGCGGCGATGGCGGGCTTGAGCCCCGCGTCCGTGATCTGCGAGATCATGAACGACGACGGCACCATGGCCCGCCTGCCCGATCTCGAGGTCTTCGCCCGCGAGCACAACCTGAAGATCGGCACCATCGCCGACCTGATCCACTACCGCAGCCGCAACGAGTCGCTCGTCACGCGAGTGGGCAAGCGGCCGCTGGAGACTGCACAAGGCCGGTTCGAGGCCCACGTCTTCCGCGACCGCTCCGGTGGCGTCCACCTGGCCCTGGCCAAGGGCCGCTGGTCGGCCGAGGACGAGGTGCTGGTGCGGGTGCACGAGCCGCTGTCCGTGCTGGACCTGCTCGATGCCGGCACCTGCCAGCACTCCTGGCCACTGCCCAAGGCGCTGGGGGCACTGCAAGCGAGCGAGCGTGGCCTCGCCGTGCTGCTCAACTGCGGCGGCGCGGAGGCTGAGCGCCTGCTCGCCGGCCTGCTGCCCGACGGCGACTCTGGCGCTCCGGCCTCGTCGGTCATGGACCTGCGCACCTACGGTGTGGGCGCCCAGATCCTGCGCGAGCTGGGGGTCGCCCGCATGCGCCTGCTCGGCAGCCCGCGCCGCATGCCGAGCATGACCGGCTACGGCCTCGAGGTCACCGGCTTCCAGGCCGCCGAATGAGTACGAACACTGCCACCCACCCATTGCCCGAGGGAGACCGCGATGCAAGGAGCTGACCAGGGACAGAGCGCATCGCTCGAAGGCGACGGCCTGTCGATCGGCATCGTGCGAGCCCGTTTCAACGACGCCATCACGCGCGCGCTGGCCGAGGCCTGCCTCGCCGAGCTGGCCGCGCTCGGCGTGGCCGACAAGCACGTCACCCAGGTGACCGTGCCCGGCGCGCTCGAAGTGCCCGTCGCGCTGAAGGCCATGGCCGACAGCGAGGATTTTGATGCTCTCATTGCCCTCGGCTGCATCATCCGCGGCGAGACCTATCACTTCGAACTGGTGGCCAACGAGAGCGGGGCCGGCGTGAGCCGCGTCTCGCTCGACCACCAGATCCCCGTGGCCAATGCCATCCTGACTGTCGAGAACGAAGAACAGGCCTGGGCCCGCGCGGCCGACAAGGGGCGTGATGCCGCCCGCGTCGCCGTCGAGATGGCCAACCTGCTGGACGACCTGTTGTGACCCCTGAAACCTCCGCTGGCGCGCCGAAGAAGCGCGCCGTTCCCAAGTCCGCCCGCCGCCGCTCGCGAGAGTTCGCGCTGCAGGGCCTGTACGAATGGCTCATCTCCGGCAGCGAAGCCGGCGTCGTCGATGCCCACATGCGCGAGCAGCAGGGATTCGACAAGAGCGACACCGTGCATTTCGATGCGCTGCTGCATGGCTGCATCCGCGACGCAGCGCCGCTGGACGAGGTGCTGGCCAGGCATGTGGACCGGCCGACGACCGAGCTGTCGCCCATCGAGCACGCCATCCTGCTGGTGGGCGCCTACGAGTTGAAGAACTGCCTGGACGTGCCCTACAAGGTCGCCATCAACGAGGCCGTCGAGCTGGCCAAGGCCTATGGCGGCACCGACGGGCACAAGTACGTGAACGGCGTGCTGGACAAGGCCGCCGCCGAGCTGCGCCCGGCCGAAGTCAGCGCGGCGCGCGGCGCGCGGCGCTGAAGCAGCGACGATGAGACTCGCCTCGCGGCTCGACCACATCGAGCCGTTCTACGTGATGGAGTTCGCCAAGGCGGCGGTCGAGCTCGCGCGCTCGCGCGCGTGCGACCCGGCGCGGGGCGGCCGGCCGATGATCTTCCTGAACATCGGAGAGCCGGACTTCACGGCGCCACCGGCCGTGCAGGCCGCGGCGCAGGCCGCCATCGCCGCCGGCCGCAGCCAGTACACCGACGCGACCGGCCTGCCGGCCCTGCGTGAACGCATCGCGCGCTGGTATGCCGACACCCAGGGCCTGGCCATCGACCCGGGCCGCATCATCGTCACCGCGGGTGCCTCGGCGGCGCTGCAACTGGCCTGCCTGGCCCTGTTCCAGCCGGGCGACGAAGTCCTGATGCCGGACCCGTGCTACCCCTGCAACCGCCATTTCGTGGCGGCCACGGGTGCCACGGCCAGGCTCATCCCCGAGGGCCCGGCCGCTCGCTTCCAATTGGCCGCCGACAAGGTGGCCAGCCACTGGTCCAGCGCCGCCCGCGGCGTGCTGCTGGCCTCGCCTTCCAACCCGACCGGCACGTCCATCGCGCCAGAAGAGCTCGCCCGCATCGTGGCCGCGGTGCGCGAGCGGGGCGGCGTCACGATCGTCGACGAGATCTACCTCGGCCTCAGTTATGACGACCGCTTCAGCCACAGCGCGCTGCGGCTCGGCGAGGACGTGATCTCGGTCAACAGCTTCTCGAAGTACTTCTCGATGACCGGCTGGCGGCTGGGCTGGCTGGTGGTGCCGCCATCGCTGGTCGCCCCCGTCGAGAAACTGGCGCAGAACCTCTACATCTGCCCTTCCACGATCGCCCAGCACGCCGCCCTGGCCTGCTTCGAGCCGGATTCGCTGGCCGAGTACGAGCGGCGCCGTGCCGCCTTCCGCGAGCGGAGGGACTTCATCGTTCCGGCCCTGGACCGGCTCGGCCTGCAGGTGCCGGTGATGCCGGACGGCGCCTTCTACGCCTGGGCGGACTGCAGCGCGTTCGATGCGAGCAGTTGGTCGCTTTGCGAGCGCCTCATGCGAGAAGCCCACGTCGCGCTGACGCCGGGCCGGGATTTCGGCCCGGCCGCGGCCGAGCGCTACCTGCGCCTGTCGTTCGCCACCAGCCTGCCCCTGCTGCGCGAGGCGGTCGAGCGCATCGGCGCCGCGCTCAATGGGTGACAAGGCGTTAACCACTGCGCTTGGACCCAACTTTTTCCGCAATTGGCCGCTGAGCGGCTTGGCTATGCTTGCGCCCATGCGTTGGAACCCGTTCCGGCGAGAACCCGTCGAGGATGCGACCAGTTCCGCCTTCGAAGCCACGGTGGCCGAGGATCTCGTGGCCGCTTCGGTCGCGCCCGAGGCGCCGGCCAACGCTGCCCCCGGCACGGAGGTCGGCGCCACGACGCTGCCCGTCAAGCGCAAGGTCATCGGCCATGTCGGCCGTTATGCCTTGAAGGCGGTGCTGGGCGAAGGTGGCCTGGGCACCGTCTACGCAGCGTGGGATCCCCTGCTCTCGCGCGCCGTCGCCGTCAAGACCCTGCGCCTGCACGCCGACACCCAGGCGCTCGGCACGCTGGACGACCTGATCCTGAACGAGGCGCGCGCCGCGGCGCGGCTTTCGCACCCGCACATCGTCACGGTGTTCGATGCCGGCCCGTCCGACCAGGGCATCTACATCGCGATGGAGCCGCTGCGCGGCCGTGACCTGCGTCACATGCTGCATGAAGGCTGGCGGCCGTCGCCGATCGAGGCGGCGCAGGTCGTCCGCCGGGTGGCCGACGCCCTGGCCTACGCCCATGGCAAGGGCGTCGTCCACTGCGACATCAAGCCGGCCAACATCTTCATGGTGGGCAAGCGCAGCCCCAAGGTGCTCGACTTCGGCATCGCGCGCATCACCCATCGCGAGGCTCCTTCGCTGGAGGGTCCGGCCGCCGGCTCGCCCTACTACCTGGCGCCCGAGCAGCTTCGCGGCGAGGCGGTCGATCGGCGCTGCGACGTCTACTCGCTCGGCGTGGTCCTGTTCGAGCTGCTGACCGGCCAGCGTCCGTTCACCGGCCAGACGCTGGAGCAGATCCACCAGGCGGTCCTGAGCGCGCCGACACCGCAGGCACGCCAGGTGAACCCTAAGGTCCCCGCCGCCCTGTCTGCCATCGTCGCTCGCGCCATGTCGCGCAGCCCGGGTGACCGCTTCCCTTCCGCCAGGCATCTCTCGGCCGAATTGCGCCAGTGGCTGGAGCATCCGGAGGCGCGTGCCCTGGCCGAAGGTCCCGACAATGTCCGGCGCCGGCGCCTCACGCTGGTGGCCATAGGCGCGGGCGCAGCAGCCCTGGCCGCCCTGGTCCAGATGGCCTGGCAGCCATGGGCCGATCCTGGTGCCGACACCACGGCAGCATCCGCCGTCGAATCCGCCCCTGCGGCGTCCGTTTCCACCTTGGCCAACGAACCTGCGGCTGTTCCGCCCACGGCCGGCGAGCCGACAGCCTCCGCGGCCGAGCCGGCGCCGATCCAGGTCGCGGTGAGCGAGCCGGCTGCGAAGCCCAAGGCTGCGACGCCGCCGCGCGAGCGCAAGGCCCGCGCCAGCGGCGCGGCCGTCGCGCCGGTCGTGGCCGCCGAGCCCGCACCGGCACTGCCTCCGGGGCTGGTGCAACTGGCCATCAGCCCGTGGGGTCAGGTGGAGGTCGACGGCTCGATGGTCGGCATAGCGCCGCCGCTGAACCGCCTCAGCCTGCCCGCCGGTTCACATACCGTCACAATTAGAAACGGCGAGTTGCCACCTCTGGTCAGGGTGATCGAAGTCTCGGCCGATCACCCTGTGACCATCAAGCACCGTTTCGAACAATGACGATCAACGCCCGATGGGCCACCACCGCCTGCGCAGTGATGCTGGCCGCGCTCACTGGCTGCGCGATTCCGACCGAGCCCAAGAGCGTCACCGAGGCCTTCGACCGGCCCGCCGAGCGGAACCTGGTGCTCGGCTTGCGCGCCTACGACGAAGCCCAGTACCCCGAAGCCGAGCGCGCGCTGGGCGAAGCCCTGCGGCTGAAGCTGGCCACGGCCCGTGACCGCGCCACCGCACACAAGACACTGGCCTTCATCTACTGCACCAGCGGCCGCCAGCCGGAGTGCGAGGCCGCTTTCCGCGCCGCCCGTGCGGAGGACCCGACCTTCGCGCTGAACAAGGCCGAAGCCGGCCACCCCGTCTGGGGCCCGGTGTACGAAGCCTCTCGTCACTGAGCCGGCCCGGAGGCGCGAAGCCCCTCGCGTATCATCGGCGGCTCGACATGAGCCTGCCCCGCGCTGCCCGCTTCACCCACCTGCTGCGCGTCTACTGGGAAGACACCGATGCCGGCGGCATCGTCTTCTACGCGAACTACCTGAAGTTCTTCGAGCGCGCGCGCACCGAATGGCTTCGCCATGCCGGCCACGGCCAGCAGGCCATGGTGGAGGCGACGGGCACGATGTTCGTCGTCACCGACAGCCGCCTGCGCTATCTCAAGCCGGCGCGGCTCGACGACGAGCTGCAGGTCACGGTCGAGCCGGTCGAGATCGGCCGCGCGCGCATCCGGGTGAAGCAGCAGGCCTGGTGCGGCGAAGCGCTGCTGTGCGAAGGCGAGATCGCCATCGCCTGCGTGGACCGAGGAACCTTCCGACCCTGCCGCATTCCGAACGACATCCTCGAAAGCATCACCGAATGAACCAGGACCTGTCCATCATCTCCCTCATCATGGGCGCCAGCTGGGTGGTCCAGCTGGTGGTGGCCGGGCTGCTGCTCGTGTCCCTGGCGAGCTGGTCGGTCATCTTCGCCAAGCTCGCCGGCCTGGCCCGCGTGCGCGGCCGCAACGACCAGTTCGAGCAGGAGTTCTGGTCGGGCAAGAACCTGAACGACCTCTACCAGAGCGCCAGCACCAAGGTCGACTCCGCGCCGATGGAGCGCCTGTTCGCCAGCGGCATGCGCGAGTTCCTGAAGCTGCGGGAGAGGCGCCTGGACACCGGCGCGCAGCTCGACGGCGCTCGCCGTGCGATGCGCGCCAGCCTGCAGCGCGAGCTGGACGCGATCGAGGGCAACCTGGGCTTCCTCGGCACGGTGGGCTCGGTGAGCCCGTACGTCGGCCTGTTCGGCACGGTGTGGGGGATCATGCATGCCTTCGTCGGCCTGTCGAACCTGCAGCAGGTGACGCTGGCCACCGTCGCGCCGGGCATCGCCGAGTCGCTCGTGGCCACCGCCATCGGCCTGTTCGCCGCCATCCCCGCGGTGATAGGCTACAACCGCTTCGCGCGCGACATCGACCGCATCGCCATCCAGCTCGAGAGCTTCACCGAGGAGTTCTCGAACATCCTGCAGCGCAACGTCGCGACGCCCGCGGCCGCGCCTTCCACACGCTGAGCGCGAAGGAGAAGGAGCTATGCCAGGCGTGATGGCACGAGGCGGCACGACGAGGCGCCGCACGATGAACGAGATCAACATGGTCCCCTTCATCGACGTGATGCTGGTGCTGCTGATCATCTTCATGGTGTCGGCGCCTCTCATCACCACAGGCGTGGTGGACCTGCCCACCGTGGGCCGCGCAAAGCAGCGGCCACAGAGCGTGATCGAGATCGTCGTGGGCCTGGACGACAAGCTGAAGATCAAGCTCGACAAGGGCGATCCCGCCGCCGTCGCCCTGCCGCAGCTGGTGGCCCGCGTTCGCGAGGCGCAGCGCGGCCAGGCCGACGTGCCCGTCGTCATCTCGGCCGACAGGCAGGTGAAGTACGAGAGCGTGGTCAAGGTGATGGACACGCTGCAGCGCGCTGGCGTGCAGCGCGTGGGGCTGTCGGTCAAGCAGGGGGCCTGAGTGCACGCGCATTCGTCGTTCGACCCCCGGCATCCGCTGAAGTCGCTGACGATCCCGCGTGATGCCTTGCGCCCGCCGAGCGCGGACAACAAGCCTCTGGGCGCCGGGCTTTCCCTCGCCGCCCATGCCCTGCTCGTCATCGCGCTCGCGCTCGGCGTGCAATGGCACACCGAGGAGCCGGCAGGGGTGACGGCAGAGCTGTGGTCCGCAGTCCCCGAGATCGCCGCGCCGCGCCCCCAGCCGCAACCCGAGCCCGAAGTCGCGCCCCCGCCTCCGCCGCCGCCCACGACCACGCCGCAGCCCACCGCGGCAGAGCGGGAGGCCGAGATCGCGATCGAGAAGGCCAGGCAGGAGAAGCTCGAGAAGGAGCGCCAGGAGGCGCTCGACCAGAAGGCCCGCGAGAAGCGCCAGCGCGAGGAGAAGGAGCGCAAGGAGCAGGCGCAGAAGGAAGCCGAGAAGGAGCGCCAGGCCCAGGAGAAGGCCGAGGCGAAGCAGCGCGAGCTCGAAAAGCAGGAACAGGCCCGCAAGGACAAGGCGGCCGCCGCCGCGCGCGAGAAGGCGCGGCAGGACCAGCTCAAGCGCATGACCGAGCAGCTCTCGGGCACCGGCGAGCCCGGCAGCACCGGCACCGCCGCGCGAGACGCCGGCCCGTCGGCGAGTTATGCCGGGCGCATCATCGCCCGCGTCCGGCCGAACATCGTCTATCCGTTCGAGCTCGAGGGCAACCCGACCACCGACGTGCGGGTCACCGTGCTGCCCGACGGCACCATCACCAAGTCGGTGATCGTCAAGTCCAGCGGCGTGGCGGCGTGGGACGAGGCGGTGCTGAGGGCGGTCGAGAAGACGGCTGTCCTGCCGCGCGACGAGAACGGCCGCGTGCCTTCGCCGATGCTGCTCAGCTTCCCGCGCTACCCGAGGTAGTGACGGCCATGCGTCGGGCCGCGGGCGCCTGACCGAGGAAGCGCGGCGCGACGAAGTGGTCGGCCGACCACCGGCCCGGCCCCCAGAGGATCAAGCCGGCGAGCAGGCTGCCCCAGAACACGTGCTGCTGGAGCGCGGCATCGGCGATGTCCGCCAGGCTGATCGCCGCGACGATGTTGAGCACGAAAAGGCCCATCGCGCCGAAGCGGCCCGCCAGGCCGAGCGCCAGCAGCACAGGCAGGACCAGCTCGCCGGTCGTGCCGGCGACCGCGGCCACTTCGGGAGGCAGCAAGGGCACGTGGTACTCGTCCGAGAACAAGGCGATGGTGGTTTCCCAGTCGCGGGTCTTGGTCAGGCCCGAGAGAAAGAACACGCGGGCGATGTACAGCCGCGCGGCCAACTGGGCCAGGGGCTGCAGGGTTTCGAGCCAGGCGACTGCGCGCAGCCAGGCGCGCGCCAGCACGGGGGGCGCTGTCAACATGGAATGTCTCCTTCAGGGATCGGTTGATGCGGCGGCGAATCCCGCCAGCCAGCCTTCGCGCAGGGCGCGCGTCAGCCAGTGTTCGAAACTGAAATCCGGATGGCCTTCGAGCGTGCCGCCCAGCGCGGGCCCGAGCGCCTCGCCCGCCAGGAGCCGGCGATGCATCTCATGCTCGGCCGCAGACAGGACAGCCCCTTCGACACGGTGACCCTTGCGCCAGATCCAGGCACAGTCGCCCTCGCCCGCGGCCAACGCTGCCCGCACCTCGTCCAGATCGGGCTCGCTGTCGGGCGCGGCCTGATGCGCCTGCCAGAGCCTGAACACGGGCCACGGCGAGGCGACCACCGCGCTGCCGGCGGCAAAGTGCACGATCAGCCTGTCGGGATCGCCTGCCAGCGGGCCCAGGTGGACAGGCGCTTCGGGCGGATCGGGCGCGACCTGCGCGCGATGCACCGCCCATTCGAGCCGTGCCACGTCGGGCAGGTATGGCAGGTCCTCGAACTCCTCGACCTGCCCCAGCCACACGGCCATGCCGGCGCCGAACCAGGCCAGGTCGCCCTTGGCCGGTGGGTCGACACGCCACAGGTCCCCCGCCAGGGCGGCCATGGCCTGTTCGCCCAGCAAGCGCGCCAGGACCGGATAGGTGCCGGCGAGCGCCCTCTGCGCCACCGCCTGGGAATTGGCGCGATAAGCCCGCAGGCCGGACAAGGCCTGTGCCACGCCCGCACGCAGGCCCTGCACACCGGGCGGCAGGGCATCGGCCGATGGCGAGCGCAGCGCAGCCAGCAGCGCTTGCTGACGCGCACTTTCGGCAGCGCGGCTCACGGCAGCGCCTCCTCGGCCCGCCGCGCTTCGCCGAGCAGCACGTCCAGCGCGGGCAGCGCCGTGTCCCACTCGATCAGCGTCGGCAGGCGCCCCAGCCGCGCCACGGCATGCCGATACACCTGCCAGACAGGCGGATGCACCGGGGA
>CAMLGG010000036.1 GCA_946479475.1 uncultured Ideonella sp. | reverse complement strand
CCAGAAGACGCGCGACATCACCGGCGGTCTGCCGCGGGTGGCCGAGCTGTTCGAAGCCCGTTCGCCCAAGGACAAGGGCACGCTGGCCGAGATCACCGGCACGGTGTCGTTCGGCAAGGAGACCAAGGGCAAGGTTCGCCTGCAGATCACCGATCCGGACGGCAAGGTGTTCGAGGAGCTCGTGCCCAAGGAGAAGAACATCCTCGTGCACGAAGGCCAGGTGGTGAACCGCGGCGAGCTGATCGTCGACGGCGCAGCGGACCCGCAGGACATCCTGCGCCTGCTGGGCGTCGAGGAGCTGGCCCGCTACATCGTCGACGAAGTGCAGGACGTCTACCGCCTGCAGGGCGTGAAGATCAACGACAAGCACATCGAGGTGATCGTTCGCCAGATGCTGCGCCGCGTGCAGATCACCAACCCGGGCGACTCGAACTACATCGCCGGCGAGCAGGTGGAGCGCTCCGAGCTGTCCAACACCAACGATCGCCTGCGCGGCGAAGGCAAGGTCACCGCGACCTACGCCGACGTCCTGCTGGGCATCACGAAGGCCTCGCTGTCGACCGACTCGTTCATCTCCGCGGCGTCGTTCCAGGAAACGACCCGCGTGCTGACCGAGGCGGCGATCATGGGCAAGCGCGACGAGCTGCGTGGCCTGAAGGAGAACGTGATCGTCGGCCGCCTGATCCCCGCCGGCACCGGCATGGCCTTCCACCAGGCCCGCAAGGTGAAGGAGGAGATGGACGAGTCCGAGCGCCGCGCCATCGCCATGCAGGAGGCCGAGGAGCTCGCCTCCGCCCAGCTGGCACAGCTTGACGCCGCGCAGTCGGAGTCGAACGAAGGCGGCTCGGGCACCTGACGGACGGCTTCGCCGGACGGCCCCTGAAGGCCGGTGCCGCCTCCGCGGCGCCGGCCTTTTTCTTTGCCGCGCCGATCAGCGCCCGGTGAGCCCCGGAGGGAGTCCGGCCCACGGCGCAGCAGCAGGGCCGGAACCCGCGGGCTCGGGCAGGGCGGCCAGGAAGGCGGCGGTCGCTTCCGCTGCGCCGGCACCCTCCAGCCAGGCCTGGGCGAGCGAACGCATCGCATGGCGCGCTGCACGCGGCAGGGCCCCTTCGAGCGGATCCTCCGCGCGTGCCAGCAGTTGCTCGCCGTAGAGCAGGCGCGCCTCGTCGTCGGCTGCCACGAGCGCCAACACCGATCGAGCGCCGAGGTCGAAGTCCCTTCGCGACATCGCGCTGCTGCCCTCCTGGTCGGCCACGCTCGCGCACAGGTACTCCAGCGGCCCCAGGGAGCGCCCGCCGTCCGCGCCGCCGGCCCAGCTGTTGGAGCCCCAGGCCGCGCGCCGGCCGCTGGGCAGGCGGCCGCTGCGCAGGGCCTGCACCAGCGTGCGGGCCACGGCGGCGCGCGCGCCATGGTCACCGTGGCGGCCGACCTCGCACAGCACGCGCAGGAAGGCGGGGTAGAGCTCGTCGCCCAGGCCGCGGCAGACCGCCTCGAGCAGGGCCACCGCCTCTTCGCCGCCACGCAGGTCCACGCAGCCGGCGACGAGCGCGCGCGCGGCCTCGCGCCAGCGCGGCTCTTCCAGCAGGGCGGCGACCATGAGGGCGCCGGTCAGGCGCGCTCGTCGCCCAGCAAGGCGGACAGGACGCGCTGCGCGTGCTCAGCTGCGCTCAGGCCCTGGCTGCCTGCGGGGAGGTCGGCGCTCAGCGGCGTCGAATCGCCCTGGGCCAGGCCGTCGAGCCAGCGCGAAGCGCCGGGCGTGCTGGCCGTGGCCGGCGCGGCGCTCCAGGCCCCGCCGGCCAGGCGGGGGTCGAAGGGGCGAGCGCCGGAAAGGGTGTTCATGGGATCAGCATACGCGGCACGGGCGAGCCTTGAAACTGGCGCCGTTCCCAGCTGGGGTCAGCCCCATCCCGAATGCGGCTCACCGGGACGCCGGCGGCGTCGCGGTGCTGCGCCACCGGGCCATGGCCTCGCCGCGGAGGCCCTGTTCCACCAGCCGCCGGAAGGGGTTGAGCCGGCGCTGGGACGGATCGTCCGGGTGCAGGAAGCGGTGCACCACGATGTCCTCGACGTCGAGCACGAAAGGGCGGGGCATCTCGCCCACCGGATCGGCCAGCAGCACCACGCGACGCGCACTGGGCATCTCGTCGGCAAGGTTGTCGGGATCGAGGTCCAGGTCCCATCGCCAATCGGCGTTGCCGCGCCGCACCAGCTCGCCCAGCAGGATGGCGACGTCCAGCAGCATCGAGAAGACGATGTCTTCGCCATCGCGTCGGCTGCCGAGCCAGGAATCCAGCGTCGTGGGACGACCTTGCGCCAGCGGCGGCCAGGCCGAGCCGGCCCAGCGATGCAGGTCATCAGCGAGGGCCGCCGCCTGCTGCTTGGGGGCCGCGAGTGCAGCGTCCACCTCGATGCCCGCTTCCTCGCGCAGCAGCCCGGAGACGATGTGCAGCCGCTGGGACAGCACCTGCTGGAAGTAGGCGAGGTTCGCCCGCGCCTGCGCTTCGCTCAGGAGCGTCCCGCGGCCGACGTGCGGTGCGCCGTAGGGCGGGTACTCACGCAGCCGCCGCGCCAGCGGACTGGCGCTGCGGCGTTTGCCGAACCAGTTGGACAGCCAATCGGACATGAAGCCCCTGATCAGAACCAGCTCTTGACTGTATCGAACAAGCCCCGGCCTGCGGCATCCCCGGCCAAGGCGCCGCCGATGCCGCCCACGATGCCCCCGACCACCGTGCCTACGCCCGGGAAGATCGCGGTGCCGATCGCTGCGCCGGCGGCGGCTCCGCCCCAGCCGCCGAGCGCACCGCCGGCCACGCCGGAGACGGCCCGCCCGGTGTTCGCGCCGACCTGGTTGCCGTCGGCCCGGAAAGCCTGGCCCACCTGGATCACGTCCAGGGCGATGCCGACCGGACGCGCCACCTTGCCGACACCTTCGAGGATCTGGCCCGAGCGGCGCAAGGCCTGGTTGGCTCGCAGCGCCTCGGCGTCGAGCGCGACCTGGCCGCGGATGTCGGAGTCCAGACCGGCCCGGCCGACCTTGCTCTCGATCTCCAGCCGCTGGTTCATGCGCGGATCGGAAGCGGGGAGGTCGACCACCACGTCGACCCGCCGCGCGCCGCCGTTGGCCGGCACCTCGGTCCGCACGTCGAAGCCCTGGGCGCGCCAGCGGTCGGCGATGGCGTCGCGCGCGAGGGAGCCGTTGATGTTGTTGGCCCTTTCCACCGGCACGCCGGAGCTGCGGGTCAGCGAGCCGGGCGGTGTCGGATTCACCTGCGGCTCTATCCGCAGGCCATGGGTCGTGAGCAGGTCGCGCAGCCCGGAGGTGAAGCCGCCCTTGGTCGTCCACGCGCTGGTGGTGGACTCCCACTGCTTGACGAGGATGGGATTCTCCACCAGCACGCGCGTGCCCTGCTGGAGCAGGCCCTGGCCGGCCGCCCACATCCCTCCAGGCGGATGCAGGCCGGCGCCGGGATTCGACGCGGCCGCCACCACGTCCTGGTTGAAGCGCGAGAGGTCGCCGACGCGGCCTTGCGCCACCAACTCGCTCTCGATGGCCTGGTGCGCCTCGGAGGCGGCCGCGAAATCCTGCCGGCTCGCATCGGCCACCCAGCGGCCGAGCTGTTGCGTGTCGAGCGTGCCGGTGCGCGGATCGGTGGCCTGGCTGATCAGGTCGCGGGCATTGGCACGGGTACTGGCGGGCGGGCTGGCCCCCGTGACTGCGGGGGCGGGCGCCGGCGCAGGGGCAGGCGCGGGACGCGAGACGGTGTCGGCGGGAAAGCTCATGGCCGAAGCCTCCAGGGAAGGGAACGGATCGGCCGATTGAACTGGGGCCCCGCCGGCCCCGAAAGCCGGGGCTGCTCCCAGCTGGGAGCAGCCCTAGCGCCATGGGAGTGGCCGCAGTTGCCGATCGACCTGTCTGGCGCCGTGCCGGGTGCGGCGATGCAATCGCTCCCACCACACAACCCCCGCCGCGGCGCGCGGCTTCAAGAGCGGAGACCTTCCATGACGGCCACCACTTCGATCACCTCCAGCTCCTGGCTGGCGTCCTGCAGCGCCGAGCGCAGCAGCAATCCCACGCACGCCGACACCACGATGCAGGGTGGCCAGGCGGTGTTCGAGAACGACAACTACCGCATCACGATGGGCGACAACAACACCGTCACCATCCACAACAAGAACACCGGCGAGACCTACCAGGCCTGGGGCGACCCGCACATGAACGTCGACGGCCAGCACGCCTTCGACTTCTGGGGCACGACCACCCTCAAGCTCGAGGACGGCACCAAGGTGACGATAGAGACCACGCCCTGGGAGCAGAACCCGAACATGACCCTGAGCAGCAAGGTCACCATCACCAACGGCGACTACGGCGTGCAGGTCAGCGGCATCGACACCAACAAGGTCGGCGACCTCAAGATCCAGGAGGCCGAAGGCTGGGGCCAGACGCTGGACTGGGCGGTGAGCGACGGCAACCGCCTGCACGAGAACCCGGCCGGCCAGGGCTTCGTCGCCATCGACAGCCACGGCAACATCCGCAAGGTCGACCAGCAGTACATCAACGAGACCGAGCTGATGAAGGGCGGGGCCGACAAGCTGGCCCACCAGTTCAAGGATGCCTTCCGCGTGCTCGCCGGCCTGGTCAGCATCAGCTTCGTCGGCCGGTTCCTCGACGCCCTGGGTGGCCACGGGGAGGGGCGCGGACGCCCCCATCGCGACGAAGACAAGCCGGGCCGGGGCCACCACCATGGCCACGTCCACGTGGATGTGTCGATCGACATCTCGCTGACGCTCAAGCGCGCCTTCGGCTGAAGCCGCGCCAACCGGAGCAGGCCCATGCGAACCGATTCCGTCTCGAACCCTTCGCCGATCGCCCAGGCCGGTCAACTGCTGGAGCAGGTGTTCGCCCGCCTCGGCGACATGCTGGCCGACCTCGCCGCCCGCCATGGCGTCAGTGAGCCGGCGCTGCGTGCCGCCAACCCCGGCATCGGGGAACGGCTGGCCCCTGGAGAGGCGGTTCGCCTGCCGCCGCCACAGGCCGAGGCCGTCGAGCTGCCGGCCGTGCACACGGTGCACCGGGGCGAGACGCTGAGCGGCATCGCCCGCGAGAACCACATGGGCCTGCGCGAGCTGCTCGCGCTGAATCCGCAGATCCGCGATCCGAGCCGCATCTCTGTGGGCCAGCGGATCGCGCTCGAGCCGGGCACCGCCACGACGAACGCCGCGCCGGCGGCCGGCACGACGAGGCCGGCCGACTCCGGCCACACGCTCGGCGACCTCTCGCGCCGCTACGAGACCGGCGGCCGGGGCCCGGGCACGGTCTCGGGTGGGCATGGCGACGCAGGTGGCGTCTCCTACGGCAGCTACCAGCTCGCCACGCGGCGCGGCCGGCCCGCGGAGTTTCTGGCCCACGAGGGCGCTCCCTGGGCCGATCGCTTCGCGGGGCAGGCGCCCGGAACCGCGGCCTTTTCCGCCACCTGGCGGCAGATCGCGCGCGAGCAGCCCGCGGCCTTCCACGCCGCACAGCACGACTACATCCAGCGCACCCACTACACCCCGCTGGAGCAAGGCGTGCAGCGGCGCACGGGTCTCGATGCGGACACCCGCAGCGCCGCCCTGCGCGACGTGATCTGGTCGACTGCCGTGCAACACGGGCCGGGCAGCAGGATCATCGACACGGCCATCGGCCAGGTCGATGCCCGGATGCAGCGCAGCGACCCCGGCTACGACCGTGCGCTGATCGGGGCCATCTACGCCGAGCGCGGCCGGCGCGATGCCGACGGCCAGTTGCACCACTTCCGCAGCAACTCCGCGGCGGTTCAGGCCGGCGTGGCGCAGCGCTTCATCGACGAGCGGGCCGACGCGCTTCGCATGCTCACACCTTGACGCAGCCACGCCCTCGGCGGCTGGGGACAATGCGAGGCATGCGTGAGTGCCTTGCCTCGACTGTCCTGCTTGCCGCCGCCATGGCCGCTTCGGCCAGCACGAGCGAAGACTGGAGCGGCGCCTACGTCGGCGTGGCCCATGCGTCGGGCGAACTGCGTGTCACCGCCTCGGGCGACGACCAGTGGCGGCTGCGCTGGCAAGGCGGCGGCGACGACACCCAGGGTGCGGCGACCTCGGCGCAATGCATCGCCGTCGCGCAGGCCCGCGCGCTGCCGGCCAACCCCAGCCATTGGCGGGCCGAGCTGCAGCCCTTCGACGAAGGCGACCAGGCACTCGACGCGGCCGATCTGGCGGCGCTGAGGCCGGCGCCCCTGGACTTGCAGCGCCTGCCTGCCGATCCCGCCGTGGTGCTGCGAGTCGAAGGCGCCTTCCCCCACTGCGGGCTGCAGGCCGCTTTGTCCGGGCTGTACTGGCGGCCCTCACCGGTGGCGACGGGCGGGCATCCGCTCTCCGAGGAGTTCCGGCGCTGCCGCAGCGGTGCCGGCGATTGCATGGCCGCCGAGCATGCCCTGCAGGACCACCGCCTCAACGAGACCTGGAAGGTCGTGCTCGCCCGGCTCGTCGGCTCGGCGCGCGCCGCTGTACGCCATGCCCAGCGGCAGTGGCTCGCCGAACGGGAGCGGGCCTGCGCGGCACAGACGGACAGGCCATCCTGCGAAACGCAGGCCGCGGCGCAGCGCGCGGACGAACTGGCAGCGCTGGCCCGCACGCTGGCCGAGGACTCGGCCGGGCGCTGATCAGCGCCGGCGGCTCACTGCAGCGTCAATCCCTGGTCCGTGATGCGGACCTGCTCGGCCGGCACCTTCAGTGCCGCCTCCAGGTTGGCAGCGGCCGAATCGCGGAAGTTCTGCTCGGCCTGGGGGTTCGGCTGGCGCTGGAAGGTCATCCGGGCCAGGGCCATGAAGGTGCCGACCATCGCCATCTGCTCGTACAGCCTGCGCTTGTCGCTCGCGGAGGCGGTAGCGAAGGCCCGGCTGCCCGAGAGCGCGCCACGCATCTGCTCTACCAGGTGAAGATAGGTCTCGTCGGGCACCTCGACGTTGCGGTAGGCCATGTAGTTGCCGGCGATGAAGGCCGCGATGGCGCCCGCCACGTCGTCCGGCGGCAAGCCGAGCTTGCGTTCGAGCCGGCGCCAGGTCTCGAAGGACTCGACATACACCCGCGCCATCTGCTCGCGCCGCTCCGGCGGGACGGCCATCGCCAGCTGGCGTGCATTGCTGGCGGTCTGCGGGCTGCCGCCGGCCACGGTCGAGACCGCCCGCGGCGCGCCGCGCTTGCCCGGCGCGTTGACGCCGAAGGGAATGGTCTTGCTGTTCGGGAACAGCGGGAAGACCAGGCCCTGGTACGGCGCCGGCGGCGGAGGCGGGATGTCGTAGGCCAGCGCCGAGGTGGCCGTGAACCACAGCAGCGCGAGCAGGCGCAGCATCAGTCTGTCCATGACAGCAGCTCGCAGCCCAGCGTGCGCTCCTCGCCCCGGCTGTTCTTCACCTTGAAATGGGCCGCGTCGCCGGAGCTCTCGAGCGCCACCACGTCGCGCGCCGTCGATTCGGCGTACCACAGCGAGCATTCGCCCGAGCAGCCGCCGCCGCTGCAGACCAGGCCGGTGTCGGTGTCGAAGGCGATGTGGCGGCCATCGGGCGACCACTTGCCGTAGCTGGTGATGCCGGTCTGGGTGAGGCGGGCCAGGCTGCTGCCGTTGGCGCTGGCGACCCACAGGTCGCTCTCCTCCAGGCCACCGGCGTTGCCGGGGACGACGAACTGCATCGCCATCTGCGAGCCCTGGGCGTTGACCCACAGGTTGTGGAGCTCGCGGCCCGCGGGGATGGCGAGGGCCCCCGCCGATTGCTGCGCGGCGCCAGGCAGCGCACTCGTGATGGCTCCCGTGGCGCTGATGCGCAGGTAGCGTCCATCCGGCAGCCAGTTGACGACCGCGCCGTCGGTGGCGAAGGCGTCGAGCACAGTCTGCGTGGACAGGTCGTAGAAGACGTAGACCGCATCGGACACCGAATCCTCGCCCCAGGTGGCGAGGATGACGTGCTTGCTGACCGGCGAAGGCTTGACCGAGCGCAGGTAGCCTTCGAAGCGGACCTGGTCCACGATCGCGCCGGTGCTGGTGGCGTAGCTCGTCACATCGGTGTAGTCGCCCTGCGCGTCGGCCACGACGTACTGGCTGCCGTCGGGCCAGGGCCAGGCAGGCAGGTCGTTCGTCACCGTCTTCGGCATGCCGCCTTCGGCCGACGCGATCTGCGTGCCGTCGAGGAAGTCGAGCGCGTAGTTGGTGTGCCAGAGGCGGCCCTGCACGCCGGTGGGTGGCGGATTGCCTCCGCCGCCGCCGTCGCCGCCGGCATCGCCTCCGCCTCCGCCGCCCCCACCGCAGCCGTTGAGCAGGCCGATCAGCAATGCCGCGCCGAGCAGCGGCGTGCCACGTCGGCTCCAGTCACGAACCCAGCGAAACCCCATGGTGACCTCCTTGGACACGCGAGCGGCGCGTGTTCTTCACTCGATGATGGTTGGCGGCGAGTCTTGCAAAGACGGTCTCGCCAAGCCGTAACGCCCTGTGTCGCCCCGGGGATTCCGCGAGCGCAACGCCGGGCGCGCCTGAAACGGGAAAGGGCAAGGGAGCCTTCGCCCCCTTGCCCGTCCGGCCCGAAGGCCGTGCAGGTCGCCCTTCGGCGATTACTGCTTGCGAGCCATCGTCGACAGCGCTTCGCCCAGCGCCTTGATGGCGGTGGAGAACACGTTGTTGAGCATGCTGTACTCCTGGCCGGTGGCCTGGAACTTGGTCATGGTCTCGTTGAACTCGCGGGCGTTCTGCTCGTTGGCCTGCGTGTCGTCGGCGTCGATGCTGCCCTTGGCCTCGTTGAGCTCGGACATCTTGTTCGACAGGCGCACCATCTCGGCCGCCTTGTCGCCCAGGGTCTGGCCCATGGCGCGGGCGATGGCCTGCAGCCAGCCGCCGCCGCCCTTGCCGCCCTTGGCGCTGCCCTTGCCTTCCTCACTGCCCAGCGACTCGAGCACGTTGCGCGCGAGGTTCTGCTGGAACTCCTGCTGGAAGCGCTGCATGTCGGAGCCGAAGTGCTGCTGAGCGGCGTCCTGCGCCTCGGCCGGCACGTTCTTGTCCTGCAGCTTGCCGATCACCTCGTCGACCTTGTCCTTGATCGCCTCGGCGAGGAACTTGGGCATGCCATGTTCCTTGTGCATCTGGTCGACGGTGTCCTTGACCGCGTCACCGACGGCCTTCTGCAGCATGTTGCCGACCGCCTGGCCGATCATCGCGCCGATGGGGCCGCCGAAGATGCCGCCCACGATGCCGCCGATCGCGCCGAGGATGCCACCGTTGCCGCCACCGACGACGCTGTTGAGTGCTGATCCCATGCTGTTGCTCCTGAGTCGAAGTGAAGTTGGGGGAACGAACCGGTTGAGGTTGCCTGGCTCAGCGCGGCTGCGGATGCGATGCGGCGCTGACAGGGGGCATTACAGGCGCTGGCCCTCGGATGGAACAGTCGGGGCCTTCGGCAACTCGGCGTCGCCCCAGCTAGGGTCGCCCGCAGCCTCCGAGGGGGCCGGCATGCCGCGCACCGCGGCGGTCAGCGCGCGAAGGTCCAGGCCCAGCTGGCCCTCGAGACTGCTGCGCGCCAGCAGCTGGGCACTGCGCACCGCGGCCGGGCCCTGGCGCGAGGCCACCACCGACCATTCGCCGATCGCCACCGCCAGGCTGGCCATGCGTTCGAAGAAGTCTGCTCGCTCCGATCGCGGCGCGGCCGACCAGTCCAGCCCTTCGTCGGCCCAGGCCTCTATCCAGTGCAGCAATGCGCGCCACCGCGGAAGCGTCACCGCTTCGCCCTCCTGCGCCTGCACGCAGGCGGCTAGGAAGCAGGCCAGTGCGACGCCCGCGTCGTCTTCTTCATCATCGGGGCGGATCTGCTCGCGGTAGTGCCGCAGGCAGCGCGACATCAGCGAGCCGGCGCGGGCCCGGCCGGCCGGATCGGCGGCTTGCAGCCGCCCGAGGGCCTGCAGGGCAGGCGAAGGCGAGCCCTCCGGCGCGCGGGGCAGCCGCCAGCGCGAACGCAGGGGGCGGTCGTCCGCTGCGTTGTCGTGCACGGGAGCGTGCACGAGCAGCCCACGCTCCAGCGCGATGGCCAGGCGTTGGGCCACGGCCCTCTGCCAGGCAGAAGGCGAGGACGAGGAGTCGGGCGTGCTCATGCGTTCATCTTCATGGTTGGGTTGGCATGTCCTCGCGCAGCGACTGCGCCGACTGGCGCAGCCGCTCCTGACGCGATCGGGCCATGGCGCGCCGCCAGCGGGCCGCGTCGACGACGTGGTGCAGCGCTTCGCCTTCGGCACAGCTTTCGCAGGGCGCCATCACGCCCCGGCCGAAGCCGAGGGCGGCCAGGCACAGGCGAGCGCCGCGGTTGTCCGGATGGCAAAGCCCCCAGACCCGAGCTTGGCCGAGGCGGCCGAAGGCGTGCTGCAACAGGGCTTCGCCGCCCTCGAGCGCGAGGCCGTGGCCCCAGAAAGGCGGCAACAGCCGCGCTCCGAGCTCGACCTCGCCCGGATGGCCGTCCAGCGGCATCAGGCTGAACCAGCCGACGAAGCGATCGCTGCCCGCCACGCGCGTGTGCCAGATGCCCAGGCCGGGCCGCGTGCGATACGCCTCGCCGATGCGGCGGACGAACAGCGCCGCGACCGCGGGCTCGTGAAGCGGGACATCGTCGATGAGCTGCGCTCGCAGCCGCTCGTCCTCGTGCATGCGCTGCAGCAGGCCCTCGTCGCCGGGCGCGAATTCGCGCATCACCAGCCGGCCGGTTCGCAGCAGCTCGGGGGCAGGGGCGGCGAGGGTGTCCATCGGTCGCGGGGACTGTAGGAGCGGGCTGCGGCAGCGCCTAGTCAGGGTCGGCGGCAGCTAGGGTCGGCCGCAAGGGCGCGGGCGTGGCCTCGTCGTGCAGCGGCCAGCGCGCGAGCAGGCTGATGCCGCCGGCGGTCACGCCGAGCATCCAACGCTCGCCGCGGTGGTCCATCAGCACCACGCGCTCCTTGGGGCCGAGAGGCAGCGCACGCACGAACAGCAAGGCTTCGTCCGATGCCGCGCCGCCGGCTCCGCGCGCGCCGCCCAGGCGCCCGCGCAGGCTGCGCAAGGTGAGCCAGGCCAGGGCGATGACCGCGGCCAGCGCGGCCAGCATCACGAGGAACTGGTGGAGGAAGTTGTCCATGTCGGGTCAGTCGAGCGGGCGCGCGGCGCGCAGCGGGTCGTCGCCGTCGGCATAGCGGGTGAGGTCTTCGCCCGGGGCGGCCATGCGGCGGCGGGGCGCCTGCGCGGGGGGCTCCTCACCACGCGACGCAGCGTTCGCGACGGCGTCCTCCCACGCGAGCTGCTCGCGCACTTCACGCGCCCACAGCACCACCTCGGCGATCACGTCGAAGAGGTCGGGCGGCACCAGCTCGCCGGGCTCGGCGCGGGCCAGCATGTCGCGTGCGAGCGGCACGTTGCGCACGATCGGCACGCCGGCCTCCTCGGCCGCCTCGCGCATGGCGCGGGCGACGTGGTCCTCGCCCTTGGCCGACACCATGGGCACGGGGCAGCGCTCGCGGTCGTAGTCGATGGCGATCGCGACGTGGGTCGGGTTGACGACCAGCGCGTTGGCGTTGCGTGCCGCCGCGGCGGCATTGCGCTGCGACCACTCGGCGTGCGCCTGCCGGCGGTGCTGCTTGATGTGCGGGTCGCCCTCGCTGTCCTTGAGTTCCTGGCGGATGTCGCGCAGGCTCATGCGCAGCTTCTTGAGGTAGGAGTGGCGTTGCCACGCTGCATCCAGCGCGGCCACGCCGGCAAAGACCGCCACCGTCCAGGCCAGCAGTTGCACCGTCGACTCCCACACCAGCGCGCCCATGGCCTGCGGAGCGACGTCCTCGCTGCCTGCCAGTCCCATGATCTGCGGCAGCAGGCTGCGGGCCACCAGCAGCCCGATCAGCAGCAGCAGGGCCGTCTTGCCCACGCTCTTGGCCAGCTCGACCAGGTTGTCGAGCGAGAACATTCGCTTGATGCCCTGCGCGGGATCGAGGTGCTCGAGCTTGGGCGAGAGCTTCTCGAAGGCCAGCACAGGGCCGGTCTGCAGGAAGTCGACGAGCAGACCCAGGCCCGCCGCGGGCAGAAGCAGCAGCGCGCTCAGCCACAGCAGCGCTTCGGCCGCCAGCCAGCCCAGCGTCGCAGCGGCCACGCCGAAGCCCTGCTCCGACCAGCCCTGGCCGACGAGCTCGAACAGCCGGCCGAAGAGCCACGCGAGCCGTTCGCCCGCGAGGCCGAGCACCAGCGCGCCCAGCACCAGCCAGGCCAGCAGGCCTGCGGTGCTCGTCACTTCGCGGCTCTTCGAAACGTCGCCTTTCTTGCGCGCGTCCCTCAGCCGCTTGGCTGTCGGTTTCTCGGTCTTGTCACCGCCGTCGTTCTTGTCTGCCATCGGGGCCGGACGATGCTTCAAGCCGGACGCGCCCAGCCGGCAAAGTGTTTCGGCTGATGAGTTAGGGGGAGGTGCTGCGCCTTTAGATAGAGATTGGCAAGAACGGGGCCGTTAACAGCCTGTTTCGCTTCGTCAAATTGGTCATCGCCTCGTAGCAGCCCAACACCGATAGTCCGCACCTCGCTTGGGAGGACAACAATCGTGGCGCGATGGGAAACGTTTCCATCAGAGGTGACGATCGGTGGGCGAAACTTCGCGGCCAGGCTGATCCGGTGGGGAGCTGCCGCGGCCTTCGTGCTGTTCGGCAACGCAGCCATGGCCGCCGCTTCATGGCCTGCCCCGAGGGTGGTGGCTTGCGAAGGCGCCTTGCAGCTGCCTGCGGTGCCCGAGCCGGGTGGGCAACACGGCAAGTTCGCGCTCGCCGAGGCGGCCTGCGGCAGCAGCGCCTTGCCGCTCGTGCCGGCGCCATCGCCGCGCGTTTCGCCGCAGCTCGAGCTCTACGCGGACCATGAGGCGCAGGCACCGCAGCCCGAGGTCATCGAAATGCCCGCGGCAAGCGCACCGGCGTCGGCGCCAGGGCCGCAGCGGGTTGCACCGCCGGCCACGGCGGTGCAACGGATCCTGGCGCTTGCGCCGAAGGTGGCTGAAGTGGCCCGGCGCTACGGCATCGACCCGCTGCTGCTGCACGCCGTGGCCCACGTCGAGTCGCGCCATCGCTCCGATGCCCGCTCGCATGCTGGCGCTCGTGGCGTGCTGCAGGTGATGCCCGATACCGCGCGCCGCTTCGGCCTCGACGATCCGCAGCGCGAGCTGCTGCAACCCGAGCTGAACCTGCAGGTCGGCGCTGAGTACCTCAAGACGCTGCAGGCGCGCTTCGGCAACGACCTGCCCCTGGTGCTCGCGGCCTACAACGCGGGCGAAGGCGCGGTCGAGAAGTACGGCCGGCGCATCCCGCCCTATCCCGAGACCCAGGCCTATGTGCGCGACGTGCTCGCCACCTATGCCGAGCTGCGGCGGCGCTTGCTTGGCGTGCCGGCCGGCTCCGTCTGACACAGGCATCCGGACGCATGTCGATAGGCGCCTACTTCCGCTCCGCCGACGACCAGGCCCGCGAAGGGCTGTTCGCCCGCTTCTCCGACCTGGTGCTGGTGGCCGGCATCGCAGCCATCGTGGCGCTGATGGTGCTGCCCCTGCCGATCTGGCTGATCGACCTGCTGGTGGCGGTCAACATCGCCAGCGGCCTCGTGCTGCTGCTGATCGCGGTCTACATCGCCGGGCCGCTGGAGTTCTCGGTCTTCCCCAGCGTGCTGCTGATGAGCACGCTGTTCCGGCTGGCGCTGTCGATCGCCACCACGCGGATGATCCTGCTGCACGCCGACGGCGGCCACATCATCGCGACCTTCGGCAAGCTGGTGGCCGGCGGCAACCTGGTCGTCGGCCTGGTGGTGTTCCTGATCATCACGGTGGTGCAGTTCATCGTGATCGCCAAGGGCGCCGAACGGGTGGCCGAGGTGGCCGCGCGCTTCTCGCTAGACGCGATGCCGGGCAAGCAGCTGTCGATCGACTCGGACCTGCGCTCGGGCCTGATCGACAAGGACGAGGCTCGCCGCCGCCGCCGTGCGCTGGAGATGGAGAGCAAGCTCCACGGCAGCCTCGACGGGGCGATGAAGTTCGTCAAGGGCGATGCCATCGCGGGCATCGTCATCATCCTCATCAACCTGCTCGGCGGCCTCGCGATCGGGGTGCTGCAGCAGGGCCTGGCGATGGGGGATGCGATGCATCGCTACTCCATCCTCACCATCGGCGAAGGCATGGTGGCGCAGATCCCGGCACTGCTCGGTGCGATGGCCGCGGGCCTGATCGTGACCCGCACGACGGACGAGGAGCACGACCGCCACCTCGGCGATGCCATCCGCAAGCAGATCAGCGCCAAGCCGCGGGTGCAACTGGTGGCCGGCGCGATCTGCCTGCTGCTGGCACTGGTGCCCGGATTTCCGCCGCTGGTGTTCATCGCCCTCGGCCTGTCGAGCCTGCTGGCCGGCGCGCTGCTCCTGCCTGCCTGGCGCGAGCGCCTCGCCGCCTGGACGCGCCCGGCCTGGCGTAGCATGCCTTCGTCGCGCCAGGCCCCGCCGCCCGTGGCCAGCACCGCGCTGCCGCTGCTGCGGCCTTCCGTGCCGCTGCTGCTGGAGGTGCCTCCATCGCTGCTGGCCGGTGACGACGGCGGCCGCCGCGTGACCAGCGCGCTCGAGGCGATGCTGGAGGACTTCCAGCTGGGTCTCGGCCTGCCGCTGCCGCGCATCGCCATCCATGGCGCGGCCGAGATGAACGCGGCCTGGCGGCTGCTGGCCTACGAAGTCCCGCTCGCGCAGGGGCAACTCCCCGAGGCCGATCCGCACGAGTCGCTGGCCGCTGCGGTGCGCGAGTCGCTGCGCCGCCACGCGCCGATGTTCGTCGGCATCCAGGAGGCCACCCAGCTGCTGACCCGCGCCAGCGCCGATGTGCCGGACGTGGTGAAGGAGGTGCTGCGCGCGCTGCCGGTGCAGAAGGTCGCCGAGGTGCTGCGCCGGCTGGTGGCCGAGGAGGTCTCGATCCGCAACCTGCGCGACATCCTGGAGGCGCTGGCCGAAGCGGCGCAGCGAGAGAAGGACGTGCAGGCCCTGACCGAGATGGCCCGCATCGCGCTGCGTCGGCAGCTTTGCCACCGCGTCGCACCGGAGGGCGAGCTGGCCGCGCTGACGCTGGCGCCCGAGCTGGAGGACATGCTGCGCCAGGCGGTGCGCGTCAGCGGCGGCGTGGCCCAGCTGGCACTGGAGCCGGACATGGCGAGACGGGTTGCCGCGGCCATCCAGGCGCTGGTCGCCCGCCACGCACCCGGCGCCATCGTCTGCGCCATCGACGTGCGCTGGCACGTCCGCAAGCTCATCGAGCCGGAGTGCTTCGCCACGCCGGTGCTTTCGCTGCACGAGCTGATGCCGACGCTGAGGCTGAGAGCCGTGGACCAGGTGCCCATGCCGGGCGCCGCATTGCTGGAGGCTGCTTGAAGTTCCCGTCCCTCGCCACCTGGCTCTTCGTTCTCCTGCTGCCCCTGACGCCCGCCGCCGCGGCGCCGCTGCCCGAGATCACCACGCCGGTCAAGATCGACGCGCGCGACGAGCCGCTGGACCAGTTCCTGCAGGACCTGTTCGCGATGACCGACATCCCGGTCGTCGTGAGCCCGGCCGCCAACGGCCTGGTCAACGGCCGCTTCGACGGCACGCCCAACAAGCTCCTGCGCGACGTGAGCCGGGCCTACAACCTGGTCAGCTACTTCGACGGCTCGGTGCTGCACGTCGCGCCGGCCAGCGAGATGCTCTCCCGCAGCTACGTGCTGCCGGCAGACCTTTCCCAGCAGGTGCTTCGCAGCGCGAAGGAGCTGCAGCTCACCGATGCCCGCAACACCCTGCGCGGCGCGCGTGACGGTGCGCTCGTCGCCGCCGGCTCGCGCCGCTTCGTGCAGCAGGTCGACGAGCTGGTTCGCCAGCACCGGCCCCTGGGCGCTGCCGGCGGCACCAACTCGCCGGCCTGGACGCAGCCCCTGATGGACTACCGCGTCTTCTACCTTCGCCATGCCTGGGCACAGGACGTGACCACCTCCTTCGCCGGCCGCCAGACGGTGCTGCCCGGCGTGGCCAGCATCCTGCGCTCGCTCGTCGGCCAGAACACGCGGCCCGGCGCGCCGGCCGCCGACCGCAACACGGCCCGGCGCCTCGGCGGGCAAGGCCTCGCGTCACGCCGCTCGGAGCCGTCCGACATGCCGGTCCTCGGCGAGCCCTACAACGGCAACACCCGCGGCGTGGAGGCGCTCGTCACAGCCTTGTCGCCGGGGCAGGGTGGCTACGCGGCGGATACCGCCGTGGCCGCGCCCCAGCCGGTTGTCGACACCGGCCCACGCATCGAGGCCGACATGCGGTTGAACGCCGTCATCGTGCGCGACCTGCCCGAACGCCTGCCGCGCTACGCCGAGCTGATCAAGGCGCTGGACGTGGAGCCCCAGGCGCTGGAGATCGAGGCCACCATCATCGACATCAACACCGATCGCCTGCGCGAACTGGGCGTGAACTGGCGCATCAGCCACGGCTTCGGCAGCGCGATGTTCGGCAACGGCAGCGAGAGCGACCTTCGGCTTTCGGGCACGCAGGACGTGACGCCCGCGGCGCGCGGCGGCACGCTCTCGGCGGTGATGGGCGAGGCCTGGAAGTTCGTCGCCCGCATCAGCGCGCTGCAGGAAGAAGGCGCCGCCAAGGTGGTCTCGAGCCCGCAGGTGGTGACGCTGTCCAACGTCGAGGCGGTGTTCGACAACAGCTCGACCTTCTACGTCCGCGTGGCGGGCCGCGACGAGGTCGACCTGTTCGACGTGACGGCCGGCACCACGCTGCGGGTGACGCCGCACGTCTTTCGAGAGAACGACACCACCCGGATCAAGCTGCTGGTGCAGATCGAGGACGGTGCGCTGAGCATGCAGACGGTCGACACGCTGCCGGTGGTCCAGCGCTCGGGCATCAACACCCAGGCCCTCATCTCCGAGGGCGAGAGCCTGCTCATCGGCGGCATGGTGCGCGACAGTTCGCGCAACGGCGAGGACAAGATCCCCTTCCTGGGCGACCTGCCGCTCATCGGCCACGCCTTCAAGACGCAGAGCAGCGGCAACTCGCGGGTCGAGCGCCTGTTCCTCATCACCCCGCGGCTGGCCTCCAGTCAGCGCACGGTGGCGGCCGCCGAGCGGGCGCTTTCCGCGGGGGCGCCGGCAGCGGAGGCCTCAGCGCCCGAAGCCGCGCCCGTAGCGGCCCCTGCCTCGGGCTTCAGCCGGGGTTCGCGATGACGCACCGGCCCGCGCCCCGGCTCGAACTGCGCGTCCTCTGCGGGCCGCAGGCCGGCGCACGCGCGCCGCTCACGCCAGGGCGCTCCTGCCGGGTCGCAGCGCTGCCCGCGGGCGGCGTGCCGGCCACGACCGCGGGCAGCGCCACCGACATCCTCCTGCACAGCCGCGAAGCGTTCGTGCTGCAGATGGATTGGCTGGCGGACACGACGGTCGTCGAGTTCAGCCTGGTCGATGGCGCCGCGCAGCTCGGCCCGAAAGTGCTCGCCGCCGGCATCCGCCAGCCCTGGCTCATGCGCCAGCGCCTGAAGCTGGGCGACGTGGTGCTGGCCTGGGGCCCGGCCGACGAGGCCGAGTGGCCAGATGCCGCGCCGGCCGAGGCCGCCTCCGCCCGACCCGCCGCGGCGAAGCCGGCCTCCGCGATCTCGCCAGGCCTCGAGCGCTGGCTGCTCACCGGCGGCTCGGCGCTGGTGCTCGCCTGCATCGGCCTGCTGTTCATGACCGACCTGCTGACCCCGGCGCAGGCCGGCCTTTCGACAGCCATGGCTCCGCTGGCCGCCGCCCATGGCGCCAACGCCGCCTCAGACGGGCGGGCCAGTGCCGTGGCCGATGTCTTCCGCCTGCACGGCATCACCGCCCAGGCCCAGGTGCGGCCGGACGGCACGGTGCTCGTCACCACGCAGGAGCGGGAGGCCTGGCGCGTCGAGCAGGCCGAGAAGGCGGCGCGGCGCGACGTGCCCGGCCTCGCCGGCCTGACCGTGCGCAACCAGCCACCCGCGGCCCCGGCCGCCGGCACGCGGCCGCCGCTGCAGGCCGATGCCGGCAAGCGCATCACCGCGGTCGTCGACCACGTCGAGACCCCGTACTTCGTCACCGCGGACGGCAGCCGCTATTTCGTCGGCGCTCTGCTGCCGAGCGGGCACCGTGTCCTGCAGATCGCCGACCAGTCGGTGACCGTCGAGCGCGACGGCCAGCTGACCCGGCTCACTTTCTGACCCACGGCGCGACCCGAGCGCCACTTCGACCACCACAGGAGAAGCATCATGAGCAACGGCATCGAACGCAGCCCGATGGGCGCCCCCCTGCAAACCGGCGGCGGCCAGGGCGGCAGCTGGTTTGAAGCCATGGCCGACGCCTGGGGCCAGGCGCTGGACTCGCAGGCGCAGAGCATCGAGGACAAGTCGGCCGAGGTCTCGGCCAACGGCGACAAGCCGGCAGACGTGACCGAGCTCACCGCCATGTCGCTCAAGATGAGCTTCCTGGCCAGCAGCTCGCACACCGCGATCTCCTCGGTGGGCTCGGCCCTCGAGACCATGGCCCGCAAGCAGTGACGACGACGAGCAGGGGGCAGCCATGACACCCGAACTCGTCGCATCACCCCTGGCCACCGGGGTCGACCCCGCCGGCCCGGGCGGCCCCGCCTCGGCGATCCCGGGCGTCCAGCTCGGCTGGGGCGCTTCGCTCACCGACCTCGGCGCCTTCGAGAACGCCGTGGCCGGTGTCCTGCAGCGCATCGAGGCCCGGCGGACCCAGGCGCCCTCGGCCGCGGCCCAGGCGCTGTTCCGCCCGCTCGAGCACATCAACGCCGAGGCTTCGCAGCTTCACGTGGATGCGCGCGAGGCGGCAGCGGCAGGCCGCGAGCTGACGCCCGGCGAACTGGTCAACCTGACGGTGCGCTGCCAGGAGTTCATGTTCCATTGCCAGCTCACCTCCAACATCGCCAACCGCACCTCGGACGGCTTGCAGCAGCTGTTCAGACAACAATCATGAAGGTCGGGGCCGTCATCGTGCTGCTGCTCGCGCTGGCGGGCTGCGGCGACCAGACGCTGTACTCGCACCTGGACGAGCGCCAGGCCAACGAGATGGTGGCGGTGCTGCGGCTGTCCGGCATCCCGGCCGACAAGGTGGCCGGCGAGGGCGGCTACGCGGTCACCGCGTCCGAGCAGGATTTCGCGCGCGCGGTGCAGACGCTGCGCGGCATGGGCCTGCCGCACGAGGATTTCGACAGCCTCGGCAAGGTCTTCAAGCGCGAGGGCTTCGTCTCGACACCGCTGGAGGAGCGCTCGCGCCTGGTCCACGCGCTTTCGCAGGAGCTGAGCCACACGGTGTCGAGCATCGACGGCGTTCTGCTGGCCCGTGTCGCCCTGGTGCTGCCGGCCAAGCATCCGCTGGACGACAAGGTCGTGCCCTCGTCGGCCTCGGTGCTCATCAAGGTGCGGCCGGGGCTGGACGTGGATGCACTGGTGCCCAAGATCCGCGCGCTGGTCGTCAACAGCGTCGAGGGCCTGCCCTACGAGAGCGTGACGGTGGTGCCCTTCGAGGCGGAGGCCTGGGTGCCGCCCGCGCCGGCCGAGGGCGCGTCCGGCGGGCTGCGGGCGGTGCTCTGGGCCGGCGCGGTCGCGGGCACCCTGGGCGTCGCGGCGGCCGGGCTGGTCTCGTGGCGCCGACGCCAGGGCCGGCCCGGGTTGCCGCCACCGCTCGCGGCGGTGCTGACCCGCGAGCCTGGAGACGCCCGGTGATGGCAACGCCACCTTCTCGAGCGCCTTCGCCCGCCGCATGGCGGCGGCGCCACCGCGCCGACGTCGCACGGCAGCTGATGGCCGAAGTGCCGCAAGCCGCGCGCGCCCTCGATTGGCCGACGCTCGCAGAAGCACCGGCCTGGCTGACGCTCAGCCGCAACGCGCAGCGCCTGTTCGCACGCCGGGTCGGCTCGGTGCTCGCCGCGCCTGCGCTGCGGCTGTGGATCGCCGCGCCGCAGATCGCGGCCGCGCAGGCGGCGCTCGGGGAAGACTGGTGGAAGGCGCTGATGGCGAGGCCGGACTGGCCGGCGCTGCCGCCGCAGCTTTCGCCCTGGCCGGAGGGCGCTGCGACCGATCCGGCCGGCGTCGCCGCCGTCCTGCACGAAGCCGGTGCCGCGGTGCTGCTCGCGACCTTGCCCCATGGCGCCCTTCGCCATGCCGCAAGCCAGCTGCTCTCGCCCGCGGCGGCCCTGCTCATGCCCCGGGTGGCGGCCGAAGCCCTGTTGCGCACCACGCTGGAGATCCAGCACGGGCTCGCCTCGGGCGGTGGAGGGGCCGCATGAGCTTCCTCCTCTGGCAACGCGGACAGCTCGGCATCGGCAGCGGAAGGCAGGTGTTCCGCGCGGCCGAGGTGCCTTTGCTTCGCAGCGCCTGCGAGCTGGTCGACCGGCTGGAAGCGATGAGGCAGGACGAGGCGACGCGCATCGACGCCGCGCTCGAGGCGGGCCGCCGGCAAGGCTGGGCCGAAGGCGAGGCGATGGCGCGCCAGGCGGCCGAGGCCCATCGCGCCGAGGAGATGGTCCGCCTGCAGCAGCAGTCCGAGGCGGTGCGTGAGGAAGCGCGCCGTGAAGTGGCCACGCTCGCGCTGCAGGTCGTGCGCAAGCTCCTGGGCGGTCTGCCCGATGGCGAACGGCAAGCCGCGCTCGCCCTGCAGGCTGCGCGGGAGCTCCTGCCCGCGCGCACCTGGAGGCTCGCCGTGCATCCGCAGTCGTCGAGTGCTTTGCGCGAGGGCCTTTCCAGGCTGGCGGCCGACGAGCGCGGCGCGCTGGTCGAGGCCGAGGTGTGCGAGGACGACACGCTCGCACCGGGCGACTGTCGGCTCGACACGGAGTTCGGCAGCGCACGCGCTGGCGTCGAGGCCCAGCTCGAACGCCTGGCGGGCGCCTGGGGCGTCGACTGGCCGCCGGCCACAGGAGCGCGGACGTGAACAGCGCCGCCGCCGACACCCGCAGCCTGCTGCGAAGCCTGCAGGCCACCCTCACGCTGGACGCACAGGGGCGTGTCGTCCAGGCCGGTGGCACCATGATCCGTGCCACCGGGCTGCGCGCCCGCATCGGCCAGACCTGCCGGGTGTTCGATCCTTCCACCCAGGATCAGGCGGCATGGCTGCTGGCGGAGGTGGTCGGCTTCCACGGCGCCGAAGCGCTGCTTGCGCCGCTGGGGCCGCTGCAGGGACTGCCCGCCGGCGCGGCGGTGGCCGTGTGTGCCGAAGAGGCGAGCGTGCCCTGCGGCGAGGGCCTGCTGGGCCGGGTCGTCGATGCGTTTGCCCGCCCGCTCGACGGCCGCGGCGCGGTGGACGGCTCTCGACGCGCACCGCTGCACCGCGAGTCCCCCGCCCCGCTCGCGCGCCGGACGGTGCAGTCGCCGATGGCCACCGGCGTGCGCGCCATCGACGGCCTGCTGACGGTCGGCGAGGGCCAGCGCGTCGGCATCTTCGCGATGGCCGGCGGCGGCAAGTCGACCCTGCTCGGCATGCTGGCCCGCCAGGCGCGGGCCGACGTGAACGTGATCGCGCTCGTCGGCGAACGTGGCCGCGAGGTGCGCGAGTTCATCGAGGACAGCCTGGGCGAGGAAGGCCTCGCCCGCTCGGTGGTGGTGGTCTCCACTTCGGACCGGCCGGCCTTGGAGCGGGTGCGCGCGGCCTACGCCGCGACGGCGATCGCCGAGGGCTACCGGGATCGGGGCGCCCGCGTGCTGCTGCTGATGGATTCGGTGACCCGCTTCGCGCGCGGCCTGCGCGAGGTCGGGCTGGCGGCGCAGGAGCCGGCGGTTCGACGCGGCTTTCCCCCCTCGGTCTTCGCCGAGCTGCCGCGCCTGTTCGAACGCGCGGGCAATGACGGGCAGGGCTCGATCACGGCCTTCTACACCGTGCTCGCCGAGGACGAGGACGGCAGCGACCCGGTGGCCGAGGAGGTGCGCTCCATCCTCGACGGCCACATCGTGCTCTCGCGCAAGCTCGCCGAGGCGCAGCACTACCCGGCCATCGACGTGCTGGCGAGCGCGAGCCGCGTCTTCACCCGCGTCGCCGGTGCCGGCCACCAGGCCGCGGCAGCCCGCCTTCGTTCGTTGCTCGCGCGCCATGCCGAAGTCGAGTTCCTGCTGCGAGTGGGCGAGTACCAGGCCGGCAGCGACCCGCTGGCCGACCAGGCCATCGAACGCATGCCGCTGATCCGCGCGCTGCTGACGCAGCGTCCCGACGAGGCCACGCCCATCGCCGAGACCTGGGCCCGGCTGCAGGAGATCGTGCAATGACCCGAGCGGCCGGACGCGAGTGGCAGGCGCAGTGGCTGCGCTTGAGGTCCTTGCGGGTCGAGCGGGCACGGCTGGCCCTGCGGCAGGCCGAGCAAGCCGAGCAGGCCGCCCGGGCTGCGGTGGAGCAGCGCCTGCGCAGCATCGAGCAGGGCCGCGATTCGCTGGCCGCCCTGGCGCGCGACTGGACGTCCAGCGCCGGCCTGCCTCGCTGGAGCGGCGCCGTCACCCGTTGGCGCGAGACCCTTGCGGATCGGCTGGAGCGCGACGAGTACGAGCTGATCGACGAGGAGCGCTCGCTGGAAGAGTCGCTCGACGCGCTGCAGCGCCGCCGCGACGACCTGGTGCGTGCGATGGCGCGCCACGAAGCGGTCGGCGAATGGGTGCAACAGGAGCGGCGCGAGGCCGGCCGGGTGCGCGAACGCCGTGCCGAGCGCGAGCAGGAAGAGCGTGCTCACGTGTCGAAGGAGTTTCCATGAACGAGACCTCCGGCTTGTCCGCTTCGGCGCCGCCCGCCCGGCCGCCCTCGTCGACGGCGAGGCCCCGGGATGCATCGCGTACCCGGTCCGACGAGGACGAACCGGGGCAGGCCGATGCCGCGCTGGTCGCACCCTTGGCGCCACCGCCGTTGCTGGGGGCCTGGCAGGCGGCGCTGCTGGCACGCGAGATGGCGCCGGTGGCCAGCTCGGCCGGCGCGCTGGCGAGCCTCACGGCGACACAGCAAGCGATTGGCCACGGCGCTTCGGCCGACTGCGGCCATCCGCAGTCGACCTTCGTGGCCGAAGCACAGGTCGCGGCCGCGCCCCTGCGAATCGAAGCCGAGATTCGCCCCGGCGCCGGGGCCGCCTGGCAGCTCGCGTTGCAGCGAGGCCCCGACGCCGCGGCGTGGAGCCTGCAGCTCGCCACGCCGGCGGTGCCAGCCGTCTGGGCAGCCACGCACCTGCCCCGGCTGGAACGTCGGCTTCGCAGCCAGGGGCATGAGGTGGAGCAGCTGGGCTGGCGGCCGCTGCCCGAGCGTGACCGGCAGGAGGATCCGCGATGAGCGTCGAATCTGCCGCAGCGGTGTCGCCCTGGTCGGCACTGCCGCCGTCAGAAGGGCTGCAGCTCGCTGAAGCACAGGCGGGGAACGTCGCAGCCGGCGCCGATGCCTCGGGGGCCTCCGTCGGCCTGCAGGCTTTGCAGCCCGAGTCCGTCGCGCCGCCCGGCGGGGCCGAGTCGACGCCCTGGGGCGGCAGCCCGGCCGACGAGCTGGCAGCAGGAGGGCAGCTGCGCGGGCTGACGGAAATGGCCCGTGACCTGGCGCGCGGCCCACACGCGTTGCGCTCTTCGGACGACTCTGCTATCGCGCCCCTGGCCCGTGAATCCGGCCGCGCTCTCGACGAAGCGGCGTTGGCCACCCAGGCCCGTCCCGACCCTGCGGCGGCTGGCGCCGCGATGCTGCCCGGCGCCGTGCTCGCGCTGCATCCCGGGATCGCCGCGCAGCTGCGCCCGCCGGTCGAGGAGATGACGCAGCGGTCGCCACCGCGCAGGCATGCCTGCGACGATTGCGACGAAGAACCGAAGGAGCAGGAGGACAGCCAAGACGAGCAGAAGTCGGGGCCGCCGACGATCACGCAGGCGGAATCGACCGCGGAAGCGCCCTGGAGCACACCGCTGCTGGCCGCCCTGCGACAGGCGGCCCAGCGCCCCGCCGCCCGCTCGGCGCTGCGGGCCGCGGCCGAGGCGTGGGAGCGGGGCCGGTCGGTGCTGCTGGCTTGCCCGGTGCGCGAGGACGAGGCGCAGGCGGCTTGGCTGTTCGTGCTGCGTCCCGCTCGAAATTCCCGGCCGATGCGCCTGTGCGGCGAGCGGTTCGCGGCCCGGCTGCGCTGGTCGCGGCCCGGCGCCGAAGGACGCTGGTGGTGCGTGCGCGTGGCCAAGAGCTATTCCCTGCGCCGTGGCGGCCAGCTCCTCACGCAGGAGCAGGACAGCGCCGGCCGCGTGAGCTGCGAGCTGCAGCTCGGCCCCTTCCCGCCCTTGCTGCCGCGGTGGAACGAGGTGCTGGTGCGCGTGGACCGCGTCCAGCGCCTGTGGCAGGCGCTCGGCACCCAGTGGAGCCTGCCGCTGCTGGTTTGCGACCAGGCATTGCTGGGCGCGAAGGCGGGGGATGTCATGGCGAAGGCGAGACCGGCATGACGATGAGCTGGACAGAGCAAGACTGCCTGGCGACGCCCTGGTGCGGCACGCTCGGCGCCTGGGGCGACGCCGTCGCGCTCGTCGACGATGTGGCCGGCGAACTGCTGGACATGAGCGAGCCCATGCAAGCGCTGCTGCCAGCGCTCGACGGGCGTTCGCTGCCCGCCTGGTACCGCGCGATGCCCGGCCTGCTCGAGGGCCTCGCGCAGGCCCGCTCGCCCGGCGCTGCAAGGGCCTTCCGCTGCGGTGCGCAGGGCGAGTACGGCGCCGAGATCGCCGTGCTCGACGGGCGTCGCCTGCTCCTGCGCCTGCGTGACGAGCGAGCCGCCGAGCGCGAGCGCCTGCTTGCCCTGCGCCGCCAGCTCGACGACCGCGAAGGCCTGGTCTTCACCTCGCGCTCGCTGTCCATCGGCGAGATGGGCAGCACGCTGGCCCACGAGCTCAACCAGCCCATCGGGGCGGCGGCCAACTTGCTGCGCGGCCTGCGCGTGCGGCTGGCCCGGCGCAGCCGTGAGGGCCACGAGGCCGCCGCGGACGAGCTCGCCGCCGTCGAGCGGGCGATCGAGCAGGTGATGTACGCCGCCAAGGTGATCGCCCGCATCCGCGAGTTCACCCACTCGCGCGCCCCGAAGCGCCAGTCGGTCGACCTGGCGGCTTTGCTGCGGGCGAGCGCCTCGCTGCTCGACTGGGAGCTGCAGCGCGTCGGGGTGCAACTGACGCTCGATGTGCCGGAGGCGCCGGCGACCGTGCGCGGCGATCCGGTGATGCTGCAGCAGGTGCTGGTCAACCTCCTGCGCAATGCGATCGACGCGCTGCGCGAGGGCCGGCCGGCCGAGCCGCGCATCGAGCTGGCCCTGCACTGTGAAGGCTGCGAGGCGCAGGTGCGGATCACCGACAACGGCGTGGGCCTGTCCGCCGAGGCGGAGCAGCGGCTGTTCGTGCCCTTCTCGTCGACCAAGCCGAACGGCATGGGCATCGGCCTGGCGATCTGCCGCTCCTTCGTCGAGCTGCACCAGGGCCGGCTGTGGTTCAGCCGAGGGGCCGCGGGGCGCGGCTGCAGTTTCCACCTGGGCCTGCCGCTGGCGCAGCCGGCCCGAACCACCAAGGGGGTCGAATGAACCGACGCACCGTCTACATCGTCGACGACAACCAGCAGTTCCGCGAGTCGGCCTGCTTCTGGCTCGAGGGCGCCGGCTTCGAGGTGCGTTCCTGGGCCGACCCGCGCGAGGCCCTGCGCGAGCTCAGCTGCCGCGATCCCAACGAGAGCGCCTGCCTGCTGCTGGACGTGCGCATGCCCGAGCTGGGGGGGCTGGACATGCACGATGCCCTGCTGCGCGAGCCCGGTACCGCGCTGCCGGTGATCTACATGAGCGGCCATGCGGACGTGCCCCTGGCCGTCGAGGCGATGCGAAAAGGCGCCATCACGCTGCTGGAGAAGCCATTGGACGACGCCGCGCTCGAAGCCGCCCTGGATGCCGCCTTCAGTCGCCCGGCCTGCGCTGCACCACCGGCGGCACCGCGTCCGGCCTTCTCGCCGGCCGCTGTGGTGGCCGGGGCGACGGACGACGCCGCCGCCGACGAGTTCGAGCGGCGGGAGCGCTCGCTGGCCCCTCGCGAGCGCGAGGTGCTCGGATTCGTCGTGCAGGGCATCTACAACAAGGTGATCGCGGACCGCCTGGGCCTGTCGATCAAGACCGTGGAGCTCTACCGTTCACGGGCGATGGCCAAGATGAAGGCGCGATCGGTCGCCGAGCTGACGCGAATGATGGTGAGCCGGCGCGCATGAAGCTCCTGGAACCCATCGAAGCGCCTCTGGGCATCCGGGGGGTCTACGAGGCCTCCACGGGCCACGGCGACCTTCGGCTGGAGCTCGAGACGGTGAGCGCGGCGGCACCCGCCTGCGCCGCCGAGGCCGCCTTGCGCCTGGCCCTGGCCGAGCCGCTGCTGCAGGCCCTGGAGGAATGGCTGGAGGCCCTGCCGGGCTCCGCCGGCCCGCCGGACTGGCAATGGCAAGAAGCTCCCGGGCAGGGCCCGGCCGGGGGCGCAGTGGCGCGCTGGGCCGGCCCCGGCGTGGGGGCGAGCCTGGGCCTGCCGTGGTCCTTGCTGCGGCGCCTTCCGCCTCCGCCCGATGCGCTGGCTCGGGAGCTGCTGTGGCTGCCTGTCGAGGCCGAGCTGGTGCTGGCCACGCTGACGCTGCCGCCCGAGGAAGAGGCCGCGCTCGAGCCCGGCGGCGCGTTGCTGCTGCCAGCGAGCTTCGAGCCGGACTGGATCGCCTGCCTGCGCGCCGCCGACGAGCGCACGGGCGGCCTGCTCGTGGTGGTGGATCCCGCCGGCACGGCAGTGCGGCAGTGCATCGGCGCGCAGGAGCCTGGCGTCGCTTCGGCCGCGGATCTTCCCGAGCCGGACTGCTTGTCCCTGCGATGCGTGCTGCCGCAGGCTCTTGCGCCCGAGCTCCTGCTGGGCTGGCGCGACGAGGCCATCGCCGTCGACCTCGGGCGACCCGTGGACCTCGCCTGTCCGCCACCGGGCGCAACCCTCGCCGGCCCTGCGCCCGAAATCCGTCGCGCGCAGGGCCGGCTGATGCCCTGGGGCGAGGGCCGCGCCCTGTGGATTGAAGCGGTGGGAGCTTCGTCTGCCGCCTGAAGCCCCGTTCCGAACCCTCTGCGCTGCCCGCGCGCCCGCCCCGCCGACATGGACCTGACCCACTTCTCGCCCGCGTCTGCGCTGGTCACGGTGATCGTGCTCGCGCTGGCGCCCTTCGTCGCCGTGATGGTGACTTCGTTCACCAAGCTGGTCGTCGTGCTGAGCCTTCTGCGCAACGCGCTGGGGCTGCAGCAGGTGCCACCGAACGTCGTGCTGAACGGGCTGGCGCTCGTCCTGAGCATCTACGTGATGTATCCGGTCGGCGTGGCGATGAAGCAGCACGTCGACGACCTGCCCGCGGCCACGGCCAGCACCGGCGCGATGCTCTCGGCGGCCGATGCCGCCAAGGAGCCGCTGCGCGAGTTCCTGATCAAGCACAGCCGGCCGATGGAGCGGGCCTTCTTCCTCAAGACGGCCCAGCGTTCGCTGAACGCCGACCAGGCGGGATCGCTCACCGAGCGCGACTTCCTCGTCGTCGTGCCGGCCTTCACCGTGAGCGAGCTCTCGGTCGCGTTCGAGATCGGCTTCCTGATCTTCCTGCCCTTCCTGGTGATCGACCTGGTGATTTCCAACATCCTGATGGCGATGGGGATGATGATGCTGTCGCCGACCACGGTTTCGCTGCCCTTCAAGCTGCTGCTGTTCGTGCTGATCGACGGCTGGGTCAAGCTCACGCACGGCCTCGTGCTCACCTACCACTGAAGGGGCGGCGATGCAGCAGTCGGAAGTCTTG
Organism: uncultured Ideonella sp.; assembly: GCA_946479475.1. Next base: position 1,941 of record CAMLGG010000036.1, on the reverse strand, counting down.
CAGTTGACCTACGAGGCCCTGTGGCTGGTGCTGCTGCTTTCGGCGCCGCCCATCGCCGTTGCCGCCATCGTCGGCCTGGTGATCGCCTTCGTCCAGGCGGCCACCCAGCTGCAGGAGCAGACGCTGCAATACGCGGCCAAGTTCTTCGCCATCGTGCTGACGATCTTCGTGACCGCCTCGCTGCTCGGCAGCGCGCTCTACCAGCTCGGCGACCGCGTCTTCAGCGAGTTCGCCGGCATGGTGGGCAAGCCATGACGGGCGACCTCGCTTCTCTGGCCGACCTGCCGCTTTGGCGCTCGTACGAAAGCCTCGCCCGGACGGCCCTGCTGCTGGGGCTTTCGACGACGCGGGTGGCGGTGGCCTTCCTGCTGGTGCCGCTGTTCACCGCGGAGCTGGTGCCCGCGACCATCCGCAACGCGCTGTTCGTCGCGCTCGGCCTGCTGGGGCTGATCGTCCAGCCCGCCACGCCGGTGGCCGTGCTCGACGGCTGGCAATGGGCCGTGCTGTTCGGCAAGGAGGCCTTCATCGGCGGGGCGCTCGGCCTGCTGTTCGCCGGCATGATGTGGGCCTTCGAGGCCGCGGGCCAGATCGTCGACACCAAGGTCGGCTCGTCGATGGCCCAGGTGCTGGATCCGCTGTCCGGCCACCAGACCTCGCTCACCGGCGCCTTCCTGGCCCGCCTCGCGGCCTGGGTCTTCATGTCGGCCGGCGGCTTCATGCTGATGGCCGGCGCGCTGATGGAGAGCTACGGGCAGTGGCCGGTCGGCGCCGCCTGGGCAGGCCTGCGGCCGGGGGCGGTGGCGCTGTTCGAGGGCGAGCTGGGCCGCATCATGCGGCTGGCGCTGCTGGTGTCGGCGCCTGCGCTGGTGCTGCTCTACCTCGTCGACGGCATGCTCGGCCTGATCAACCGCTTCGCGCAGCAGCTCAACGTGTTCAGCCTTTCGCTGTCGCTGAAGGCGGTGGTGGCGCAGCTGGTGCTGTGGATGCAGGTGGGCCTGCTGGTGCAGCTGCTGGCGGAGGACCTGCTGGACCGCCCCTCCGTGGCGCTCGATTCACTTCGACGCCTGCTCCTGCCCTGAGCTGGCGGCGAGCTGCCGGTGCCAGGCCGGGTAGTGGGCCGGAGGCCGGATCAGCACGCCCCGCAGGGCTGCCCGGCGCGTCAGCTTGAGCACCGCGCGGTCGCGGCTGATCAGCCACGCGGGCGCCAGGGCCACCGCCAGGTCGATGAATTTCTGGTCGTCGGGGTCGGTGCAGCGCAGGGCCTGCGCTTCGCGCGGGGTGGGGGCCGGCCGCAGCTCGGCATGGCGATCGAAGAAGGCCAGCACATCGGCCGGCGGGGTGGCCCAGCGTGCCGGCCAGGGACGCGACAGGACATGGGCCAGTTCCTCCCGCATGGCGGCCGTGGCGATCCAACGGCCGGCCGGACCCGGCCCGGGAGGCAGGGGCCAGGTCTCGCAGGCTGGGTCGCGGAAGAAGCGCCAGTCCAGCAGCGTCTGGGTGTCGATCACAAGGTTCATGGGAACTTCGGCGAGAGCGTGTGCTCACTATGACTGCCATGGTGGCCGCTGGCGTGGCGCCGTACACGGCCCGCGCCCGGCGTGTCAAGGGCGGTTGCGGCTCAGGGGTGTCCCGAATATAATGGAGGGCTTTTCGGCGAATTTTCCGTCCTGATGACGGGTTGCGCCGGGAATCACGTAACTTCAAACGGGAACAAGTTACCCATGCCCACCATCAACCAGCTCGTGCGCCAAGGCCGTCAGGTCGAGGTCACGAAGTCCAAGTCGCCTGCGATGCAGAACTGCCCGCAGCGCCGCGGGGTCTGCACCCGCGTCTACACCACGACGCCTAAGAAGCCGAACTCCGCGCTGCGGAAGGTCGCCAAGGTCCGCCTGACCAACGGCTTCGAGGTCATCTCCTACATCGGCGGCGAAGGCCACAACC
>CAMLGG010000035.1 GCA_946479475.1 uncultured Ideonella sp. | reverse complement strand
GCGCGATGATGCCGCCCGAGGCGATCAGCCCGGCAGACGTGTTCATGGGGTAGCCTTGCTGGCGCATCATGGGCAGCAGGATGGTGGCCAGCGCGGCGGTGTCGGCCAGGGCCGAGCCGCTCATGCTGGCCATCAGCACGGCGGCGCCTATGGCCACGTAGCCCAGGCCCCCGCGGATGTGCCCGACCCAGGCCTGCGCCATGTCGATGATGCGGCGGCTGATGCCACCCGCGTTCATCAACTCGCCGGCGAGGATGAAGAAGGGCACGGCCAGCAGCGGGAAGCTGTCGATGCCGGCCACCAGGTTCTGCGCCAGCAGCTGGGTGTCCCAGAAGTCCAGCGCCCAGGCCATGCCCGCGCCGGTGAGCACGAGGGCGAGGGCCATGTTCATGCCGATGCCCATCAGCACCAGCATGCCGGCCGAGAAGACGACGAAGGCGAGAGCCTCTGCAGACATGCGCGTTACTCCACTTCGGCGCCGTGGCCGAGGTCCAGCGGCTCGCGTTTGATGATTTCGACGAGAGCCATCACGCCGATCGCCACGGCGCTCAGCAGGGCGGGCAGCGGCAGAAGCGCGGTGGGATAGCCGAGCACGACGGAGTGGCTGTCCATGCCGACGACCACCTGCTGCCAGGCGCCCCAGGCCAGCAGGCCGCAGGCCAGCACGACGAGCGCGCGGATCAACAGGGTGACCGCCGCCATCGCGGCCGGCCGCTTCTGCAGCAGGCCCACCAGGCTGGTGAAGGCCATGTGCTCCCCGGCCGGGTAGGCCGCGGTCGCGCCGATGAAGACCATCCAGACGAACAACAGGCGCGACAGCTCCTCGCTCGCCGCGATGCCGCTGCCGAAGCCATAGCGCAGCACCACGTTGACGAAGACGGCCACGGCCATCACGCCCAGGCAGGCCGCCATCGCGGCCTGGGCGATGCGCTGGAAGAGCGGCTTGGGTGATTCGTTCGCAGGGCTCATTCGTTCTCCTCGGGGGCCAGCCAGGCGATGACCTGGGCGGTGAGAGCCGGCAGGGCTGCCGTGGCGTCGACGCGCAGCACGCCCGGCTCGCCCTCGGGCCGCTCCAGCGTCGCGAACTGGTTGTCGACCAGGCTGGTGGAGAAGAAGTGCGCGGCGCCCCGAGAGGCGACTCGCTGCAAGGCCTGGTCGCGATCGATGTCCATGAAGACGAAGCGAAGGCCGGCGGATGCGCTGCGCAGCCGGTCCCGGTAGCGGCGCTTGAGGGCGGAGCAGGTCAGGACGACGGGCGGCGGGGCCTGCTGCAGCTCGGCGGCCAGCGCGGCGAGCCAGCCGTCACGATCCTCGTCGGTCAAGGCGATGCCGCTGCGCATCTTGCGCAGGTTCTCTTCGCTGTGGTGGGCGTCGCCCTCGACGAAGCGCGCGCCCAGGGCGCCGGCCAGGGCATGGCCCAGGCTGGACTTGCCGCAGCCGGAGACCCCCATCACGACCACTGAATGCATCATCAGGATAGCGCTATCCAACAAAGTCGAAAAAAGCGGCGACCATCGGGAGGCGGACTTTCCTGGCAGACAATGGGCCTGGAGCAGGAGACCGCCGGCTTGCCCTCCGGTGCCGGACAGCGCTATCCTAGTGATCAAACCTTGCCGGCTCATCCGGGCAAACCCTTAGATGACTTCGAAGAACCCTCGCGGCCGTTCCAGCGGCCGCGTCACGCTGAGCGACGTCGCGCTGGCCGCCGACGTGAGTCCGATCACCGTCTCGCGAGCGCTTCGGGGCGAGCGTGCCGTCGACCCGGCGCTGGTCGCGCGCGTGCGCGAGGCCGCTGACCGGCTGGGTTATGTCCCCGACCCCGCGGCTCGCGCCCTGGCCTCGCGCCGCAGCACCCACGTCGCCGTTCTGATCCCCATGCTGTCCAACGCGCTCTTCGTGGACCTGCTGGAGGCGGTGCAGCGAACGCTGCGGCCGGCGGGGTACCAGACGCTGATCGGCGTGACCCACTACGACGAGGTGGAGGAGTCCGTGCTGCTGCGCGAGCAGTTGCTGCATCGTCCGGCCGGCCTGCTCGTCACCGGCCTCGATCGCCCGGAAGCCACTCGCCACCTCATCGCCCAGGCCAGCGTCCCCTGCGTGCACATGATGGACCTGGCGCCGGAAGGCTCGGGCCTGCACAGTGTCGGCATGTCGCAGGCGGAGGCTGGTGCCGCGTTGACGCAGCATCTGCTGGAGCGTGGCCACCGCCGCATCGCCTTCGGCGCCGCGCAGCTCGACCCCCGCACGATGCAGCGCCTCGAAGGCTGGCGGCGGGAGATGACGGCCGCCGGCCTGTACGACCCGACGCTGGAATGGCTCAACCCGGCGCCTTCATCCATCGCGCTGGGCGGCCGGATGTTCGAGCAGATCATCGGCCAGCGCCCGGCCATCGACGCGATCTTCTTCTGCAACGACGACCTCGCGCAGGGGGCCCTGCTCGCTGCCCTGCGGCGAGGCGTGAAAGTGCCGGACGAGATCGCGATCGCCGGCTTCAACGACCTGACGGGCAGCGACCAGATGGTGCCTCCGCTGACGTCCATCCGCACCCCGCGCGCCGAGGTCGGCCAGGCGGCGGCTGCGATGCTGCTCGCACTGATGCGCGGGGAATCAGTCACCCGGCCGGTGGTGGACCTGGGCTTCGAGCTGGTGGTGCGGGGGAGCACCTGAGCGTTCAGGCCCTCAGCAACTCGGGCAGCTTCATGCCGGCGGTGTTCGGGAACACGTCCTTGTCCAGCGGCGCGCGGGCAATGCGCAGGTGGTCGGCCAGGACGCTCTTGAAGACCGCGCGCAGGTCCGTCGTGGTCTTGAGATCCCGGCCCTCGTAGCGGTCCTTGGGGGCGAGGCCGGGCCAGTCGACGAGCATCCTGCCGCCCCGCACCGCGCCGCCGAGCACGAAGGCGACGCCGCCGGTGCCGTGGTCGGTGCCGCGCGTGCCGTTGATGGCCACCTCGCGGCCGAACTCGGTCGCGACGACGACCACGGTGCGATTCCAGAGGCCGTTGGCCTGCGGCGCCGAGAGCATCTCGCGCAGCGTGCCCAGGCTCTCGTCGAGCTGGCGCAGGTTGTTGAGGAAGGCGCTCTTGTCGTTGGCGAGGTTGGCGTGGCTGTCCCAGCCGCCTTGCTCGAGCATGACGATCTGCGGCGCCTTGGCCTGCAGCATGAACTCGGCCGCCTTGCGCGTCATCGCGGGGAGGGCGCCTGTGGCGTTCTTGCCGGTGCCGGGGCTGGCGGCGATCGCCATCATCTCGGCCGTGTCCGGCATGTCGGTGCGCAGGCCCTGGGCGCGCATCAATGCGCCGGAAAGGGCGGGATCGTTGGCGTAGACCTTCGCCAGGCGGGCCACCAGATCCGGCGAGGGCTCGGGCAGGGCCGAGGGTGCCCAGGTGTCGATCTCCTTCGGCCCGCGCATCAGGAGCGGCACGGCGGTGGACAAGGCCAGGCCGGGTTGGTTGCCGGCAGCGAGCGCGCGGCCCAGCCAGCCAGTGGCCAGCTGGTAGGGGCGCTCGCCGCCGCCTTCGAGCACGTTCTGCGCATCGAAGTGCGAGCGGTCTCGATAGGGCAGGCCGGCGGCGTGCACGACCACCAGCTCCTGCTTGTTCCACATCGCGTGCAACTGCGCGAAGCCGGGGTGCAGCGCGAACGGGCCTTGCAGCGGCAGCGGGCTGGCAGGGTACTCGGCGAGCGCTCCGCGGGCGGCGGCGAAACCGGGGTCTCCCACGGCCGGCACGGTCCACAGGCCGTCCATGCCGCCGCGCAGGATCACAGCGACCAGGCGAGGCGACTCGGGTGCCGCCGTGCCGCCGATGGCGAGCGAGGCCCAGGAGCCGGTGGCGGCGGCCGCTCCGGCGGCCAGGGCGCCGCGCAGCAGGCGGCGGCGGGTGAGGTCGGTGTTCATGGCCATCTCGCCTTCAGCGGCGCTGGAATTCGGGAGACATCAGCAGGAGCACCAGTGCCTGCGGCGCATCGGCGGCGCGTTCGATCTGCTGGTAGGTGCTTTCGGACAGGCGCGGCCCGAGGCTCGCGCGCGCCACGACACGCGCATCCACGCGATCGCCCATGCGAGCCGCGACGCGCTGGGACCATTCGACGCGCTTCCAGATCGCATCCGGCCCGAGCCACTCCTCGGCCTTGTCGGGCCAGCCCGCAGGCGAGGGCGCGGTGTGCGGCCGCTGGCCGAGGGCGGACAGGGCCGAGTCCTTGCTCTTGGCCAGGTGCTCTTCGTCCAGGCCGAGCAGGCGCAGCGAGGTGATCGCGAATTCCTCCGGCGCCTTCAGCTTGCGCAGCGAAGGATCCCAGGACTCGGGCGCATCGATGAGCGTGCGGTAGACGGCGGCGAGGTCGCCACCGGTGTCGTTGAACGTCTTCGCGAGCTTGTCCACGAGCGTCACCGGCGGCTCGTCGGCCACGAAGTGGCGCGCGAGCTTGGTGCCGATGAAGCGGGCCGTGCTGGGGTGGCTGGCCAGGTCGTGGATCACCATCTCCAGCGCCTGCGGGCCCTCCGGGTAGCTCTTGCCCATGATGGTCTTGGGGCCCGGCTCGTGCCAGTCGGCATCGAAGACGACGGCCTGGCTGGTGCTATGCGGGTCGTAGGCCCGCCAGCCGGTCAGCACGGCCGCAAAGGCCGTCACGTCGGCCTGGGTGTAGCCACCCCAGGGGCCGTAGGCACCACCGCCTCCAGCGACGCCGAGGCTGTGCAGCTCCATGATCTCCCGGGCCAGGTTCTCGTTCAGGCCGGTGGCGATCTTCTTGCGCCGCTGCTGGCTCACGCCCTTGCGGGCCAGCCGGGCGACGGCGGGCGAGTGCGGGCCGGTGGAGAAGTTGTTGTCCAGGTAGCGCAGCATCGCCGGATGCAGCGAGGCCTGCCTGAGCAGTGTCTCGAACTGGCCCGCGATGTGGGGGCGTACCGCCTCGCGCTCTAGGGCGCCGGCCAGTCCGCGCACCGGGCCCTTGTTGATGGACACGGAGAAGTGGTTGCTCCAGAACAGCACGAGGCGCTCGGCGAACGGGCGGCGCGTCGTGACCGCCGTCGCCAGACGCGACTGCAGGTCGGTGTTCATGATGTCGCGCAGATCGAACTCCGGCGCACCACTCGGCTTGCCGGGCATGGCGAGCAGCTCGGACACCGGCACCTTCTGCTCGGCGTAGGCCGCGAGGGCCTGGGCGGCGGTGGGGAAGGGGCCGCCGACGGGGATGTCCGCGGGGCCGATCTGCTTGCGCAGCCAGCCGGCAGGGTCCGCTTCAAGGGCTTCGAGCCGCGGCTCGCCGAGCCCGAAGCGGTGGGCGGCGATCGCGGCGTTCAGGTTGGCAGCTGTCATCGAACGGAGCGGAGCAGGGCGCGTGCCGGAGTGGCGCGCACCTTTTTATAACGCCCGATCGATGACGCCGAGCACCACGCAAGGATGCCCGGGGGTAAAGAAACTTGTCCTAGGGATGGGGATCGTTTCAGCGCGCCAGCAGGGCGTCGGCGGCTTCCAGGTCCTCGGGCTGCAGCTGGCCGGTCGCCTGGCGCAGCTTCAGGTCGCCGACGATCACGTCGTAGCGGGCCTTGGCCAGGTCGCGTTGGGTCGTGTAGAGCTGGGTCTGGGCGTTCAGCACGTCGAGGTTGACGCGCACGCCGACCTTGTAGCCCAGCTGCGTGGCCTCCAGCGCCAGCTTGCTCGACGACTCCGCCGCCTCCAGCGCCTTCACCTGCGCGCGGCCCGTCTGCACGCCGAAGTAGGCCTGGCGGGTGCCCTGCGTCACGCCCCGGCGGGCGACGTCGAGGTCGTTGCGGGCCTTCTCTTCGAGTGACAGCGTTTCCTTGACGCGGTTCTGGACGGCGAAGCCGGCGAAGATGGGCACGTTCAAGGTGAGCGCGACCCCGGCGGAGGTGGTGTTGCCTGGCCGGGTCGAACTGATGAAGGCGCCCCCGCTGGTCGTTTCGCTGGTGCCGCTGGGATAGGTCTTTGCGTAGTTCGCGCCCAGGGTCAGGGTGGGAAGATGGCCCGCGCGGGCCTTCTCCGTCTCCAGGCGGGTCACTTCCAGATTGAGCTGGGCCTGCTGGATCAGCGGATTGCGCGCCTCGGCGGAAGAGATCCAGTCGTCGACATTGGCCGGGGCCAGCGGGGGCAGCGCCACGGGCACGGCGAGTGGCTTCGGGGTCGCTCCTTGCCGCCCCACGAGCTGGTCGAGGGCCAGGCGCTTGACGCGCAAGTCGTTGTCTGCCGCCAGCTCTTGCGCCAGCACCAGGTCGTATCGGGCCTGGGCCTCTCGGGTGTCGGTGATCGTCGCGGTGCCGACCTCGAAGTTGCGCTTGGCCGAAGCCAACTGCTCGGAGATGGCCTTCTTGCTGGCCTGCACCGTCGACAGCGTGTCCATCGCGTTGAGGACGTCGAAGTAGGCCTGGGCCACGCGGACGACGAGATCCTGCTCTGCGGCACGCAACTGGGCCATCGCGATGGAGACTCCGCGATCGGCCTGGTCGATCGTCGCGCTGTTGGCCTTGTTGAACAGGGTCTGCTGCGCTGACAGGACCGCCTGGTTGGTCGTGGTTCGCGAGGACGTGGTCGTGGGAGTGGTCACGTTCACGAAATTGCCGGAGTTCGGCGGGACCTCCTGCGGCGAAGTGGTCTTGTTGTTCTGGTCGGCGTCGATGTAGGTCGACGTGGCCTGCAGGCCGACCGTGGGCAGGCGCAGCGCCCCGGCCTGGTCCGATCGGTACTGCGCCGCCTCGGCCGTGGCCCTGGCTCCGAGGTAGGTCGCGTCATACGCCCGCGCCGCTTCGTACAGCTCCCTGAGGCTCTGGGCCTGCGCTGCGCCGGCGGCCAGGCCGAGGGCCAGCGCCATGGCCAGGGGCGTGAGCCCGAGGGCGCGGGACAGGGGCGGGCGGCGGCGCGTGAGCGTCATGGTCGGTTCCTCTCGGTGCAGTACGTTGTGATTGGACGAACGGGCGAGGTTGTACGCGAGGGTCTTGCCCCGGCGCAGCAGGAATGCGACGACTTGCGCGCAGCGCAGGCCGTGATGACAAAAACCGGCGATGGGCTGCGGGGCTGCATCGCCGGTGGTTCGGGCTCTCAGGCAAATGTGGCTCTGCCACCTTGCTTGACCCCTGGGGGCGGGAATGACGCAGTCATTTCCTGGGGGCTCAGAAATGGAACCGGGTCGGCTCGGCGAAGCCGTCCAGGCGAGGGGCCACCGTGTCGAACAGCACCGTCTTCGCATAGGCACCGCCGGGCTGGGCGGTGTAGAGAACGGCCTGCATGATCGGCTCCGCGCCTTCGATGGTGATCAGGCGGCCGCCCGGCTTGAGCTGGGCCAGCAGCGCCTGCGGGACGCTGGCCACCGAACCCGACAGCATGATGGCATCGAAGGGTGATGCATCGGCCAGGCCCTGGCGGCCGTCTGCCTCGCGCACCTGCACGTTCGTCATGCCGGCGCGGCGGAGGTTGTCGGCCGCCATTCGGGCCAGGACCGGGCGGTTGTCGATCGTGATCACTTCACGCGCGCGGTGGCCGAGCAGCGCGGCCATGAAGCCCGAGCCGGCGCCCACCTCCAGCACCGACTCGTGGCGCTGGACCTTGAGCTCCTGCAGCATCCGGGCCTCGACCTTGGGTGACAGCATGCACTGCCCCTCGGGCAGCGGCACCTCCGTGTCGACGAAGGCCAGCGCACGATGGGCCGGCGGCACGAAATCCTCGCGCTTGACCACCGCGAGCAGTTGCAGAACGGCCTGATCCAGCACCTCCCAGGGCCGGATCTGCTGTTCGATCATGTTGAATCGGGCTTGTTCGATGTTCATGGCGGTCTCGGGCGATCGGTGCTCTGGGGGGACTCTTGCGGACAACCCTTCATTCTAGAGAGCGCGGCGTCTGTTTCGCGTCAGGAGCACGCAAGCCGTTCAGGATCAGGTCCAGGTGCTGGCGGATGAACAGCGCGGGCTGGGCCAGGTGGGCGTCGGCAAATCCGCAGGCGCCCATCGAGTGCTTGTGCAGGCACAGCATCACCATCGGCAGGACGATGGAGTGGACGGCGGCATCGATGTCGACGGGACGGAACTCGCCCCGGTCGATGCCGCGCTGAATGAGACCGCCGATGAGGCGATGGCCGGGCTCTATCACCTCGTGCAGGTAGAAGTCGCCGATGTCCGGGAAGTTGCGCACCTCGGTCATCACGAGCTTGAAGATCGCCGAGCTGGGGCTTTCGTACACGCCGACCCACCAGTCGGTCATGAGCTGGGCCAGCAGCTCGCCGGTGGGGCCGCTCTCCTGCGCCAGGCGCTCGGCACCGCGCGCGATGTCGGCCATCAGCGTGTGGCGGATGACGGCCTTGAGCAGCTCCTCCTTGCTCGGGAAGTACAGGTAGAGCGTGCCCTTGGAGACGCCTGCCCGCGCGGCCACCTCCTCCGAGCGGGTGGCGGCGAAGCCCTTCTCGACGAACAGCGCGAGCGCGGCGTCCAGCAACTCGCTGGGCCGGGCCTCCTTGCGGCGCTGGCGGGTGGTGGCAGGCGAAGACATGGTTAATGACTGACTGGTCAGTAATATTAGCAGGGCTCGGCTCCGCGTCAAGCCGGCGGGTTACCCTCGCAGGCATGATCGCCCGAACAGACCGTGGCCACCGGCGGACTTTTGCCGGCCTGTGCCTGAGCCTTGCCGGCACCGCCTTGCTCGGGGCCTGCGCCGGCCTGATGGGCCCGCCGCGCGTGCATTTCAGCGAAGGCGAGCTCAACCAGATGCTGGCCCGCCGCTTTCCTGCCGAGAAGCGCCTGCTTCAGACGCTCGACGTGACGCTGAGTCATCCGGATCTGCGGCTGAAGCCCGAGTCCGACCGCCTGGCCACGTCCTTCGACGTCAGCGCAACCGACCGGCTTTTTGGTCAACGCTGGCAAGGCCACCTCGCGCTCGAGTACGCCCTGAAGCTGGATGCATCGGAGGGGACGTTGCGCATGGCGGAGCCCCGGGTGACCGAACTGCGCATCGACGAAGGCGTGAGCGCGCAGGCGCAGCGCATCGGCGCGGTGGTGCTCGAGAGCATGCTGGACGGCCTGGTCCTGCACAGGCTGAAGCCGGAACAGCTGCAACGGCTGGCCGACGCGGGCCTGTCGCCGGGCGAGGTGCGGGTGCGCAGCGACGGAGTCGAGATCACGACCGTGCCGCGGCGCTGAGCGGCCGAAGGAGGCCGGCGGTCTATCATTCGCGGCTTTTGACGTCGCGGAGCTCGTTGCCTCTTGGACCTGCTGTTGCTGCTCAAGGCCGCCGTGATGGGCGTGGTCGAGGGCCTGACCGAATTCCTGCCGATCTCCTCGACCGGCCACCTCATCCTCGCGGGCGCGCTGCTGGACTTCACCGACGGCAAGGCCAAGGTGTTCGAGATCGCGATCCAGAGCGGCGCGATCCTGGCCGTGGTGATCGTCTACTGGGCCCGCCTCGCCGGCGCGGTGATCCACCTGCCCACCAGCGAAGGCGCGCGCCGGTTCGTGCTCAACGTCGCGATCGGCTTCCTGCCCGCGGCGGTGATCGGCCTGCTGGCCTACAAGACCATCAAGGCCTACCTGTTCAACGCGCCGGTGGTGGCCACGTCCTTCATCCTCGGCGGGCTCGTCATCCTCTGGGCCGAACGGCGGCAGGAGCTGCACCAGCCCCGCGTCTCCCATGCCGACACGATGAGTCCGTGGGACGCGCTCAAGGTGGGCCTGGTGGAATGCCAGGGCATGATTCCCGGCACCAGCCGCTCGGGCGCGACCATCATCGGCGGCATGCTGCTCGGCCTGTCGCGCCGGGCGGCCACGGACTTCAGCTTTTTCCTCGCCATCCCGACCCTGGTGGGCGCGGGCGCCTACAGCCTGTGGAAGGAGCGCGCGCTGCTGTCGGCCGCCGACTTGCCTCTGTTCGCCACCGGCTTCGTGGTGTCGTTCCTTGCGGCGTGGGTTTGCGTACGCTGGCTGCTGCGCTACATCGCCAGCCATCGCTTCACGCCCTTCGCCTGGTACCGCATCGCGTTCGGCGGCGTGGTGCTCCTCACCCATTTCATGGGTTGGGTCCACTGGACAGACTGAACGCTCAACACTTCCTGAAAACCAGGTCCCACACCCCGTGGCCGAGCTTGAGGCCGCGGGCCTCGAACTTGGTCAGCGGGCGGTAGTCGGGCTTGGGCGCATAGCCCTCGGCGGTGTTGGCGAGCGCCGGTTCGGCGGACAGCACCTCCAGCATCTGCTCGGCGTAGGGCTGCCAGTCCGTGGCGCAGTGAAGGTATCCGCCCGGAGCCAGGCGCGACGCCAGCAGGCCCACGAAGGGCTGCTGGATCAGGCGCCGCTTGTTGTGCTTCTTCTTGTGCCATGGGTCGGGGAAGAAGACGTGCACGCCGGCGAGCGAAGCTGGCGTGATCATCTGCTCGACCACCTGCACGGCATCGTGCTGGACGATGCGCAGGTTGGCGAGCTCCATCTCGCCGATTCGCTTGAGCAGCGCGCCCACGCCCGGCGTGTGGACCTCCACGCCGAGAAAGTCCGTCTCCGGCCGCAACGAGGCGATCTCCGCCGTGGCGGCGCCCATCCCGAAGCCGATCTCCAGCACCAGTGGCGCCTGTCGGCCGAAGACCGCGGCAGCGTCCAGGGGCGAGCCCGAGAAGGGCAGCACGAATCGCGGCCCGAGCGTTTCGAGCGCCCGTTGCTGCCCGGTGCCCATGCGTCCGGCACGCAGGACGAAGCTGCGGATGGCGCGGCGGTGCGAATCCTGGTCGGGGCGGTCTGGAAGGGCGTCGGGCGCCTCTGATGTGTCGTGCTGGGCCATGGGCTCGATTCTCGCCGCCCGAAAGGCCCGCCCCCAGGGTAGGGGGCCGGCGCGGGAGCGCTGCCTGTCCTCCTCTACCATCGCCGCTCGCCTCCGGAGGTCGGAGGCACAAGTGGCAGGAGGATCCGAAGATGAAGCGGCCATTCGCCCCAGGCACCCCGATCGCGGCGCTGCTGGTGGGCTCCTTGCTGGCGGCGCCGGCGTTCGCGCTCGACTACCCGCCGGCGCCGAAGAAGCCGGTGGTGGACACCTACCACGGCGTCCAGGTGACCGACGATTACCAGTGGCTGGAGAAGGGCGACGACCCGGCGGTGAAGGACTGGGTCGCGGCGGAGAACAAGCTCACCCGCCAGGTGCTCGACGCGGTGCCGGGCCGGGAGGTCCTGCGCGAGCGCGTCCACCAGCTGATCACCTCGACCTCCAATGCCTACTTCGGCCTCGTCGAGCGCGGCGGCACGGTGTTCGCGCTCAAGAGCCAGCCACCGAAGCAGCAGCCTCTGCTGGTGGCGCTGAAATCCGTGGACTCGACCGAGGGCGAGCGGGTCGTGCTCGATCCCAACCAGCTGTCCGACAAGGGCGCGATCACGATCGACTTCTACGAGCCTTCGCCGGACGGCCGCAAGATCGCGGTGTCCCTGTCCGCCAACGGCAGCGAGGATGGCACGCTGCACTTCTACGACGCGGCCACCGGCCGCGAGCTGGGCGACCGGATCCCGCGCGTCGCCTATCCGACCGGCGGCGGCTCCGTGGCCTGGAACCACGATGCCAGCGGCGTCTACTACACCCGCTATCCGGCCCCGGGCGAGCGGCCCGAAGCCGATGTCCACTTCTACCAGCAGGTCTGGTTCCATCGCCTCGGCATGCCGGTCGAGAAGGATCGCTACGAAGCCGGCAAGGACTACCCGCGCATCGCGGAAACGGTGCTGCAGAACTCGCGCGACGGCCGCCACGCGGTCGCGCTGGTGGCCAATGGAGACGGAGGCGAGCACGCGCTGTACCTGCGCGACGCCAAGGGCTGGCGCACCGTGGCGGAGTACGCCGGCGAGGTCAAGGCGGTGGAATTCGGCGAGGACGGCTGGCTCTACCTGATGACGCGCCGCGACGCGCCCAAGGGCAAGATCGTGCGCGTGCCGCTGGCCCACCCCGACATGGCCCATGCCGAGCTGGTGCTCCCCGAGAGCGAGGGCACCATCCAGCAGTTCATCGTCGCCGACGGCACGCTGCTGGTCGACGAACTGCTCGGCGGCCCTTCACGCCTGCGCGCGGTCGACCTGCGCAAGCGCGAGCCGAAGGAGATCGAGCTGCCGCCGGTCAGCGGCGTCGACGCGATCGTGCGCGTCGGGCGCGGCCAGGTGCTGGCGCGAATCAACAGCTACCTCGCTCCGCCGGCCTGGTACCACGTGGCCGCCGGCCAGGCGCCGCGCAAGTCTGCGCTCGTCGTCACCTCGGCGGCGGATTACAGCGATTGCGAGGTGAAGCGCGAGTTCGCCACCTCGAAGGACGGGACCAGGATTCCGCTGACGATCCTGCAGCGCAAGGGCACGCCGCGCGACGGCAACAACCCGACCATCCTCTACGGCTACGGCGGCTACAGCGTGAGCATGACGCCGTACTTCAGCTCCGCCCGCCGCGTGTGGCTGGAGCGCGGCGGCGTGCTGGTGGTGGCCAACATCCGTGGCGGCGGCGAGTACGGCGAGGCGTGGCACACGGCCGGCAACCTGACGCGCAAGCAGAACGTGTTCGACGACTTCATCGCCTCGGCCGAGTACCTGATCGCGCAGAAGGTGACCAGTCCCAAGCGCCTGGCCATCCAGGGCGGCAGCAACGGTGGCCTGCTGATGGGGGCGGTGATGACTCAGCGGCCGGAGCTCTTCCGCGTCGTGGACAGCGCGGTGGGCATCTACGACATGTTGCGCGTCGAACTCGACCCGAACGGCGCCTTCAACGTCACCGAGTTCGGCACGGTCAAGGACAAGGCGCAGTTCGAGGCCCTGCATGCCTATTCGCCGCTGCACAAGGTCAAGGACGGCGTCGACTATCCGGCGGTGCTGATGATGACCGGCGACAACGACGGCCGCGTCAATCCGGCCCACTCGCGCAAGATGATCGCCCGCCTGCAGGCGGCGGATCCGGGCGGCCGGCCCATCCTGCTGCGCACCAGCGGCGCCAGCGGCCATGGCATCGGCACGGCGCTTTCCGAACGGGTGGAGGAGTACACCGACGAGTACAGCTTCCTGCTGCACGAACTCGGCGTTCCGCTGGCGCCGGCAGGCGCTTCGCAGGCCCGCTAGAATGCGGCTCGCTGCGGGTGTAGTTCAATGGTAGAACGGCAGCTTCCCAAGCTTCATACGAGGGTTCGATTCCCTTCACCCGCTCCAAGATGATGTCCAGGAGGGTCCCGTGCGGACCCTCTTGTCTTTCTGCACGAGGCATACGCCTGGGAAAGGCGGCCTTAGAGGTGCCCCGCGGTACCGCAAGATCCTTTGAAAGCGCAGCGATTCTGGGGGTAGATTTGGGGGTAACTGCTCGGCAGGTCCGACAGCTACCCCTGGCCATGGCTTCCGAGACACTCACCGACCTGGCCATCCCGGGACTGCAGCCAGGCACGAAGCCGATCCGCGTGTTCGACGGCCGGGGGCCGTACATCGAGGTCAGTGCAAGACGGGGCGCTCGTGGCCACCGCTTTCAGTACATCGGACGCTTGTTGACCGCGTCGGCCGGCACGGGCTGCATCACGTCCCAGTGCTCGGCAATCTTGCCGTTCGCGACGCGGAAGATGTCGACGATGACCATTTCCGGATTGCCACCCATCTTCGGCTGGCGGGTCTGCACGAAGACCAGATCACCTTCGGCCGCGACGCGCAGGAACTCGACCTTGAACTTCGGGCCCTTGAGCAGGCCGATCTTCTCGACGAACTGCTTGACCGCCTCGGTGCCGTCGGCCATGTACGGGTTGTGCTGGATGTAATCCTTGGCCCAGTAGCGGTCGACGGCGCTCAGGTCGTGGTCACCAAACAGCGCCTGATAGGCCTCGAGCACCAGCGCCTTGTTGGCCGCGGCCGGCTTCGCGTCGGTGGCGTGTGCGGCTGGCAGCGTCGCGGCGCCAAGTGCCAACAAGAGGGTCAATGCGAACGAACGGGTCTTTGTCATGATGTCAGTCCTTCAGGGGGGAGATGCCTTCCACGGGGCCGATCAGGCGCTCGAACAGGCTCTTCAGGCGCTCGACGCGCGCACGGTCGCGCATGAACGCGAGGAAGTCCTCGGGGCGGGTGTTGTACTGGTCCAGCGTCTTGTAGCCGGCCGGCGGCGCAACGTCCTTGCGGATCGGGAACTGGCGCGGATTGGAGGAGTTCGGCAGCGACAGCATCCAGCTCATGTACAGCTTCGCGGCAGCCGGATGCCTGGCGTCCTTGAAGATCGCGCCGGTCTGCGCCCAGGTCAGGAACGGATCGTTCGTCGGCAGCACGAAGCGGATGTTGGCCGACTCGACCGGAACGAAGTTGCCCGAGGTGCCGGTGGACACCGCGTACTTGCCGGCCTCGACGGCGTCGCGCGGTGTCTGCGTGCCGCGTACCCACTGCACGCCGTTGGCCTGCAGCTTCTCGATGAAGCCGATGCCGTACTTCTGGACGATCTTGTCGAACACGTACAGCACCGCATCGTCGTCGTGCGGGTAGGTGATGATGATCCGGTTCCTGAACTCCGGCTTGAGGAAGTCGGCGTAGTCGCGTGGCGCGTTCTCGGCGCTCACCAGGTTCTTGTTGTAGCTGTTGGCGAAGGTCAGCATGAACAGGCCCGTGAAGCGCCCTTGCGGATCCTTGTAGGCCGCGGGCACCTGCTGCCAACCGATCGCCTTGTAGGGCAGCAGCAGACCGCGCGCAGCCCAGTCGTCGAAGTCGTGCAGCGTCTGAAGATGCGCGACGTCGACCTTCAGGTCCTTGCGCAGCAGCTCTTCCTCGATGCGAGCGTCGTGGTACTTGCTGAGGTCGATGACGATGTCGACCCTCATGCCGGGAAACTGCTTCTCGAAGCCCGCCTTGATGCCGAAGCCCTGGGTGACCTCGTCGCCGCCGGCGTAGACGGTCAGCTTGCCGCCTTCCTTCAGCGCGGCCTGGTACAAGTCCTGAAGCGTCTGGCCGGCGCCGTCGCGCTCGACGACGGCCGACGGCGCCGCGGCGGTTTGCGCGCGTACTGGGCCGACGGCGGCCAGGGCCGCCGCAGCCGCCACGGACAGCAGAGCGAGGCGGCGCGTGAGCGTTGGAGCTGTCCTCTTCACCACTTCATCTCCCCCTTGTTGACCTTCGCGCCGATGTCCAGCGCCATGCCGAGGCCGGCGTTCGGATAGGCCTTCTGCATGGCCGCAATCAGCTCGGCGCCGTTGGCTGCCTTCGGCAGTTCGG
The DNA here is from genome assembly GCA_946479475.1 of uncultured Ideonella sp. Next base: position 14,739 of record CAMLGG010000035.1, on the reverse strand, counting down.
CCTCGAAGCGCTTCAGGTAGTCGCGGGTGTAGGCGATCGCGCTGGCGTCCGTGGCCGTGCCCGCAGCCATGTGGCCGGGGACGACCAGCATCGGCTGCAGCGCCCGCATCTCGTCGAGCTGCGCGAGCCAAGCCTGGCGCTCGCTCGGCTTCTGCGTGTCGGCGGTCCACACGTGCAGGTTGCCGAACACGCCGATGTTGCCGACGATGGCCCGGATCGACGGGATCCACAAATAGGGCCGATGCGCGAGTTCGCCGGTGGTGCCGCGCAGCTCGATCGCCTGGCCGTCCACGCTCAGCGTGCTGCCGGTGATCGCCTCGGGCACGATGGGCTGCTGGGGCGCGTTGGCACCCATCTTCGGGCCCCAGAACGCGAGCTTGCCGGCCAGCTTGGCCTGGATCTTCTCGCGCACGGCCGGCGTGGTCAGCACCTGGGCCTGCGGGAAGATGGACTTGAGCGTCTCGGCGCCGAAGTAGTAGTCGGGATCGGCGTTGCTGATGAAGATGCTCTTCAGCGTCTTGCCCGTGTCCAGCACGTTGGCCGCGACGCGCAGCGCGTCGGCCCGCGTGAAGCCGCTGTCGATCACCATCGCCTCATTCGCGCCGCTGACGACGACCGCGTTGACGTGGAAGCTGCCGGGCCCGGCGTTGTAGACCTCGACGCTCAGCGGCGCAACCGCTTCGGCCGCGCCCGCGCCGTCCGCCGCGACGACGCCGAACGCGAACACGGGGCACACGAGCCGAGCGATCCTGAAAGGGCGGGACATGACGATCTCCTGGGGTGGGGCAGACAATGCGGCGAACTCTATTGCTTGCAGACTGGTAGACAAAGGTCGTGCCCGTAGAATCTTCTTTGCACCAATCGATGGAGTGGCGCGCGCCGCGTGCCCGAGCTCCACGCCTCACGTCGAACGCGAGACACGGGGCATCCACGCGATCTTTCGGCGCGTTTCGGCGGCGGGACGCCGCCGCCGGACTGGTGAAGACGCTCTCAGCTCCCTGTGCTGGTATTGCACTGGTTATATACTGGTCCTGTCTGATTCACGGGGACGGTGATGCGCAGGATGGTCGGTTTCCTTGCCCTGTCGGGCGTTGCGGCGCTGGTGCTTGGCGCGAACGCCGCCGAGCCACCGCCAACGTCGAATCTCTTCACCGGCCGCTTCCAGGACTTCGAGCGCACCAGCGACAAGGTCGTCGGCGTCTACGTGCCGAGCTGGGAGCCCGTCGCGCTGGTCGAGGGGCTCTCCGGCCAGAACGTCACCCACCTGCTGTATGCCTTCCTGCGGGTCTGCGGGCCGGGGCAGCTCGAGAAGGACGCCCCCCGCTGCGCCGGCAAGGGTGAGCAGCAGATTGCCGACGGGGCGATCGACGAGACCTTCCACCAGGCCTTCCTGCGCTTGAAGGCGCGCGCACCGCACGTGAAGGTGCTCGCCTCGGTCGGTGGATGGGGCGGGTCCGATCCCTTCTTCCATCTGGCCAACGAGCCCGCGCGGCGCGAGCGCTTCGCGGCTTCGGTGGCCGACTTCTTGCGCAGGCATCCGGCCTTCGACGGCGTCGACATCGATTGGGAGCATCCCACCAGCAACGGCAGCGCGAACGGCGTGCCGCTCGGCACGCCGGCCGATGGCCGCGGCTATGCGGAGCTGATGCGTGCGCTGCGCAAGTCGCTGGATGCGTTGACCGCCGAGACCGGCCGGCCCTACCTGGTGACCTCGGCCATCAACACCGATGCCGCGCTCGTGGCCAGGATCGACTACCGCGAGGCCGCGAAGTCGCTGGACCTGGTCTTCATGATGACCTACGACTATTTCGGCCCCTGGACGGCGCAGGCGGGCCACCACACCGCCTTGCGCGAACGTGGCGAGGGGCGCGACAGGAGCCTGGCCGGCGGCGTGAAGACCCTGCTCGAGGCCGGCGTGCCCGCTGCCAAGCTGGTGGCCGGGGTGGCGATGTACGGCCGCGGCTTCACCGGCGTGGCGGCGCCGGCCAAGGGCGAGGGCTTCAATGGGGTCAAGCGAGACGGCGTCTACGCCGGCGCGGACGGCTCCGTGCCCTACAAGGAGATCGCCTCGCGCTACCTGGACGCCAAGGGCAACGGCCGCGCGGGCTACCAGCTCGTCGCCGACCCGGTCGCGCAGTCATGGGCGCTGTGGCAGCCGAAGAACCGCCTCTACCTCGGTTACGACGACCCGCGTGCTGTCTGGCGCAAGGGCCGCTTCGCGCGCGAGCAGGGGCTGGCCGGCGTGTTCGCCTGGGAGCTGGCGCAGGACAACGGTGACATCCTCAACGCGATGAACCTGGGCGTCGGCAACTCACCTCGGACCCCGTAGGCAGCTGCTTCTGGAAGGCGCTCCGCAAGAGTCGCCTCCTACCAGGGCGTGCGCGGATCCGGCTCTGCCGGTCCGCTGCGCGAGCCCCCCCGGGGGGCAGGCCCCCGGCAGGGGGCCGTGGGGGCTAACAATTGCTGGTCGCGCGGACTTCCTCGATCGTCGTCACGCCCGCGAGCACCTTCTCCAGCCCGTCCTGGCGCAGCGTGCGCAGGCCCTCGGCCATCGCCTGGCGCTGGATCTGCTCGGCCCGCGCGCCGGTCTGGATGAGATGGCGCAGCTCGCGGGAGACCTGCAGCAGCTCGTGCAGGCCCGCGCGGCCTCGCAGGCCGCTGTGGTCGCACTTGGGGCAGCCGGGCGCACGCCAGGCCTGCAAGCGGCCGTCGACGCCGTGGCGGGCCTGCCAGTCGGCCAGCAGGGCGTCATTCGACGGGGCCCTCTCCGCATCGAGCCAGGCGTGCCGATAGTCGTGCAGCCACTCGTCCACCTCGTCGGCATGCGCCGGGCGCTTCTCGCGGCAATGCGGGCACAGCCGGCGGACCAGGCGCTGGGCCAGGACGGCCAGCAGCGAGTCGGCGAAGTTGAACGGGTCCATGCCCATGTCGAGCAGGCGCGTGATGGTCTCGGCGGCGCTGTTGGTGTGCAGCGTGGACAGCACCAGGTGGCCGGTGAGCGATGACTCGACCGCGATCTGGGCCGTCTCGCGGTCGCGGATCTCGCCCACCATGATCACGTCGGGATCGGCGCGCAGGAAGGCCCGCAGCGCCTTGGCGAAGGTCCAGTCGATCTTCGGGTTGACCTGCACCTGGCGCAGGCCCGGCTGGGTGATTTCCACCGGATCCTCGGCCGTCCAGACCTTGCGCTCGGGCGTGTTGATGAAGTTCAGCGCCGAGTGCAGGGTGGTGGTCTTGCCGGAGCCCGTCGGGCCCACGCACAGCACCATGCCGTAGGGCCGCTGCACGGCCGCCTTGAGCGCCGAGAGGTTCGCCGGCGACATGCCCAGCTGGTCGAGCGGGATGGGCCTGGCGGAGGCCAGGATGCGCAGCACCGCGTCCTCCAGGCCGTTGGCCGTGGGAATGGTCGCCACGCGCAGCTCGATCGGGCAGTTCGCCACGAAGCGGCTGAAGCTGATCTTGCCGTCCTGCGGGCGGCGACGCTCGGAGATGTCGAGGTCGCACATGATCTTCAGCCGCGCGATGAAGGCGGCGCGGTAGGTGTGCGGCAGCTCCAGGTAGGGCTTGAGCACGCCGTCGCGGCGAAAGCGGATGCGCAGCTTCTCGCGCCCGGGCTGGGTCTCGACGTGGATGTCGGACACGCCCTGGGCGTGCGCCTCGACGATCATCGTGTTGATCAGGCGGACGAGCGAGTTGTCGCTCTGCTCGATCGGGGCTTCGTCCTCGTCGTGCGAGCTGGCGTGGTCGTTCGATTCCTCCAGCGCGGCGAGCAGCTTGTCGGTGCCGCCCTCGTCGAAGCTGATGCCGCCGAAGGAGTCGATCAGGCCGCCGGCGCTGCCGTCGTCGAAGCCGTGCTTCTGGTAGACCTGCAGCAGGCTGCGGGCGAAGTGGTCGCCCTCCGGCAGCACCGGCACCACCTTGCACTGGGCGATGAACTCGGCCTCGTCGAGCACGTCGCGCCGCGAAGGATCTTCGATCGCGACGACCAGGCGCCCCGGCAGCAGCTGCAGGGGCAGCAAGCCCAGCCGCTTGGCGGCGGCCAGCGGCACCTTGCGGACCGCCTCGGCCTGGATCGGGTAGGCGTCGATGTCGACGATGGGGTAGCCCATCTTGCGGGCCAGGGCGGTGCGCAGGTCCTCCCGACGCACGGCGCCGCTGCGGACGAGCAGCTCGCCCAGGGGGACGGAGCGGTCGCGGCGCTGCTCGGCCAGCGCCTCGTCCAGCTGGCCCGGGGTGATGTAGCCGAGGCCGACCAGCGCCTCACCCACGCGCATCATGGGCATGCGCGACTGGGCCTCGAGCGCCTGCGCCATCTGCTCGGCGGTGACGACCTTGTTGTTCAGCAGCTTGTCGCCTAAGCGCTGCTCGCGCAGCTGCGATTGCTCGGCCAGCGCGGCCTGGATCTGGGCCGGCGTCGCGGTGTCGTCGGCCAGCAGCTGTTCGCCGACCTTGGGGCCGAGGTCGAGCTTCTCGTAGGCGCTGCGCGGGCAGAACATGCGAAGCACGGCGCCCTGGTCGCCCACCGGCGGGAAGAGGAAGACGCCTTGCGCCGCCTCGACGTGGCCCACGGTCTGGCCCTGGATGAGCTCGCCGCCGACGAGGTGGATCACGTAGTCGGTGCGGGGATGGAAGTCGAGCAGCTGCCCCGGCGCGCCGGTGACGGCGCTGATGGCCGGACGCAGCGGCGTGGTCAGCGTGAGGCTGCGGAACTGCGAGAACCGCAGCGGCATCGTCGTGCGTGCCGAAGCGAGCTGGACCTGGGCCAGGCCCTGGCCGAGATCGAGTTGCGCCAGACGCGCGGCCATGGCATGGCCGTTCACCCCCAGCACTTCGCAGGGTTCGAGGTCGACCAGCGGCAGGGAATCGGGATAGACCGCGTACGGCGGCGTCGGCCAGCTGAACGAAGCGGCGCTCGACTGCGCTGCGCGGCGCGGCGCGAGCGCGTCCAGCTCGTTGGGGACCAGGGACAGTTGGGTGGACAGGTCGGACATGGCCGGTTGCTCGTTCGGCCGAGGGACGGCCCGGCATCGATGCTAGGCAGGGAGGCCGCGGCACGGCGGGTGGAAAAGACCGCCAAGTCCTGCCCATTTCAGGGCCCGCGGCGACGACACAATCGATGCATGAACCTGCGTTTCGTCGAGGCCTTCTACTGGGTGGCCACCCTCAAGAGCGTCTCGCGCGCCGCGGAGAAGCTGTTCATCACCCAGTCGGCCATGTCCAGCCGCATCGCGGCGCTGGAAGACGAGCTGGGCGTGCAGCTGCTGGACCGGCGGGACAAGCAGGTCCGCCTGACGGCGGCGGGCAGCCGCTTCCTCGTCATGGCCGAGAGGCTGCTCTCCCTGCAGCGCGAGATCCGCGACGAGATGGGACGCAGCGCGGAGTCCGCGTTCAGCCTGCGCATCGGGGCGATCGAGTCGGTGCTGCACTCCTGGCTGATCGACTGGGTTCGCGAGATGCGCGCTGCGCAGCCCGGCCTGGAGCTGGAGCTCACGGTCGAGACCACGCCTGTGCTCGTCGAGCAGATGCGGCGCGGCCGGCTGGACCTGGCGCTGGCGGCCTTGCCGGCCTCCGGAGAAGGGCTGCGCCAGCAGGCGCTGCCGCCCATGCCGATGTGCTTCGTCGGCCATGCCGGGCTGCACCGCAAGCGCCGCTACACGCTCGACGATCTGGCTGCGCTGGAGCTGCTGACCTTCCAGCGCGGCTCGCAACCGCACGTGGCGCTGATCGACCTGATGCGCCAGGCCGGCCACTCGCGCCCGCGGGTGCACGCGATCTCCTCGGTCTCGGCCATGGCGGGCCTGGTCGAGGGCGGCCTGGGCGTGGCGACCCTGCCGGTCGCCGTGGTGCGCCACCTGGCCGAGCGGCAGGCGCTGCGCGTGTTGCCGGCCGAGGTCGAGATGCCCCCGTTGCCGATCTTCCTGAGCTACCGGGACGATCCCGGCTCGGCCCTGACGCGCACGGTGGTCGACGCGCTGCTGGGCTTCAAGGCCGTCCAGGCGGCATCATCAAGAAAATCGATGAAGTCATAGAGAAATTTCTCGTTGGCGCCCGGGGCGGGGCGGCCAACACAATCCGCCCATCTCCAGTCACGAGGTGGACAGATGGGCCAGGCGAACACGGCACGACGGGACGAGACCCACGAGGCGATGGCGGCGCGCGAGGCCATCCGCGCCGGCCGCATCGACGGCCACACGAGCGGGCTGGCGGGCCGCCACGTGCAGGGCAACCTGGTCATCCTGCCGGCCGCCTGGGCGGGCGAGTTCCGCGACTACTGCGAGGCCAACCCGCAGGCCTGCCCGCTGCTGGCGGTCTCGGAGCCAGGCAATCCCGCGCTGCCCTCGCTGGGCCAGGGCATAGATATCCGCCACGACGTGCCGCGCTACCGGGTCTGGCGCCATGGCGAGCTGGTGGCCGAGCCCACCGACATCGCCGCGCTTTGGCGCGACGACCTGGTCAGCTTCGTGATCGGCTGCTCGTTCTCCTTCGAGCAGGCCTTGCTCGACGAGGGCGTGCCGCTGCGGCACGTGGCCCAGGGCCTCAACGTGGCGATGTACCGCAGCAACCGTCCGACCGTGCCGGCGGGCCGCTTCGCCGGGCCGATGGTGGTCTCGATGAGGCCGCTGACGCCCAAGGACGCGGAGCGCGCCGCCCGCATCACCGCACGCTATCCCCGCGTCCACGGCGCCCCCGTGCACATCGGCGACCCGGCCGCGCTCGGGATCGCCGACCTGGGCCGCCCCGACTACGGCGACCCGGTAGTCGTGGAGCCCGGCGAGGTGCCGGTGTTCTGGGCCTGCGGCGTGACGCCCCAGGCGGCGCTGGCCGCGGCACGACCCGAGTTCTGCATCACCCACGCGCCCGGCGCGATGCTGATCACCGACCTGCTGAACCACCAGCTGGCGGACTGACGACACCGACGAAACGACCCGCGACAGACGGGCAACCAGGAGACGAGACATGACCCACACCGCCACCACCACCGCGGCCACCGCCGGCGAGAGGCCCGCGAACTGGCTCGGCCAGCTCGACCGCGGAGAAAAGCGCACGCTGGCCGCCTCTTTCGGCGGCTATGCCGTCGACGCCTTCGACTACTACACGCTGCCGCTGGTGACGCCCATCCTGCTGTCGCTGTGGGGCATCAGCAAGACCGAGGTCGGGCTGATCGGCACCGCGACGCTGGTGTCCTCGGCCATCGGCGGCTGGCTGGCCGGCATCCTGGCGGACCGCTACGGCCGCGTGCGCATCCTGCAGCTGACCATCCTCGTCTTCGCCCTGTTCACCTTCGCCTGCGGCCTTGCGCAGACGCCGGGGCAGCTGATGCTCGCCCGCGCGCTGCAGGGCCTCGGCTTCGGTGGCGAATGGGCAGTGGGCTCGGTGCTGATCGCCGAGGCGATCCGGCCGGAGCACCGCGGCAAGGCGGTCGGGCTGGTGCAGAGCAGCTGGGCGATAGGGTGGGGCGCCGCTGTGCTCGTCTCGGTGGCCCTGTTCTCTTGGCTGCCGCCGGAGACCTCGTGGCGCGTGATGTTCATGCTCGGCCTGGTGCCGGCGGTGCTCGTGGTCTTCATCCGCCGCTCGATCAAGGACCCGGAGGTCTACCTCCAGACGCGCCGCGAGGTGAAGGCCGGCCGCCGCGGCGGTCACTTCCTCGACATCTTCAAGCCGCAGATCCTCGGCCGCACCGTGCTCGCCAGCCTGATGTTCACCGGCATGCAGGGAGGCTATTACGCGATCAGCGTCTGGCTGCCGACCTTCCTGAAGACCGAGCGCCACCTGACCGTGCTCGGCAGCGGCGGCTACCAGGCGATGTTCATCGTCGGCGCCTTCACCGGCTACCTCACCGGCGCGTGGCTTTCGGACAAGCTGGGCCGCCGCGTCGCCTTCATGATCTTCGCCCTGGCCGCCGGCACGCTGGTGGTGGCCTACACGCTGCTGCCGATCACCGACGCGACCATGCTGGTGCTCGGCTTCCCGCTCGGCTTCTTCATGTCGGGCATCTTCAGCGGCGCGGGCGCCTTCCTGGCCGAGCTCTTCCCCAACGAGATCCGCGGCTCGGGCCAGGGCTTCTGCTACAACTTCGGGCGAGGCATCGGCTCGACCTTTCCCGCCCTGGTCGGGCTGCTCAGCGACAAGATGCATTTCTCGCTCGCCAGCGCCATCGGCGCCTGCGCCGGCACCGCCTATGCCCTGGTGGTGATCGCCGCGATCGTGCTGCCGGAGACCCGTGGCCGCGACCTGCGCCAGAACTGAAGAACCTCCTCCTTCCTCGACAGGACCGTTTTCATGAATGCATCGACGTCCCCGCGCTGGCAGTTCTGGATAGACCGCGGCGGCACCTTCACCGACATCGTGGCCCGCCGCCCCGACGGCACGCTGGCCACCGCCAAGCTGCTGAGCGAGAACCCCGAGGCCTACCCGGACGCCGCCATCGAGGGCATCCGCCGCCTGCTGCAACTGGCGCCCGGCGAGCCGATCACGCCCGGACGAGTCGAGTGCGTGAAGATGGGCACCACCGTGGCCACCAACGCGCTGCTGGAGCGCAAGGGCGACCGCACGCTGCTGGTCACGACCCGGGGCTTCCGCGATGCGCTGCGCATCGCCTACCAGGCGCGGCCGCGGCTGTTCGACCGCCACATCGTGCTCCCCGAGCTGCTGTACGAGCGGGTCGTGGAGGCCGACGAGCGCGTCGGCGCCGAGGGCGAGGTGGTCCATGCGCTCGACGAAGCGGCGCTGGCCCGCTCCCTGGCCGAGGCCCACGCTGCCGGCATCCGGGCCTGCGCCATCGTCTTCATGCACGGCTACCGCTACCCGGCCCACGAGCAGGCGGCGGCGCGGCTGGCGCGCGAGGCGGGCTTCACGCAGGTCAGCGTCTCGCACGAGGTCAGCCCGCTGATGAAGCTCGTCGCCCGGGGCGACACGACGGTGGTCGATGCCTACCTCTCGCCCATCCTGCGCCGCTACGTCGAGCAGGTGGCGGGCCAGATGCCGGGCGTGCCGCTGTACTTCATGCAGAGCTCCGGCGGCCTGACAGAGGCCCACCGCTTCCAGGGCAAGGACGCGATCCTCTCCGGTCCGGCGGGCGGCATCGTCGGCATGGTCCGCACGGCTCAGGTGGCCGGGCACGACAAGGTGATCGGCTTCGACATGGGCGGCACGTCGACCGATGTCTCGCACTACGCCGGCGAGTTCGAACGCGCCTTCGATACCCAGGTCGCCGGGGTGCGGGTGAGGGCGCCGATGATGAGCATCCACACGGTGGCGGCCGGTGGCGGCTCGGTGATCCGCTTCGATGGTGCACGGCTGCGCGTCGGGCCCGAGTCCGCAGGTGCCAATCCCGGCCCGGCAAGCTACCGCCGCGGCGGGCCCCTGGCCACGACCGACGCCAACGTGATGCTCGGAAAGATCCAGCCGCGCTGGTTCCCCAAGGTCTTCGGCTCCGCCGGCGACCAGCCGCTCGACCGCGACGTGGTGGAGCGCCGCTTCGCCGAACTGGCCGCGCAGATGAGCGCCGCGAGCGGCCGCCCGACGAGCGCGGAGGAGGTGGCCAGCGGTGCCTTGAAGATCGCCGTGGCCAGCATGGCCGGCGCGATCAAGCGCATCTCGGTGGCCCGCGGCTACGACGTCACCCGCTACACCCTGCAATGCTTCGGCGGTGCGGGGGGGCAGCACGCGTGCCTGGTGGCCGATGCGCTCGGCATGACGAAGGTGCTGGTGCATCCCCTGGCCGGCGTGCTCTCGGCCTACGGCATGGGCCTGGCCGACCAGATCGCGATGCGCGAGGCGTCGATCGAGCGTCCGCTCGACGAGGCCGGCCTGGCGGCCGCTCGTGTCAGGGCCTCGGCCCTGGTCGAAGAGGCCCGTGGCGAACTGCGCGAACAGGGCCTGGGTGACGAGCGCATCGCTGCCCGCGTCGGGCTGCTGCTGCGCTACGAGGGCACGGACACGGCGCTGCGCGTCGACCTGCCGCCATCCGACGAAGGTGCGCTGGCCACGCTGCAGGCGGCCTTCGAGGCGGCCTACCGCCAGCGCTTCGCCTTCCTGATGGAGGGGCGCAAGCTCGTCATCGAGGCGGTCTCTGTCGAGGCCACCGGCTCGAGCGACGAGCGCCTCGTTCCGGCGGGCGCAGCGCAGGCCGAGTCGCATCGGCCGCCGCCCGTGCAGGCGGTGCGCATGTACACCGAGGATGCCCACGGCGAAGGCGGCTGGCACACGGCCGGCCTGTACCTGCGTGAAGAGCTCCAGCCCGGCGCGACCATCGCCGGCCCGGCGATCATCGCCGAGGCGAACGCGACCACCGTGGTCGAGATCGGCTGGCAGGCCACGCTCACGGCCTGCGGCCCTCTGGAGCTCGAACGCGTGCAGGCGAGGCAGGTGCGCCATGCCGTCGGCACGCAGGTCGACCCGGTGATGCTGGAGGTGTTCAACAACCTGTTCATGAACATCGCCGAGCAGATGGGCCTGAGGCTGCAGAACACGGCGGTGTCGGTGAACATCAAGGAAAGGCTGGACTTCTCCTGCGCGCTGTTCGATGCGGGCGGCCAGCTGATCGCCAACGCGCCGCACATGCCGGTGCACCTGGGCTCGATGAGCGAGTCGATCCAGACCGTGATCGCCGGCAACCCGCGCATGCAGCGCGGCGACGTCTACGTGCTCAACGACCCGTACCACGGCGGAACGCACCTGCCGGACGTGACCGTGGTGACGCCGGTGTACCTCGAGGACGCCGATGCGAAGCCTTCGTTCTACGTCGCCAGCCGCGGCCACCATGCCGACATCGGCGGCCTCACCCCCGGCTCGATGCCGCCGATGTCCCGGCGCATCGAGGAGGAGGGCGTGCTCATCGACAACTTCCTGCTGGTGCGCGATGGCCGCCTGCGGGAGGCGCAGTTCCTCGACCTGCTGGCCTCCGGCCCCTACCCGGCGCGCAACCCGGCCCAGACCCTGGCCGACCTGCGCGCCCAGATCGCCGCCAACGAGAAGGGCGTGCAGGAGCTGAAGGCGATGGTCGCGCAGTTCGGCCGCGAGACGGTCGCCGCGTACATGGGTCATGTGCAGGCGAACGCGGAGGAGTCCGTGCGCCGCGTCATCACGGCCCTGAAGGACGGCCGGTTCACGCTGCCCCTGGACAACGGCGCGCAGATTGCAGTGAAGGTGACGGTCGATTCAGCCACCCGCGGCGCGACCATCGACTTCAGCGGCACCAGCCCGCAGGCCGACAACAACTTCAACGCGCCCAAGTCGGTCACCATGGCCGCGGTGCTGTACGTCTTCCGCACCCTGGTCGACGACGACATCCCGCTCAACGCGGGTTGCCTGAAGCCGCTGGAGGTCATCGTGCCCGAAGGTTCGCTGCTGAACCCGCGCTCCCCGGCGGCGGTGGTGGCTGGCAACGTCGAGACGTCGCAGTGCGTCACCAACGCGCTCTACGGTGCGCTGGGGGTGATGGCCTCCGGCCCCTGCACGATGAACAACTTCACCTTCGGCGACGCGAGGCACCAGTACTACGAGACGATCTCGGGCGGCTCCGGCGCCGGCGAGGGCTTCGAAGGCACGGCGGTGGTCCAGACGCACATGACCAACTCCTACCTCACCGATCCCGAGGTGCTCGAGTTCCGCTTCCCGGTGCGGCTCGACGCCTACGAGATCCGCGCCGGCTCGGGCGGGGCGGGGCGCTGGCGCGGGGGCGACGGCGGCATCCGGCGCGTGCGCTTCCTCGCGCCGATGACCGCGTCCATCCTCAGCAACGGACGCGTGCATCCCGCCTTCGGCATGGCGGGTGGCCAGGCCGGCGCGCCGGGCGCGAATCGGGTCGTGCGGGCGGACGGCCGCATCGAGCCGCTGCCTCACATCGCTTCGGTCGAGATGGGCGTGGACGACGTCTTCGTCGTCGAGACGCCGGGCGGGGGCGGATACGGAGAGGCGCGGTGAGCGGGCCCGTCTTCCTGCTGACCGGATTCGAGCCCTTCGGCGGCGAATCGATCAATCCCAGCTGGGAGGTGGCCCGCGCTCTCGATGGCGAGCGAATCGGCGGGGCCATCGTCGTCGCCCGGCAACTTCCGTGCTGTTTCGGCGACGCGGCCCAAGCGCTGCGCGAACTGGTCGAAGAACTGCAGCCGCGCTGGGTCCTGGCCCTGGGCCAGGCCGCCGGGCGTTCCGACTTCTCCATCGAGCGTGTGGCCATCAACGTCGACGACGCACGCATCCCCGACAACGCCGGCCGGCAGCCGGTGGACGTGCCGGTGGTCGAGAGCGGCCCGGCCGCATTTTTCGCCACCCTGCCCATCAAGGCCATGGTCGCCGGCTTGCGCGAGGCCGGGCTGCCTGCGTCCATCTCGCAGACCGCCGGCACCTTCGTCTGCAACCATGTCTTCTACGCCCTGATGCATGCGCTGCGGGAGCGGCCGGAAGTGCGAGGCGGGTTCATGCACCTGCCGCTGCTGCCCGAGCAGGCCGCGCGGCATCCTCCGGGCCATGCCTCCATGCCGTTGGGCACGATGGTGCAGGGCGTTCGGCGGGCTTTGCACACCGCAGTGGAGCACCGAGGAGAGGATGTCCATCAAGCGGAGGGTCGGGTGTCCTGACCGGTCCTGAACTCCCTGGGGATGGCCTCCATGCCCTGCGCCGCGAGACTGGCGGCCCGCCGCGAGGGCGGCGATTGGCGCAACAAGTCACGCTGGCGCGACCGATACGCGAGCCTGGGCGAGGTTCCCGCGCCAGGGGCCCGGGAGAATTCGCGCTCCGTCGAAAGGTTCGCGAGGGAGCTGCGTTGAAGCCTATCCGTCTTGTTCTTGCATCGGCCGCCGTGGTGGTGCTGGTGCTGGCCTCCACGATGGCGGAGGCCCGGCCGGTGACCACCGGTCAGCCCGGCGGATCCTCCCCGCCGTCCTTGTAGGCCCGCCAGCCGCCCATCGCCCGCCGCATCAACGCCACCTGGCGCACGAAACGCGGGCAAGCCACGCAGATCGCCAGGTGCATGCGCAGGCGCAGGCGATCCGCCCAGGAAAGAGGCTGGTCCTCGCCCTGCAGCACCAGGTGCGTCGCCTCCCTGCAGTCGATCTTCCAGCTCATGCCATACCCCCGGCGCTGCCCGCCCCATGCCTGTCGAACCAGCTCGCCTGCAGGCAATCGCGCAGACGCAGCCGGGCGCGGTGCAGCAGCACCCAGAGGTTGGTCGTGGTGATGGCCAATTCCTTGCAGATCTCGTCGGTCTCCAGCTCCAGCCACTCGCGCATCATGAAGACGCGGCCCTGCGTGGCCGGCAACTTCTCGACGCAGGCATCCAGCACGGCCAGGAACTGGCGCTGGCCGCAAAGCACCTCGGGCTGATCCACCCAGTCCACCGGGGTCTCGCGCCAATGGCCGGTCTCGTCGAACATCAGGGCGTCGAGGTCTTCGGCATCCTCACGGTCCAGCACCGTGGCCTCCTTGGACTGGCGACGCAGCTGGTCGATCAGCTTGTGCTTGAGGATGCCGACCAGCCAGGTCTTGAGCGCAGAGCCGCCGGCAAAGGACTGGGGCCGCTCGAGTGCCGCCAGCATCGTGTCCGAAACGGCATCCTCGGCCCAGGCGTCGTTGCGCAGCTGGCTGCGCGCGTATCGCAACAACTGCGGCCGCAGGGCCTCGACCTGCTGCGCAAAATCGCTCATTGGGGGCGCCTCTCAAGCGGATGTGCCTAGCCACGTTGGCCGGCAGTGTAAGGAACTCCCGGGGCCGACGACACATGCCTGTCCCGATCATCAACCTTCCAAGGAGTTTCAACGTCATGAACCAGTCCCGCCAGATCGTCGCCTCTGCCCTCGCCAGCGTCCTCGCGCTCGGCCTTGCCAACGTCGCCCACGCGCAGGAGAAGGGCAAGGAGAAGTGCTACGGCATCGTCAAGGCCGGCCAGAACGATTGCGCCAACCTGAGCGGCAGCCACTCCTGCGCCGGCCAATCCAAGACGGACATGGACGCCAACGAGTGGAAGTACGTCGCCAAGGGCACCTGCAAGAGCCTGAACGGCATGACCGCCGAAGAGGCCAAGGCCAAGGCCAAGAAGTAATCGCGACGCCGCAGCGCTACCGCCATGGACCTCGCCACCACCGGCATCGGCTGGCGCCAGCCGCACTACCGCGAGCTGCTGGAGCGCCGTCCGGCACTCGGGTTCCTCGAGGTCCATTCCGAGAACTTCTTCGGCGAGGGCGGGGCGGCCCTGGCCCTGCTGTCCGAGGCGCGAGCGCACTACGAGCTGAGCCTGCACGGGGTCGGCCTGGCGCTCGGCTCGGCCACCGGGCTGGACCCGTGGCACCTGGACCAGCTCGCTGCGCTGGTCGATCGCGTGCAGCCGGTGCGGGTGTCGGACCACGCTTCGTTTGCACGGGTCGCCCTGCCCGGCCGGGCGGAGCCGGTCCACGGCAGCGACCTGCTGCCCATCGCCTTCACCGAAGCTTCGCTCGACCTGATGGTCGAGCACGTGCAGCAGGTGCAGGAGCGGTTGAAGCGACCGATGCTGGTCGAGAACATCTCGGCCTACCTGGCCTGGGAAGACGATACGCTGGCCGAGCCGGAGTTCTTCAACCGGCTGGCCCGCCGCGGCGGCTGCGGCCTCCTGCTCGACGTCAACAACCTGGTCGTCAACAGCCTGAACCGCGGTGCAGCCGACCCGGGGGCCGAGGCCTGTGCCGGGATCGACGCGATCGATGCCGGCATCGTCGGCGAGATCCACCTGGCCGGCTACGACGACAGCGGGCCGCTGGTGATCGA
>CAMLGG010000034.1 GCA_946479475.1 uncultured Ideonella sp. | reverse complement strand
GCCCGTCTACTTCGTCGACGACGATCCCGAGCGGGACGCGCAGGTGCAGGCGGCACTGGAGCAGGCGGCACGCCTGGTCGGCTTCACCGAACTGGCGTTCCAGTACGAACCGATTGCCGCCGCGCTGGACTTCGAGGCCAGCGTCACCCACGAGCATCTCGTGCTCGTGGCCGACATCGGCGGCGGCACCTCCGACTTCTCGCTGGTGCGGGTCGGCCCGGCCCGCCGTGCCCGCGTGGACCGCGCCGACGACATCCTCGCCAACCACGGCGTGCATGTCGCCGGCACCGATTTCGACCGCCACGTCGAGCTCTCGGCCATCCTGCCGCTGGCCGGCTACAAGGCCCGCGGGCCGGCGCCCGCGGAGCGCGAAGTGCCGAGCAAGGTCTACTTCGACCTCGCCACCTGGCACCTCATCAACACGGTCTACACGCCGGCCCGCGTGATGGAGCTGCGCCGCATGCGCAGCTTCTATGCCGATGCCGCGCTGCATGCCCGCCTGATGACCATCGTCGAGCAGCGCCTGGGCCACGCGCTGATGGCGCAGGCCGAGGAGGCCAAGATCACCGTGGCCGACGGCGGCGAGGCCCGCATCGACCTCGACGCGCTGGATTTCGGCCTGGCGGCCACCCTCGGCGAGCCACAGGCCCTGGCCGCCATCGAGGCGGATCTGGAGCGCATCGTGCAAGCCGGCCTGGAGACGGTTCGCCGCGCCGGCATCTCGCCCGAACAGGTCGACGTGGTCTACCTCACCGGGGGTTCGACCGGGCTGGTGCCGCTGGCCAGGCGGATAGCCGCCCCGTACGCCCGCGCGCATACCGTGCGAGGCGACCGGCTGGCGAGCGTGGCCCAGGGCCTCGGGCTGCACGCCCAGCGGGTCTTCTCGGCCTGAACCGGGCGCCGGGACCGCTCGTTGCTCAGTGCCTGCGCCGCCCGGGGCCGCCCGGCGCCGGCCGCCGACCCTTGGCCGCAACCGGGCGCGCCGGACGTGTGCTCGGCAGCGGGCGCGTCACGTCCGCCAGCAGGAGCACGCTGTTGACCAGCGCCTCGACCGCCTCGGCCAGGTCGGCCGGCGGCTCGAGCTGCTCGATGATCTCCAGCAGTTCATCGGCGTCTTCCAGGTCCTCGGCGTCGAAGCTCCGGTAGAGCACCGCCAGCGGCTCGGCCAGGTCCGGCGAGTCGCTTCGCATCAGGGCGGGGAAGAACTCCATCGCGGTGGCGAAGCCGGCGACCCAGGGCATCACGGTCTCCAGCGGATCGCCGTCATCCTCGAGTTCGAAGACCCACGGGTCGAACCACTGCCGCTCGCGGATCGCGGAATCGAGCTCGGCATGGCGGCGCCGCACGAGCGCGCGAAGCGACGCATCCTCGTGGCCGGGCGGGAGCTCGCGGCCGTCCACGTCGAGCACGTGGCGCCACCATTGCGCCTCGGGCACCGGCCGCGGCTGCAGCAGCACGCCGCAGAGGAAGCCGTCGAGCATCATCACGTCCAGGGGCTCGGCCGGGGGCGGGACGGCGTCGAGCAGGCGCTCGAGTTCGGCCAGCTCGGCCTCGGACAAGGGGGGCATGGGGGCAGGAGCGCTGGGCATCGCGGCATTGTGCGCTGACCGGCGGCGAGCCCAGGTGCAGGCCGCAAGGCTGACACCAGGCTGAAGCACGCCGTCCGCCTGTGAGCGATTGAATCTTTTGTGCAGAGCGCGTTGCCGCAGCAGGCTTCATCCCGCGATCAGGGGATGGGCGGCGCTACAGTGCCCCCCTAGAGTCCTCGCATGCCCGCAGGTGCCGGCCGCTTCGGCAGCAGTGCATCGCGGCGAACGTCCCAACGACGTCCTCTCTGAGGACTTGCACCGACCCAGCCCGCAAGGGTTGGGTCGTTTTTTTTGGGGCCGCCGCCGGGCCGCCTCCAAGCGATCCCCCAGGCGGCTGATCCCCTTGGGGGACCGGTGCCGAAGGCGACGCAGGGGCGCCAGTTCAGTGAACGTAGCTGGCGTCGCGCTGGAGCCGGAAGACGCTCACCAGCTGCGCCAGGCGGGCCGCCTGCCCCTTCAGGCTCTCGGCGGCCGCGGCCGATTGCTCCACCAGCGCAGCGTTCTGCTGCGTCATCTGGTCCAGTTGCCCCACCGAGCCGTTGACCTGGCCGATGCCGGCGCTCTGCTCGGCCGCCGCGGCGGTGATCTCGCCGATGATGTCCGAGACGCGGCGCACGCTGGCGACGATCTCGCCCATGGTGCTGCCGGCGTCGTTGACCAGCCGCGCCCCCGCCTCCACGCGGTCCACGCTGGAGCCGATCAGGCCCTTGATCTCCTTGGCGGCCTCGGCGCTGCGCTGCGCCAGGTTGCGCACCTCGCCGGCCACGACCGCGAAGCCGCGGCCCTGCTCGCCGGCGCGCGCCGCCTCGACCGCGGCGTTGAGCGCGAGGATGTTGGTCTGGAAGGCGATGCCGTCGATCACGCCGATGATGTCGGCGATCTTGCGCGAGCTCTGGTTGATGTCGTTCATCGTCGAGACGACCTGGGAGACCACCTCGCCGCCGCGCTGCGCCACCGCCGAAGCCGAGCTGGCCATCTGGTTGGCCTGCGCGGCCGCATCGGCCGACTGGTTGACGGTGCTGGTCAGCTGGGTCATGGAGGACGCGGCCTGCTGCAGGCTGCTCGCGGTCTGCTCGGTGCGTTGCGAAAGATCCTGGTTGCCGACCGCCACCTCGGTGGAGGCGGTCTGGATCGAGTCGGCCGAATGGCGGATGTCGCCCACCAGCGCGCGCAGGCGGTCCTGCATGCCGTGGATGGCCTGCAGCAGGCGGCCGATCTCGTCGTTGGAATGGATCTCCACCGTCGAGGTCAGGTCGCCCTCGGAGATGCGCTCGGCCACCTTGACCGCGCGCGCCACCGGAGCGGTGATGCTGCGCGTGGTGCGCCATGCGAGCACGACGCCCACCGCCAGCCCGCCGGCCAGCAAGGCGCCGACCACCACCAGCGCCCGCTTCTGCGAGGCGAGTACGGCCGCTGCCGCCTCGCTGTTCTGCTGGTGGACCACCTCGATCAGCTGCGCCACCTTCTGGCGCCAGACGATCTCCACCGGACGGACGGCCTCGGTCAGGGTCAGCGTCGCCTCGACGCCAGCCCCCGACTGCCCTTCCTTGGCGGCCCGCTCGATGAGCGGGATCGTCTTCTTTCCACCCTCCACGATGTCCTTCATCAGCGCGGCTTCCTCCGCGCTGGCATCACTCGAGCCGATCAGCGCGAGCAGCGACTGCTCGCCCTTGGCGTAGCGCTGCTGCGCGGCCGCCAGCCCCTTCATCTCGACGTCGATCGCCTTCACGTCGGTGAGCAGCGTCACCGAGCGCGCCAGGATCGCCATGCTGTTGATGCTCTCCAGCATGCCGTTGGCGAGCGCGAGCTTCTCGTTCTTCACCCCGACGATGTCCTGGACGCGGGCCCCCTGGGCGCGCAGTTCGTTGGCGGCCAGGCCGGCGACGACCAGCAGCACCAGCAGCAGGCTGCCGAAGCCCAGGCCGAGGCGGCGGGCCAGGGTCAGGTTCATGAACATCGAGGATCGGCTTTCGGCCATGGTCTTGTCTCTCGGCTTCTGATGCGTTTGTGCGTCTTCGGATTGTTCGGGCCGGCACTTGAGGCGGTTCGCGTGATTTGCTGCCCCCGGACCGGCCAGTTCAGGGTATGTCCCGAGCCCGCAGGCCGGCCGCGATCCAGTCGACGAGCGCCCGCACGCCCCGCGGCACCTGGGCCGCGTACGGGCGGATCGCCCACAAGTGCGTGCCGAACGCGCCCACCGCCCGCCAGGCCGGCAGCAGTTCGACCAGCTGGCCCGCCGCCAGCGCCGGCGCCGCGCTGAAGTCGGGCAGCAAAGTGATGCCGAGGCCGGCCAGGGCGGCCTCGCGCAGCGCCTCGCTGTTGTTGGCGGCGAAAGGGCCCTTCAGAGGGACGCTGACGCGTCCGGCCTGCCTCCTGCCGTGTCGCTCGAAGCTCCACGCGGCCGTGTCGCCCGGCCGTGGGTAGAACAGGCAGTCGTGCTCGCGCAGGTCCTCCGGCGAGCGCGGCGCGGGCTTGCGGGCCAGGTAGGCCGGGCTGGCGAGCAGCAGGCTGCGCGTCTCGCGCAGCATCCACGCCACGTGCGTGTCCGGTGGCGTGCTGGTGTGGCGGATGGCCAGGTCGAAGCCCTCCTGCGCGAGCGGGCGCACGCGGTCGGACAGATCCAGCTCGATCTGGAGCGCCGGGTGGGCGGCCAGGAAGCCCGGCAGCAGCGGCACGATGCATTGGCGCGCCAGGGCCACCGGTGCCGTCACCCTCAGCCGGCCGCTGGGCATCGCGGCCAGGTCGCGCACCTGGGCGAAGGCCTGGTCGATGGTGGCGAAGGCGCCCTGGGTGGACGCCACCAGCTGCCGGCCGGCGTCGGTGAGCTGCATGCTGCGGGTGGTCCGCTGGACCAGCGGGACGCCGGCCGCGGCCTCCAGCTCGGCCACCCGCTGGCTCATGGCGGCCTTGCTCAGGTTCAGGCGCTGGGCCGCGGCGGTGAAACTGCCGGCGTCGGCCAGCACGGTGAGCGCGTGGATGGGCGACCAGAGGGCGCCGGCAGGGGTCGATTGGTTCTTGGCCATGGCGATAGATTGTTCGCCATCGCGAACAATGAATCCAGCGCAACGGCATTGGCAGCCCGACCTGTGCTGCCTAGACTGGATGGATCCACCTCTGAGGAAGACCAGCCATGGGCGCCCCCGAAGCCTTCACCTCCACCACTGACATCGGCCATCACGTCGGCGGCCGGCCGGTCGCCGGCACCTCCGGCCGCCGCCAGGCCGTCTACAACCCGGCCACGGGCGCCGTGGCGCGCCAGGTCGCCCTGGCCAGCGATGACGAAGTCAAGGCCGCGGTCGCCGCCGCGCAGGCGGCCTTTCCGGCCTGGGCCGAGACGCCGCCGCTGCGCCGCGCCCGCATCCTGAACAACTTCCTCGGCCTGCTGAACCAGCACCGCGACACCCTGGCCGCGATGATCACGGCCGAGCACGGCAAGGTCTTCACCGACGCGCAGGGCGAGGTCACGCGCGGCATCGAGATCGTCGAGTTCGCCTGCGGCGCGCCGCAGCTGCTGAAGACCGACTACACCGACCAGGTCGGCACCGGCATTGACAACTGGGTGCTGCGCCAGCCCCTGGGCGTGGTGGCCGGCATCACGCCGTTCAACTTCCCCTGCATGGTGCCTCTGTGGATGTTCCCGATGGCCCTGGCGACCGGCAACACCTTCATCCTCAAGCCCAGCGAGCGCGATCCCTCGCCCAGCCTGTTCATGGCCGAGCTGCTCAAGCAGGCCGGCCTGCCCGACGGGGTATTCAACGTCGTGCAGGGCGACAAGGTGGCCGTCGACGCGCTGCTGACGCACCCCGACGTGAAGGCGGTGAGCTTCGTCGGCTCCACGCCGATCGCGCAGTACATCTACGAGACCGGTGCGAAGCACGGCAAGCGCGTGCAAGCCCTGGGCGGCGCGAAGAACCACATGGTCGTGATGCCCGATGCGGACGTCGACCAGGCCGTCGACGCGCTGATCGGCGCCGCCTACGGCTCGGCCGGCGAGCGTTGCATGGCGATCTCGGTGGCGGTGCTGGTGGGCGACGTGGCGGACAAGATCGTGCCGAAGGTGGCAGAGCGCGCGAAGGCGCTCAAGGTCAAGAACGGCATGGAGCTCGACGCCGAGATGGGCCCCATCGTCACGGCCGAGGCGAAGAAGCGCATCGAGGGCTACATCGGCCTGGGCGTGGAGGAAGGCGCGAAGCTGGTGGTCGACGGCCGCGGCCTGAAGGTGCCCGGCCACGAGAACGGCTTCTTCACCGGCGGCACCCTGTTCGACCACGTCACGCCCGGCATGCGCATCTACAAGGAAGAGATCTTCGGCCCGGTGCTGGCCTGCGTGCGGGTACCCGATTTCGCTGCCGCGCTCGCCCTGGTCAACGCCCACGAGTATGGCAACGGCGTGGCCTGCTTCACCAGCGACGGCAACGTGGCGCGCGAGTTCAGCCGCCGCGTGCAGGTCGGCATGGTCGGCATCAACGTGCCCATCCCCGTGCCCATGGCCTGGCACGGCTTCGGCGGCTGGAAACGCAGCCTCTTCGGCGACATGCATGCCTACGGCGAAGAGGGCGTGCGCTTCTACACGAAGCAGAAAAGCGTCATGCAGCGCTGGCCGGCCAGCATCGCCAAGGGCGCCGAGTTCGTGATGCCGACGGCGAAGTGAGCCAGTCGTCGACGGGCCGCTCCCTGGGAGTCTGCGCGGCAGAAGCCGCCTAGTCTCCTGGCCTGCGGCTTTAACGCACGGATCCCCCGAACAGGGGTCGCCTCAGACGCCGGCCGGGAAGCGCCTGTCCAGCCAGGCGTCCAGCTCGGCCAGCACCTCTTCCTTCTGCGGCTCGTTGAAGATCTCGTGCGCGAAGCCGGGCCATTCGCGCACGGCCACCACCTCGCGCGAGCTGGCCTGGGCGAAACGCGCGGAGCCTTCGGGATGGACGCAACGGTCCGCCCCCGCCCACATGAGCAGGGTCGGCACGCGCCAGCTGCCGGCGACCGACTGCACCAGCGGGCCGGCCTCGGCGATGAACTGGCCGAGCAGGCCGCTGATGCGGTCGTGCACCAGCGGGTCGTCGACATAGGCCTTGACGACCGCGAGGTCGCTGGAGATCCATTCGGGCTTCAGGCCGTTGTGGACCCTCAGGTGCGGCAGCACCCTCGGCACGACAGCCAGCAGCGCCTTCTGCACGCCGCTCATTCCGGGGTCGAGCGCGGGCGACGAAAGCACCAGCGCGTCGACCTCCCTCGCCCAGGGCGCCGGTTGCGGCATCAAGCCCTCGGCCACGTAGCGCGCCGCCACCAGGCCGCCCAGGCTGTGGCCCAGCAGCACCAGCGGGCCGGGGTGGTGCTCGCGCAGCGCGTCGATCACGCGCCCGAGGTCGGCGAGCAGGCTGCCGGCCTGCGCGATGTCGCCCTGGGCCCCGGCCGAATGACCGTGGCCGCGCTGGTCATAGGCCGTCACTTCCCAGCCGTGGGCATGCAGGGCGGCAGCGACATGGGCATAACGCCCCCCATGCTCGCCCAGGCCGTGGACGATCAACACCTGGCCGCGCGCCGCGGCGGTCGGACTCCATCGGCGCACGTGCAGTGCGAGGCCGTCGCTGGTCTGGATGATGGCGTGCATCCGCGCGAGTCTAGGGGCCTGCCGGGGGCGGCGGCCACAAGGTCTTCCCTCGCATGCCCGCGCATGCGCCTGTCACGGATGTGACGGAGCATCCCTTGGGCGGCGTTAGGCTAGGCGCCTTTGTCACGCAGCGCAGAAAGGGCAAGCCATGCCGACCCCGAGCTACTTCGACCTGGCCCTCGATGCCGAGACCGGGGTCGCCCGCCTGACCCTCGACCGGCCCGAGCGCATGAACACCATGGACCCGGGCTTCTTCCCGGCCTTGCGGGACGCGGTCCGCGCGCTCGACGACGAGGGCCGCACCCGCGTGCTGATCCTCGACTCCACCGGCAAGCATTTCTCGGCCGGCATGGCACTCGAAGTCTTCGCAGGCAGCTCCATGCCGATGCTGGACGTTTCGACGGCGCGAAAGCGCCAGGCCTTCCAGACTGGCCTGCGCCGGCTGATGGCCTGCTTCGACGCGCTCGACGAGGCGCGCTTCCCCACGATCTGCGCGGTGCAGGGCGGCTGCATCGGCGGTGCGCTCGACCTGGCCGCAGCCTGCGACATCCGCCTGTGCAGCGCCGATGCCTTCTTCACCGTGCAGGAGATCCACATCGGCATGGTGGCGGACCTCGGCTCGCTGCAGCGGCTGCCGAAGATCCTGCCCCAGGGCGTGGCACGGCAGATGGCCTACACCGGCGAGCGGGTGGACGCGCAGCGCGCGCTCGCCGTGGGCCTGGTCAACGCGGTGCTGCCGGATGCGGGTGCGCTTTCGGCCCATGCCCACGAGCTCGCCGCGCAGATCGCCGCCAGGAGCCCGCTCGCGATCGCCGGCAGCAAGCTGGCGCTCAACATCGCCCGCGACCACGGCACAGCCGAGTCTCTCGCCCAGATGACGCTGCTCCAGAGCGCCATCTTCGACACCGGCGAGATGGCCCTCGCCATCGATTCGTGGAAGAGCAAGCAGCCGGCGGCCTTCGAGCCGCTGGCGCCGCTGGAGGGCGGCAGCCAGTGAGCCGCCGTCCCGAGGCGCTTCAATGGCGAACGTTCATCGTATAGGCGCCCGGCTGGCTGCGGTACACGACACGCACATACAAGGTCTGGGCGACCGCCTTGGCGTTCTTGTACGTGACACGGTCCGTCAATCCGGCGCTTCTTTCACTCCTGGCGAGCACGGTGCCGGCGCTGTTGACGAGGAACAGATCGAAGTCGCTGGCGTATGACCCGGGTGCCATCGAGGCGATCAGCCAGTGGCCGGGCTGCACGGTGACCTTGTAGATGTCCAGGTCGCTCGAGGTAGCCATGCTGCCGCTGACGACTGCGTTGGTCGGCGAGAGGACTTGCGCAGTGGCATAGGTGTTGTTGCCTTCTGCCTCCGCGACGGCCGTCGCGGACGCGGACAAGCTCGCCTCGTAGGCGTCGACCAGGCCCGAGCCGCAGCCGGTGCAGTTCGCGAAAGGCTTGGTGCTGGCGCGAAGCCGCGCAAGCACCTGGTCGGGCGTGAGAGCCGGGTTCTTCGACAACATGAGGGCCACTGCGCCGGCGACGTGAGGCGTCGCCATCGAGGTACCCTGGTAGTAGGCGTAGGCGTCGCCCGCCGGCCCTTTCAGGCCTGCATTGGAAGTCGAGAGCACTCCATCGGCCTCGGACCAGCTCTGGTCGCCCCCCGGCCCGGCAATCTCGACCACAGCCCCGTAGTTCGAGTAGTAGGCTCGTTCGGCGGTCCGGCCGACGGCGGCCACGGTGATCACTCCGGTGCAGTTGGCCGGTGAAAACCCCGAGGCGTCGGCGGACGAATTGCCAGCCGCCACCACGACGACCGACTTGCGGCTGCGGGCACTGTTGATGGCGGCCTGCATGGTGGCACCGCAAGGCCCGCTGCCGCCGAGCGACAGGTTGAGCACACGCGCCGGCGTCGCCGTGCCGGGCACGCCGCTGACCGCCCCGCCCGACGCCCAGACGATCGCGTCGGCGATGTCGGAATCGTAGCCGCCACACTTGCCCAGGACGCGCACAGGCATGACCTTGGCCCCGTAGGCGACGCCGGCAACGCCGAGGGCATTGCCGGTGGTCGCCGCGATGGTGCCGGCCACGTGAGTGCCGTGCCACGAGCTGTCGGAGGCTTCCCAGCCGTCTCCACACTCGCCTGCGTCCGTCCAGTCGCCGGTGTCGGCCGGGTTGCTGTCGCGGCCGTTGCCGTCGTTCGCCATCGTCGCGTCGGAGATGAAGTCATAGCCGGCGACGATGTTGCCGCGCAGGTCGGCATGGCCCCGGTAGCCGGTGTCGATCACCGCCACGGTGATGCCTCCGCCGGCGCCGAGGCTCCAGGCCAGCGGCAGGTTCATGCCGGCCGTGCGCTCGTGGTAGTGCCACTGGTTGCCGTACATCGGGTCGTTCGGCGTCAGCAGGACGCGCTTCATCCGGTCCGGCTCGGCGTAGAGCACCGAGGGATCGGACTGGGCGATCTCGGCGGCGATGCGCTCCACCTCGGCTACGGGCAGGCGGCTGCTCAACCGGGCCACCAGGGCGCGATCGGCGGTCTGCCGGGTGGCCTGCAGGCTGACGCCGTGGCGTTGCGCTGCGGCCTGCGCCAGGCCCATGGCCTGAACGGTGACGCCCGCCTCCGCGGCCTGCATCGCCGCCACGTCCTGCTCGCGGTACTTGATGATGATCTGGTCGGTGACCTTCGCAGCAGAAGCGCCCGGACCGCCGGCCGGCAGGGCGGCATGCACGGCGGCGGTCATGCCGGTCGCACCCAGCAGGGCGGCCACGCATGCATTGAGACGGACGACGAAAGAACGGATTGGCATCCCGGCACCCTCACATGGTTGTCGATGAAACGGCAGGCGGCGCGCTGAACGCGCGAACGGCATCATGTTGGCATGGCTGGCCAGGCGCTTCGTCGACCCGGCGTCGGATGGCCCCGTAGGCCCGGACATACGTCACGGCCGAATCGGCGCTTGGGCGGCACATGGGTGCCAGAACCGCCTGGAGGAGCGCCCGCACCGGGCGCTCATGGAGCGAGATCGCCTACGCCCGCTCGAACTTGAAGACCGCGACGCTGGCCGTGAGGTTCGGCCAGCGCCGGCGCACCTCGCCGTGCTGCAGGCCGAAGCTGTCGAGGATGTCCAGCCCGTTCTTGCGCGCCAGCACCTCGAAATCCTTGTACGTGCCCACGCGGATGTTGGGCGTGTCGTACCACTCGTAGGGCAGGGCCCGCGTCACCGGCATGCGGCCGCGCATCACCGCCAGGCGGTTCGGCCAGTGCGCGAAGTTGGGAAAGCTCACGATGCCGATGCGCCCGACGCGGGCCGTCTCGCGCAGCATGTGCTCGGCGTTGCGCAGGTGCTGCAATGTCTCGAGCTGCAGCACGACGTCGAAGCTGCGGTCGTCGAACAGCTTCAGGCCCTCCTCCAGGTTGAGCTGGATCACCTTGACGCCGCGGTTCACGCAGGCGAGCACGTTCGCGTCGTCGAGCTCCACGCCATAGCCGGTGCACTGGCGCTTGTCGCGCAGGTAGGCCAGCAGCTCGCCGGTGCCGCAGCCCAGGTCGAGCACACGCGAGCCCGGAGGCACGAGCCGGGCGATGACTTCGAGGTCCTTGCGTTCACTCATTGGAGCCCCTCGCCCGACGAGTACGTCGGCCGATCCCCCGAGGGGATGCGGGCCGGCTTGGGAGCGGCCCTGCACTCGGCCCGCCGACAGTGGGTTGTCCCAGGATGTCTCATGCTTCACGCTCCCTGCGCCACGCGTTCGAAGTAGGACCGCATCAGCGCGTGGTAGCGCGGGTCCTCCAGCAGGAAGGCGTCGTGGCCGTGCGGGGCGTCGATCTCCGCGTAGCTGACGTCGGCGCGGTTGTCGACCAGGGCCTTGACGATCTCGCGCGAGCGGGCCGGGGAGAAGCGCCAGTCGGTGGTGAAGCTCACGAGGAGGAACTTCTTGTCGCTCGCCACCTTGAACGCCGCAGCCAGGTCGCCGCCGTGGGCGCGCGCCGGGTCGAAGTAGTCCAGGGCGCGGGTGATGAGCAGGTAGGTGTTGGCGTCGAAGTACTCGCTGAACTTGTCGCCCTGGTAGCGCAGGTAGCTCTCGATCTGGAACTCGATGTCCTGCGTGCTGTAGCCCAGCTCGGCTTCGCGCAGCTCGCGGCCGAACTTGGCCTCCATCGAGTCGTCCGACAGGTAGGTGATGTGGCCGATCATGCGGGCCACCCTCAGGCCGCGCTTGGGCACCACGCCATGGGCGTAGAAGTGGCCGCCGTGGAAGTCGGGGTCGGTCACGATGGCCCGCCGCGCCACCTCGTTGAAGGCGATGTTCTGGGCCGAGAGGTTCGGTGCGGTGGCCACCGCGATGCAGTGGCGCAGGCGCTCGGGATAGCGCAGCGTCCACGCCAGGGCCTGCATCCCCCCGAGGCTGCCGCCGAGCACGGCCGCCAACTGCGTGATGCCCAGGCGCTCGATGAGGCGAGCCTGCGCGTCCACCCAATCCTCCACCGTGACGACCGGGAAGTCGGCGCCGTAGGGCTGGCCGGTGGCCGGGTTCAGGTGCATGGGGCCCGTCGAGCCGAAGCACGAGCCGGGGTTGTTGACGCCGATGACGAAGAATCGATCGGTGTCCAGCGGCTTGCCGGGGCCCACCAGGTTGTCCCACCAGCCGGTGCTGTTGGGCTGGTCTGCATACTCGCCCGCGACGTGGTGCGAGGCATTGAGCGCGTGGCAGACCAGCACCGCGTTGCTGCGCTCCGCGTTGAGGGTGCCGTAGGTCTCGTAGACCAGCTCGTAGGACGCGAGCCTGGCGCCGCTTTGCAGCGGCAGCGGCTCGGCAAATTGCATGCGCTGCGGGGCGACGAAGCCGACCGACCTCATGGAACTCGACTCTCCAAGACGAAAACCCGGTGCCGCAAGCCAAAGCGGACACCGGGTCTTCGGGTCCTGTTTAGCTGCATTTGTTAGAGCGCCCGCAATCCGGAGCAAATCGGCGCTGTGGGGGAGGAGTCTACCAGTCAGAAAGGTCGGTCTCCCACGATCCCGGCCCGCTCCATCTTCCGGTGGCAGGGCGGGTAGTCCATGACCGCGTAGTGCTGGGTCGAGCGGTTGTCCCAAAAGGCCATCGAGTTCCTTCTCCAGCGCCAGCGCACCTGGAACTCGGGGATGAAGGCCTGGCTGACGAGGTAGTTCAGCAGCTGGCTGGCGCCCGGGCTGTAGTCCTGGCCGAAGCGGACGTTGGCCGCGGTGTGGTAGTTCGTGAAGTGGGTGGTGAAGCCGTTGACGAACAGCACCTTCTCGCCTGTCTCCGGATGGGTGCGCACGACCGGGTGCTCCGCGTCCGGGTACTGGGCCCTGAGCGCGAGGCGCCTGTCGGCCGGCATGGCGGCGCCGAAGCTGGCCTCGATGCTGTGGCGCGCCCTCAGGCCGGCGATCTTCTGCTTGATTTCCTCCGGCAGCCGGGCGTAGGCCTCGACCATGTTGGCCCACATCGTGTCGCCGCCCACGGGCGGGCACTCCACGCAGCGCAGCACGCAGCCGAAGGGCGGGTTCTCGCGCCAGGTCGCGTCGGTGTGCCAGGCGTTCTCGTAGCGGTCGTTGGGCGAGTCGGGGGACTTGTAGATCCGCACCAGGCCAGGGTGCTCGGGGTCGCTGCCGGCCACCGGGTGATCCTCCAGCTCGCCGAACCGGCGGGCGAAGGCCACGTGCTGCGCCCGCGTGATGTCCTGGTCGCGGAAGAACAGCACGCGGTGCCTGAGCAGCAGCGCGCGGATCTCGGCGAGCAGGCCATCGTCCTGGGCCGCGGAGCCCAGGTCGATGCCCGAGATCTCGGCGCCGATGGTGCAGGTCAGGGGCTCGATGCGCATCGAGTCCTTCAAGGCGCCGGCCCGCACGAAGGCGGGCGCGCCGATGCCGGGGGTGGTGTTCATGGTCTGTCTCCTGTCTTCGCTCTTCGACCCGGTCCAGTGTGGACAAGGCGGGCCGACCCGGCTTGACGGGCGAGGACGCCCACTTACCATCCGGTGACATGCACAGCCTGGTGCGAGCCGCAAGCCTGACCAACTACGCCGAGGTGGCGCGCGACGCCGGCCTCGATCCGAACCGGATGCTGATGGATGCCGGTCTCACCCCATCCATGCTGGCCGATCCGGACCTGAAGCTGCCGGCGGACAAGGTCGCGCAGCTGCTGGAGGATTCGGCCCGGCAGTCCGGCATCGAGAGCTTCGGCCTGCGCATGGCCGAGACGCGGCAGCTGTCCAACCTCGGGCCGGTGGGCTTGCTGATCCGCGACCAGCCGACGCTGCGCGACTCGATTGCGGTGCTCATCCGCTACCACGCGGCGCTCAACGGCTCGCTCTCGATCATGCTGGAGGAGTCGGCTGGCGTGGTGGTCGTGCGCGAGGAGATCGTCGTCGGCCCCAAGGTGCCCGTTCGCCAGGCGATCGAGATGGCCATCGGCGTGCTGCTGAGGCTGATGCGGCAGGTGCTCGGCCCGCAGTGGCATCCGCGTCGCGTCTGCTTCATGCACTCGCCGCCGCGCGACACGCGCACCCACCTGCGGGTGTTCGGCCCTTGCGTCGAGTTCAACCACGACTTCAACGGCATCGTGTGCTCGAGGTACGACCTCGATGCGAAGAACGCCAGCGCCGATCCGCTGATGGCCCGCTACGCGCAACGCCTGCTCGACGAGACGGTGCAGGTGGACGCCTCGCGCACGGTGCTGGAGGACGTGCGCCGCACCGTGCTGCTGCTCCTGCCTTCCGGCCGCTGCAGCATCGAGATGGTGTCGGAGCACCTGGGCCTGGTACCGCGCACCGTGCAGCGGCGCCTGGCCGAGCAGGACGTCACCTTCTCCGACCTGGTCAACCAGCTGCGGGTGGAGCTGGCGACGCGCTACGTCACGCAGAGCGACCGGCCGCTGACCGACGTGGCGGCCCTGCTGGGCTTCGCCGCGCCCAGCGGGTTCTCGCGCTGGTACCAGGGCCAGTTCGGCTGCAGCCCGACGCAAAGCCGCGCGGCCAGGCCGGCGCCCTGACACGCTCCCCTCACCGCGGGGCGAAACCGGGAACGCCGGATCCGCAAACGGCGCGCCCGTCCGTCGCGGTGTCCGGCCTGCCCGAGCGGGCATGGAAGTCCTGATGCCCCCTGCCCCAGGCACGGATCGCCTCGGCCACCGGCAGCAGCGAAAGGCCGTGCGCGGAGAGCGCGTACACCACCCGGGCCGGCACCGGTCCGCTCGGCCTGCGGTCGACCAGGCCGTCGGCATGCATCTCGTGCAGTTGCTGCGCCAGCACCTTGGCACTCATGTCCGGCAGGCTGCGCCGCAGCGCCGCGAAATGCATCGGCCCGTCGGAAAGGCGGTAGACGATGAACAGCTTCCAGCGGCCGCCCATCGCGGCGAGCGCAGCCGTGAGGGCGCAGCCGGGCACCTGGTTGGCACGGGCCGCTCGGGGCCGGTTACCTGCAGGTGCCTTCTTGGTGCTGAAGATCCTGCTGGCTACAGTCGTTTCCATGTCCTGCCCCCTTGCTTTCCACGCCCTGCGAACGGCCCTCATGGCCATCGCCATTGCCGCCGTCACGGCTTGCGCGCAAACCCCGCCACCGCCCGGCCCAGGCCATGGTACGGCCGCCACGATGCCCCAGACGCCGGCCGGCACGCCGCACGATTTCGACTTCGAGCACGGCCGCTGGCGCACTTCGCTGCGAAGGCTGCTGAAGCCTTTGAGCGGCTCGCAGGAGTGGGTCGAATACACCGGTACCACCGTGGTCCATCCCCTGCTGGGCGGGCGCATGAACCTGGTCGAGCTGGAGGTCGCCGGGCCGCACGGCCGCATCGAGGGTGTCTCGCTGCGCCTGTTCGAACCCGAGCGCCAGCGCTGGACCCTGAACTACTCCGCCGTGACCGACGGGACGCTGCAGCTGCCCATGAGCGGCGGCTTCGGCGGCGGCCGGCGCGGCGTCTTCTACAGCGCCGAGACCTTCAAGGGCCAGCCGATCCTCGTGCGCTTCGCCATCGACGTGCTGGACGCGGACCACTGCCGCTTCGAGCAGGCCTTCTCGGCCGACGGCGGCAGCACCTGGGAGGTCAACTGGATCGCGGTCGATACGCGCCTGCCGTGACGGGAATGGAGCCGACAATGGCCGCATGACCGAACCCAAGCTGCTGATCGAGGTGGCGGACGGCGTGATGGTGCTCACGCTGAACCGCCCGGGAAAGCTCAATGCCATCGACAACGAACTGGCCGGATCCCTCCTGGCGGCGCTTCACGATGCCGCTGTCGACGAGGCCGTGCGGGTAGTGCGCGTGAGGGGAAGCGGCCGGGCCTTCTGCGCCGGGCGCGACGTGTCCGCGCCGCCGACCGAGGCCGACCTGGTGCTGGTGCAGGCCGTTTCCCAGGCCCTGGTCCGCCTCGACAAGCCCGTGCTGTTCGCCGTGCATGGGTGGACGGTCGGCGCGGGCCTGGAGTGGATGCTGAACGCCGACGTCGCCATCGCCGGCGCCGGCAGCCGCTTCAAGCTGCCGGAAGCCTCGATTGGCGTGTTCGTCACCGGCGGGCTGAGCGCAACGTTGACGGCGTACGCAGGCCTGTCACGCGCCAAGGCGCTGACCCTGCTCGGCGAGGAGTTCGGCGCCGGCGAGGCGAAGTCCTGGGGCCTGGTCTGGCAGGTCGTCGAGGACTCGGCTCTGGAGTCCTCGGCCCAAGCGATCGCTTCGCGCCTGGCCAGCCTGCGGCCCGAGGTCGCGAGCCGCTTCAAGCGGGTGTTCAACGAGATCGGCCTGGGCCCGTTCGAGCGGGCGATCGAGCTGGAGAACGAGGCGCAGCGAGCGCTGCGCTAGCTCGGTCGTCAAGGCACCAGGATCGTCGCGCCAATGGTGCGGCGCGATTCGAGTGCGCGGTGCGCCTCGGCCGCCTCGGAGAGCGCGAACACCTGCTGCGGCTCGCTGCGGATCTTGCCCTGCAGCACCAGGTCGAAGAGCTCGTCGGCCATCTTCAGCAGGTTGGAGCGCGGGGTCGCGTAGTCCACCATCGCCGGCCGCGTGATCCACAGCGAGCCCTTCATCGCCAGCAGCGTCACGTCGAGCACGACCGGGCCCGAGGTCGTGCCGTTGCTCACCAGCGTGCCGCGCTTTTGCAGGCAGTCGAGCGAGCCCATGAAGGTGTCCTTGCCGACCGAGTCGAAGACCACCGGCACGCCCTTGCCCTCGGTGATCTCCTTCACGCGCTCGACGAAGTTCTCCTGGTTGTAGTTGATGACGTGGGTGCAGCCATGGGCCCGGGCCACCTCGGCCTTCTCTTCGGAGCCCACGGTGCCGATCATCGTCACGCCGAGCGCCTTGGCCCACTGGCAGGCGATGAGGCCGACCCCGCCCGCCGCGGCGTGGTAGAGGATGGTGTCGCCGGCCTTGAGCGGGTAGACCTGGCGGAACAGGTACTGCGCCGTCAGGCCCTTCATGATGATGGTCGCGGCGGTGCGGTCGGAGATGCCGTCGGGCAGCTTGATCAGCACGTCGGCCGGCATCACCCGCGCTTCGGAATAGGCGCCCAGGGGGCCGAGCATGTAGCCGACACGGTCGCCCGGCGCAAGGTAGGTGACGCCCTCGCCCACCGCCTCGACCACGCCGACCGCATCCGAGCCCAGGCCGCTCGGCAGCGCAGCGGGATAGCGGCCGATGCGGAAGTAGACGTCGATGAAGTTCACGGCGATGCCGGTGTGGCGCACGCGCACCTGGCCGGGGCCGGGGTCGCCGACCTCTACGTCCTCGAGCCGCAGCACTTCGGGGCCGCCGGTCTCGTGCAGGCGAATGGCCTTGGTCATGAAGTTCTCCTCAGAACAGGTGCCGGATGCCGAGGTCGGCGCCGTTGGCACCCTTGTTCGGCGCGGTGACGGCGCCGTTCAGCGCCATGGCGGCGCCGTCGCTGTTTGCCAGGTGCGCGTAGCTGCCGTACAGCGCCGTGCGCTTCGACAGGTGGTAGACGAAGCCCAGGCCGGTGCGGGTGGTGGTGCCGATGTCGGTACCCGCTGCCGACTTGAACGCCGACTTCGCGACCGAGGCCTTGAGCTCGGTGGTGCCGAAGGCGTACATCGCGCTGACCTGCGCGCCGTGGCTGTCCGGGCCGTTGCCGCTGTCGGCGCGGTCGTACAGGCCGTAGAGGCTGAAGTCGCCGATCTTCCAGCGGGCGCCGGCGGTGACGGTGTCGAGGTCGTCGATGGCGGGGTTGTAGTACTTGGCGACTGCGACGTGGCCCGAGAAGCTGCCGCCCTGCCAGCCGGCGCTCAGGCCGGTGTACTTGCCACCGGTGGGCGAGCCCTCGTTGGCACTGGCCATGGCGTTGAGCATGAAGCCGCCGAGCGTGTTGGGCGTCAGGTAGTTCACCGCGTTGTTCGCGCGAAGGTTGGCCGGCTGCAGGATCTCCATCGAGCCGAAGAGCACCTGCTGCGCCGCCACGCCCTGCGGGCCGAAGGCGTCGTAGGTCGCATGCACGAGGAAGGTCGGCGTGTACTGCCGGCCCAGCTGCAGCTCGCCGAAGCGGCTGGAAAGGCTCACGTAGGCGACCCGGTTCCAGAACTGGCCGGGCACCGGCGAGGCCTGCGTGCCGGTGTCGCTGTTCAGGCCGTGCTCGATGAGGAAGTTGGCCTTCCAGCCGTCGCCCAGGTCCTCGGTGCCGCGAAAGCCCAGCCGGCTGCCCATCAGGCCGCCGGTGCCCACCTGCTTGTTGTCGCTGATCGAGCCACTGCCCCAGCCGAGGTTGGTGTCGATGACGCCGTAGATGTTGACGGCGGACTGCGCGGCGGCGTGTCCGGCGAAGGCGCACAGCACGGCGCAGGCGACGAGGTGGCGGTTCATTCGGCTTGTCTCCGGAGGGTCTCGTTGAAGTGACTCGATTGTTCGGAGGCACCGCTTCCCGCGATGCGCATTCGATGACGCCGCCTTGCCGATTGGCGACAGGCGACAGCCAGACTCAGCCGACGAAGCGCAGGCCACCCATCACGAGCGCGGCCAGGAACACCGTCTCGCCGATCATCAGCACGATGGGCTTGAGGCCCACGGTCGCGACCGTCTTGAGCTGGGTCTTCATGCCGATGGCGGCGATGGCGGCCACCAGGCACCAGCGCGAGGCGTCGTTGCCGGCCTGCTGCAGCGCGGCCGGGACGAGGCCGGTGCTGTTGATCGCCACCAGCGCGGCGAAGCCCAGGGCAAAGCCGGGCAGCAAAGGCGGCCGCGGACCCGCAGCCGCGTCACCGGAACGCGTCATCGCCGAAGCCAGCACGATCACCGGCAGCAGCATCGCCACGCGCATGAGCTTGACGACCGTCGCCACGTCCCCCGCCTCGTGCGAGATGCCGTAGCCCGCGCCGACGACCTGCGCCACGTCGTGGATGGTGGCGCCCAGGAACATGCCGGCCAGGCGGTCGTCCAGGCCGGCCCAGCGCGCCACCATCGGGTAGACGATCATGGCCAGCGTGGACAGCGCCGACACGCCGATCACGGTGAACAGGGTGGCCTTCTCCTTCTGCGGATGGGCGGGCAGTGCAGCCGAAAGCGCCAGCGCGGCGGAGGCCCCACAGATCGCCGTCGCGCCGCCGGTGAGCAGCCCGAACAGCGGCCTGAAGCCCATCGTCCGCGCCGCGAGCATCGACAGGCCTATCGTCACGCCCACCAGCACGACGACGCCGGCGACCGGCGCCCAGCCCAACGCGCCCACCTGGGCCGCCGTGATGCGCAAGCCGAGCAGCGCGACGCCGACCCGCAACACCTGCCGTGCCGTGAACTCGATGCCGGGCGCGCAGACGTGGTCGCCCGAGAGGAAGTTCATCGCCATGCCGAGCAGCAGGGCGAAGAGCATCACCGGCGCGCCGTAATGCTGCGAAAGAAAGGTGGCCGCCGCGGCCACCACCGCACTGGCCAGCAGGCCGGGCAGCAGCAGCCGCGCGCGCGGGGCGACCGCCGCGAGGGTGGCGTCCATGGCGGCCCGCTCAGGAGGTCGGCAGGCGATGCCCGCGGAACTGCTCGCGCAGCCGGTTCTTGAGCATCTTGCCGGTGGCGCCGAGCGGGATGGCGTCGACGAACACCACGTCGTCCGGTGTCCACCACTTGGCGATGCGGCCTTCGTAGAAGCCGATCAGGTCCTCGCGGCTCAGCACGGCCTCGGGCTTCTTCACCACCACCAGCAGCGGGCGCTCGTCCCACTTCGGATGCGGCACCGCGATGCAGGCGGCCATGGCCACGGCGGGGTGCGCCATGGCAATGTTCTCGAGGTCGATCGAGCCTATCCACTCGCCGCCGGACTTGATCACGTCCTTGCTGCGATCCGTGATCTGCATGAAGCCGTCGGCGTCGATGGTGGCCACGTCGCCGGTCGGGAACCAGCCATCGACCAGCGGATCGCCGCCCTCGGGCTTGAGGTACTGCGAGACCACCCACGGGCCCTTGACGAGCAGCTCGCCCGAGGCCTGGCCGTCCCACGGCAGCTCGCGGCCGTCCTCGCCGACGATCTTCATGTCGATGCCGAACACCGCGCGCCCCTGCTTGGACTGGATCGCCTCGCGCTGCTCCTGAGGCAATTGCAGCTGCGAACCCTTGAGCACGCCGGCCGTGCCGAGCGGACTCAACTCGGTCATGCCCCAGGCGTGCAGCACCTGCACGCCATGGCGCTGCTGGAAGCTCCTCATCATCACGGGCGGGCAGGCCGATCCGCCGATCACCGTGCGCTTCATCGTGGTGAAGCCGAGGTCGTTCGCCTCCACGTACGACAGCAGGCCCTGCCACACCGTCGGCACGCCGGCCGAAAGGGTCACCCCTTCGGATTCGAACAGCTCGTGCAGCGACTGGCCATCCAGCGCCGGGCCGGGGAAGACGAGCTTCGCACCGGCCAGGCAGGCCGCGTACGGCAGGCCCCAGGCGTTGACGTGGAACATCGGGACCACCGGCAGGATGGTCTCGCGGGCCGACACGTTCAGCGCATCGGGCAGCGCGACGGCCATGGTGTGCAGCAGCGTCGAGCGGTGGCTGTAGAGCACGCCCTTGGGGTGGCCGGTGGTGCCGCTGGTGTAGCACAGCGACGCGGCGGCGTTCTCGTCGAACTCCGGCCAGTCGTATTCATCGCTCGCCGCCTCGAGCAGTTCCTCGTAGCACAGCAGGGCCGGGACCTTGGGCTCGGCCGGCATGTGGGCGCGGTCGGTCATCGCCACGAAGAGCTTCACGCTCGCGAGCTTCGGTGCGATCGCCTCGACCAGCGGCAGGAAAGTCAGGTCGAAGAACAGCACCGTGTCTTCCGCATGGTCGGCGATCCAGCACATCTGGTCCGCGTGCAGCCGCGGGTTCAGCGTGTGCAGCACGGCGCCTGAGCCCGACACCGCGTAATACAGCTCCATGTGCCGGTGGCCGTTCCAGGCCAGGGTGGCGACGCGGCCGCCGCGCTGGACGCCCATCGCCGCCAAGGCGTTGGCCAGGCGACGGGCCCGCGCGGCGAGCTGGCGGTAGTTCAGGCGATGGATGTCGCCTTCCACACGGCGCGACACCACTTCCTGCGCACCATGGTGCCGCTCGGCGTGCCGCAGGAGGGAGGAGATCAGCAGCGGCTGCTGCATCATCAGACCATTCATGAACTTGCTCCAGCAGTGATGGCGCGGCGCAGCCGGCGCAGGGCCGCTCCCAGGCAAATGTGGCTTTGCCACTTTGCTTGACCCCCGCTGGGGGCGGGCTGGGCGCAGCCCGGCCCTGGGGGCGCCCACGACCCGGCTGTGGGCCTCTCGGAGGGCGGCGGAGGTCCCCCTGCGCCGGGTGCCCCAGTTACTCAGGCTTGAAGTTGACGGACTTCAGCAGCGAGCCTTGTCGCTCGTACGCCGTGCGCAGTGTCTTGGCCAGGTCCTCGCTCGTCGCGTTGAGGCCGGGCTCCATGCCCAGCGCGGCGAGGCGGTCCTTCATGGCGGGCGACTGCATCGCCTTGAGCGCGAGCTCGCGCAGCCTGGCCTGCACCGGCGCAGGCACATCGGGCGTGACCCAGAGTCCCACCCACGCCACCGTCGTCATGGCCGGATAGCCCAGTTCCTCGAAGGTCGGCACATCGGGCAGCGTGGACAGGCGCTGGGGCGTCGTCACCGCGTAGGCCTTGAGCTTGCCGGCCTTGATCATCGGCACCGAGGTCGCCGGACCGTCGAACATGAATTGCACGTGGCCACCCATCACGTCCTGCAAGGCCGGGGGCGAGCCCTTGTAGCCGATGTGCGCCATGTCGAGCCCCGCCACGCTGTTGAGCTCGATGCCCGAGGTGTGCGAGATGGTGCCCGTGGTGTAGGAGGCGAAGCTCACCTGGCCGGGATGCGACTTGACGTAGCCCACCGCCTCCTTCAGGTTGGCCGCCGGCAGTGCCGGCGTGCCGACGAAGACCAGGCCGCTGCGGGTCAGCTGCGCGATCGGCTTGATGTCCTTGAAGGGGTCGTAGCGCGGCCTGGCCAGGTGCGGGATCTCGCTGACGATGCCGCTGATGTGCACCATCACCGTCTGCCCGTCGTGGGGCGCGGCGATCAGCTCGTTCACCCCCAGCATGCCCACCGCGCCGGACTTGTTGTCGACGATGACCGGCTGGCCGAGGGCCGGCTGCAGCGACTCGGCCAGCATGCGACCGACCACGTCGAGCGTGCCGCCCGGTGGCGCGGGCACGATGATGCGCAGGACGGGCTCTGCGCGGGCTGCCAGGCCCACGCTCGCGAGCGCGACGAGGGCCAGGCCGCGGAAGCAGGCGGCGAGGAGGCGGGTGCGCAGCTTCATGGTGCGTCTCCTTCAGGCGGCGCGGCGCAGCGGGTTGCCGCGCTGGCCGGGCTGGCGGTTGGGAGCGTAGCCGAGGGCGGCCAGCGTCTCGTCGGCATCCCGATAGGTGGTGCCGATCCGGTAGATCTCGCGGGCCTGCTTCGCGTCGGCCACTTCACGGCCCAGCTCGCGGGCGATGCGGACCGTCTGCTCGATCTGCCGCACCGAACCCATCTTCTCGCCCTTGCGGCCCCACAGCGTGTCCTCGATGCCGCAGCGCGCATGCAGGCCCATGGCGATGGCCATGGTGTTGACCGGCAGCACGTTGCGCATGATGGTCTCCAGCGTCAGGCAGGCGCCGTCCGGCACGCGGCGGACGAACTCCATCATGTTGTACGGACTCGGGCCGTCGAAGCCGCCGCCGATGGCGACCCAGGTCAGGTTCAGCGGGCCGGTGTAGGCGCCGCGGCGGACGAGGCGCTCGACCGTCTCCAGCTGGGCCACCGTGGCCAGCTGGAAGTGCGGCTGGATGCCGTTGGCCTGCAGGCGCCTCAGATGCTCCTCCACCCAGCCCGGGCCGGCCGGCACCGTCATCTCGCGGTAGGCCTGGTAGACCGCCGGGCGCTCGAACGAGGTGCCGGCGTAGTCCTCGGCGCTCATCAGCTCCACCACGTTCATCTGGTTGGTGTTGATGGCGATGGTGACCTGGTCGGGGCGGGGAGTCAGCTCCGCCAGCATGTGGCGCGTGTCGTCGCTCAGCCACTTGGCGGCCTCGCCCTCGCCTTCGGGCGCGAAGGAAATCGAGCCGCCGACCTGGATCACGAGCTCGGGCACCGCGGCGCGGATGCCGGCTATCAGCTCGTTGAACTTGGACAGCCGCTTGCTGCCCTTGCCGTCGGCCTCGCGGACGTGCAGGTGCAGCACCGTGGCGCCGGCGTTGTAGCAGTCCACCGCCTTCTGCACCTGGTCCTTCATCGAGACCGCGATGTCCTCGGGGAAGTCCTCGGGCTCCCATTCGGGGCCATAGGGGGCGACGGTGATGACCAGCGGATCCTGGTTCTCGGGCAGCAGGGCGTCGTCGAGGAAGTTCATGCGTGTCTCCTTTCGGTATGGCACGCATTCTTCGGCCGCCCCCCGAGCGGCGATGTCCGCAGCGCGACCGGCGCTTACCGGTTCATGCCAGCCCTGCCGGTTGACCGACGGCCGGAATCGGTTAAGGTCGAGGCTCCACGGCAACGTTGAAAGGAGGTGATATGTCTACGTCATCCAGGTCTGGGGCGGATCCCCAGCTGTAAGCAGCCGGCCTTCCGTGGCCAGACCCGCGGGCGCTCCATGCCACTGGCTGGAGCGCCCGCGTCATTTCCACCTCATGCCGCGAAGACGCGCTGCGCCAGTTCGG
The DNA here is from genome assembly GCA_946479475.1 of uncultured Ideonella sp. Next base: position 6,628 of record CAMLGG010000034.1, on the reverse strand, counting down.
CCACCGCGCCGGCATCCGCCACGCCCGTGGCCGCCCGGCCCGCCGCGGCCTGCATGCGCCGCAAGGCATCCGACGAAGCCTGGCCGAAGACACCGTCGGCCTTGACGTCCAGCCCCGCATCCGAAAGCGCGACCTGCACCAGCCGCACGTCCAGGCCACGCAGCAGCGGCGCCACGACGGCGAGTGAACGCGCGCCGGGCGTCGGTCCGTCGTAGCAGTGAGGCGGCATCGCCGCCAGCGAGAGGGAAGAGATCTCCCGCTCGCGCACCACCAGCGGCAGCGCGAGGTCCCAGCGATCCTGGTCGATCAGCCGCTGGAATGCGTCCATGCGATAGACCGTCGGCCGCAGGTCCGGCCGCGGGTTCGTGGCCAGCCAGTTCCGGCGCCGGGCGACGTAGGCGGCGATCCAGGCCTGTTCGCCCACGGCCTGGACGGTTCCGTCGCGGGCGATGGTCTCGTCGCGTAGCGCCTGCCAGGAGCCATGCACGCGCCCGTCGTAGACCACCGCCATGCTCAGGGGCAACACGAAGCCGAGTGCCTGGGCGTCATGCAATGCGGGGCGCCAGAAGGCCGAGTCGAAGAAGACGTCCTGCACCTGCCGCATCACCGGATCGTCGGCCGCCGCCCGCAGGAGGTTGTGGAAGGCGGCGTCGTGGTCGAGCGCCACATCGCGCTCGGCCAGGCGAGGGAGGAAGGGCCGCAGCCGCCCCGCGAAGAGCGCCCCGGCCTGGCCCACGTACTGGGCCAGCAGGTCATGCAGCAGGCCCGAGGCCAGCGTGGTCTGCGAGCGGCCGTAGGTGAGATGGCCCGAGTCGCCCGGGATCAGGGTCACGCGGCCATAGTCGCCCAGCACCTCGCTGGTCTCGAAGATGTTGACGATGGCCTTGGCGGTGCTCGCCTGCAGGTCTGTCAGCGCTGCGGCGCCGCCCGGCGACGGTGCGGGCGCGCCGACGAGGCCCCGCGTGCCCAGTGCCGCCAGGGCGGCCGCGCTGTCGGGGAAGGTGCCCTCGACCGTGAACAGCCCGTCCGGCTGGTGGATGACGGCGACGGTCGCGCCCCGCTGCTCCATCCGCTGGCGGATCATGTCGACCGCCTCGGGCGGGACGTCGGTGATGCGTTCCAGATGTGCCATGGCAGCTCCTCCTCAGTTCAGTCCGAAATGCCGGGCCGCGTCCTTGCGGGCGGCCTGGAACTGCTTGCCGAAGATGAACGACGTGGTGCCGGTGTTGCGGGGGATGCCGTTGGCCTCCATGTAATCGAGCAGCTTGCGCTCGTTGTCCGGGCTCATGCGTCCTCCGGGGTTGACGAAGGCGTCGAGCCGGGCCGAGCTGTCGTCGGGGCCGAAGGACGTGGTCGAGACGGCAATGCTGGAGTTGGTCACCAGCGGTGGCTGGCCATTGGATGGATCACCCGGCTTCGCCTCGGGCTGCGTCTTCTTGACCGCGAGATTGACCTCCGCCTCGATGTTGGCCGGCACGCACAGGACGGCGTAGCGCCGCAGGGCCGTCATGGCGGCGGGCCGGTCCGGGTACCCGCTGCCGAGGTTGGCCCGGTACTGCGCCTGCAGCGCCTTCACCAGGGTCCGGACCGATGAAGGCTCGAGTTCGTACAGCAGGTTGCCCGCGACGTTGTCTATCGTCGACCCCGCCAATCCGAAGAGGATGGCCGCGATCGCGACCTCCTTGGCAGCGGAGCCCACCGCGGCCTGCACGCCGGCGGTAGCGCTGCCGATCAACCCCGTCTGGGCGACTGCCGTCTTCTTGTCGCGGTCCAGGCGGTACAGGGCATGCAGGTAGGCCTCGCAGCGCACGTCGGCGTAGTCCATGCCCACCCGGATCACCTGGTCCCAGGTAACCCCGCCGGATCCGGGGATGGCCGCAGTCGCGGTTGCTTCCGTTGCCGCAGCCGGCGCAGCACCGCCGGCCGGCGGCTCGGGTGGCCGCGCCGCGATGATCAGCTCGGTCAGCAGCCGATCCTGGGCGGCGCGAAAGGCGCTGACTTCGCCGGCGTCGAAGTCCGCGCCCGGACCGCTGGCGACCAGCGACGTGCGGTCGTAGGCCGCGCAACCACCCAGCAGCCCGAGGGTGGACCAGAGGACGACTGCCCTGCATGCGGCGCTGGAACGAGTGCTCATCGCAGTTCCTTCGGGGAGTGACCCAGGCGGCTCGCCTGCACTGACCCTTTTACGACCGGCGGCCGACCTGCACATCCCTCGTCCAGGGGATGCAGCCAGGCCCCGTGGCGCCGCCCGCCCGACTGCGCAGGCCGCGGGCGGCACAAGCGGGCAGCCGGCGCGGCGATGGCATAGTCCGGCGCGGGGTTTCGCCCGCGCAAGGACAAAGCCGTCACGTGAACCACAGCCTCCAGCACTACGCCCGCCTGGCCGCGATCGTCGCGGTCGTCGTCGGCTGCTACCAGGTCCTGCATCCCTTCGTGCCGGCGATCCTGTTCGCCGCAGTGGCCTGCACCGCCAGCTGGCCGCTGTACCGGCGGGTGCGCGAGGCGATGGGCGGCCGCGCCGCCTGGGCGGCGCTGGTGGTCACGATGGGCCTGGTCGTGCTCGTGATCGGGCCCTCCGCCCTGCTTGGGCTCAGCCTGGCCGACGACGTGGCCGCGATCGTCGACGGCGCCCGCGGCCTGCTCGACCAGGGGCCGCTGCAGCCGCCGGCCTGGCTCAAGGGCCTGCCGCTGGTGGGCCAGGCGCTCGACGAGTACTGGCATCGGCTGGCGGCCAGCCGCGAGGAGTTCACCACCTTCCTGAAAAGCCTGTTCGAGCCGGCGCGCATCGTCGTGCTCGGGGCCGGCAAGGCCATAGGCGGCAGCCTGCTGCAGCTGACCTTCGCCGCCTTCATCTCGTTCTTCTTCTACCGCGACGGCGAACAGCTCGTGCAGGCCGCCCGCACCATCCTGACGAGATTGGCGGGCGACCTGGGCGACACGCTGCTGGCCACCATCAACGGCACGGTCATCGGCGTGGTCCACGGCATCTTCGGCACCGCGCTGGCGCAGGCGCTGGTGGCGCTGATCGGCTTCGTCATCGCCGGCGTGCCCGGCGCCCCCGCGCTGGCCGCCGCCACCTTCTTTCTTTCGATGGTCCCGGTGGGGCCGCCGATCGTCTGGGGCGGCGCGGCCCTCTGGCTCTTCGCCCAGGGCTCGGTGGGCTGGGGCCTGTTCATGGTCGCCTGGGGCCTGTTCGTGATCAGCTCGATCGACAACTTCATCAAGCCCTACCTCATCAGCCGCGCCAGCAGCCTTCCCCTGCTGCTGATCCTGCTGGGCGTCTTCGGCGGCATCGTCGCCTACGGCTTCATCGGCATCTTCATCGGGCCGCCGATGCTGGCGATCGGGCTCACCCTCGTGCAGCTCTGGGCGGTCTCGGACACCAAGGTTTGAATCGAAGCCGAGCCCACCCTTCCGGCAGGGTCGGCGCTTGCGGCTTGCCAATTACTGGTCAACCGACCAATAATCCGGCATGCCCCGCCCTTCGCAAGGCATAGACCAGGCGCTGTTGCGCAGCGGCCTGGCGTTGCTGCCCCAGCTCGGCTGCTCCGGCCTTTCGGTGCGGCGCGTGGCGGAGCACGCGGGCGTGAACCCGGCGATGTTCCACTACCACTTCGGCAGCAAGGCGGCCTTCCTGCAGACACTGCTGCAGCAGCTGTACGAGCAGTTGTTCGCCCGGCTCAGCGCCGGTGCGTCCGGGCAGGGGCCGGCGCTCGATCGCCTGCACCACGCGCTGGTGGCCCTGGCCCGTTTCGTGCGCGACCACCGAGCACTGGCCGGCCGCCTGGCGATCGACGCGGCCAGCGGCGAAACCGTGGTGCATGACTTCGTTCGCGCCAACGCCCCGCGGCACCTCGGGCTGCTGCTGCAGCTGATGGCCGAGGCGCAGGTGGAAGGCACGCTGGCGCCGGCCCCGCCGATGCAGCGCTTCGTCTTCGTGATGGGGGCGGTCCTGGCGCCCCTGCTGGTCGCCCCTGGCGTGGCGGCCTTGGGCGTCGCGCCGCAGCTCATGGGCCGCCAGCTGGAGGACCAGGTGCTGGGCGACGAGGCCATCGAACAGCGCGTGCGGCTGGCACTCGCTGCCATCTCGGCACCCAGCGGCCCGCCCGCGAGAAAGACCAGGAGCAGGCGATGAGAACATCCTTGGCGTTGTGGCTCGCGGCCCTGGCCGCGGCCGGTTGCCAGCCCCAGGAGCGCACCGGCTGGTCCGGCTACGCGGAGGGTGAGTACGTCTACGTCGCCTCGCCGGTGGCCGGCACGCTCGAGAACCTGGCCGTGAAGGCCGGCCAGCAGGTGGCCGCGGGCGCGGCGCTGTTCACGCTTGACGCCGATCCCGAGCAGGCCGCGCGGGCCGAGGCCGAGGCCCGCGTGCGCGCCGCCCAGGCGCTGGCCGACAACGCCGCCAAGGGCCGGCGGCTCGAGGAGATCGCCGTCATCCGCGCGCAACTGGCGCAGGCGCGCGAGCAGGCGGCCCGGGCGGAGACCGAGTGGCGGCGCCAGCAGGCGCTCGTCGCGCAGGATTTCGTGAGCCAGTCCCGGCTGGACGACGCCACCACGGCCCGCGCCCAGGCCCGTGACCGGGTGGCCGAGCTGGAAGCCAGCCTGAAGGTCGCGATGCTGCCGGCCCGGATCGACGAGCGGGCCAGCGCCGCCGCGCAGGTCGACGCGGCCCGCGAGGCCCGGCGCCAGCAGGCCTGGCGAGAGCAGCAGACCCGCCAATCGGCCCCGGCCGCCGGCGAGGTGAGCGACACCTTCTGGCGTGTCGGCGAGTACGTGCCCGCAGGGCAGCCGGTGGTCGCCTTGCTGCCGCCCACAGCGCGCAAGGCGAGGTTCTACGTGGCCGAGGGGGAGGGCGGCGGCCTAGCGGGCGGGCAGGCGGTGAGCCAGCCTTGCGACGGCTGCGGCGCGCCGCTCTCCCCCCGCATCAGCCGCATCGCGACGCAGCCCGAGTACACGCCGCCGGTCATCTACTCCAACACCCAGCGCGCCAAGCTGGTCTTCCTGGTCGAGGCGCTGCCGGTCGACACCGCAGGCGCAGTGAAGCTGCATCCGGGGCAGCCGCTGGACGTGCATCCCGCCGCGGCCGCCTCGGCGCCGAAAGCCTGAGATGGACCTGGCCATAGACGCCCGCGGGCTCACCAAGCGCTACGGCGGCCGCGCCGTGGTCGACGAGGTCTCCTTGCAGATCGCCGCGGGCCGCATCTGCGGCTTCCTCGGCCCCAACGGCAGCGGCAAGACGACCACCATCCGCATGCTCTGCGGCCTGCTCACGCCCGACGCCGGCGAGGGCCGCTGCCTGGGCCTGGACCTCAAGCGCGACGCGCTCGAGATCAAGCGCCAGGTCGGCTACATGACGCAGAAGTTCGGCCTGTACGAGGACCTGTCGATCCGCCAGAACCTCGACTTCGTCGCCCGCCTGTTCGAGCTGCCTGGCCGGCCGGAGCGGGTCGACGCCGCGCTGCAGCGGCTGGGCCTGGCCTCGCGTGCCGAACAGCTCGCCGGGGCGCTCTCGGGAGGCTGGAAGCAGCGCCTCGCGCTGGCCGCCTGCCTGCTGCACGAACCGCGCCTGCTGCTGCTCGACGAACCTACCGCCGGCGTCGACCCCAAGGCCCGCCGCGAGTTCTGGGACGAGATCCACGGCCTGGCCGAAGAGGGCATCACGGTGCTCGTGTCCACCCACTACATGGACGAGGCCGAGCGCTGCCACGAGCTGGTCTACATCGCCTACGGCAAGGTGCTCGCACAAGGCACGGCGGGCGAGATCGTCGAGTCGACCGGCGCCACCGACCTGGAGGACGCCTTCGTGCGCCTCGTCGGACAGGCCACCGACAACATGGAGCCCCCACGCTCCCTTCCGGTCGCTGCCCCCCGAGGGGGCTCGCGCAGCGGACCGGCAGAGCCGGATCCGCGCACGCCGCTTGAACGGCATGCCCGGCCGGGATCCCACTCATGAGCCGCCGCTTCTCCTGGGCCCGCACGCTGGCGGTGTTCCTCAAGGAGTTCCAGCAGATGCTGCGCGACAAGCCGACCTTCGCGATGGCGGTCGGCGTGCCCATCATGCAGCTGGTGCTCTTCGGCTACGCCATCAACATGGATCCCAAGGGCCTGCCGACCGCGCTCGTCGCCGCCGACGCCGGGCCGCTGGCCCGCAGCTTCGCGGCCAGCCTGCAGAACACCGGCTACTTCCGCATCGACGCCCAGCCCGCCAGCGAGGAGGCGGCCGACCAGATGCTCGAGCGCGGCGACGTTCAGTTCGTGGTCGTCATCCCGCCCGACTTCACCCGCCAGGTGGTGCGTGGCGAGCGGCCGGACCTGCGCGTGAGCGTGGACGCGACCGACCCCTCGGCGGCCAGCAACGCGCTCGCGGCCCTGGCCTCGATGGCGCCCTCCGCCCTCGCCCACGACCTCGTCGGCCCGCTGGCCGCGCGCAGTCCCTCGGCGCCGCCGATCGACCTTCGGGTGCACCGCCGCTACAACCCCGAGGGCCTGTCGCGCTACAACATCGTGCCCGGCCTCATCGGCACCATCCTCACGATGACGATGGTGATGCTGACCGGCCTGGCCATGACGCGCGAACGCGAGCGCGGCACGATGGAGAACCTGCTGGCCACGCCGGTGCGGCCGCTGG
>CAMLGG010000033.1 GCA_946479475.1 uncultured Ideonella sp. | reverse complement strand
CCATGACCAGCGTGCCCGGGGTCTTCGCCGCCGGCGACGTGCAGGACCACGTCTATCGCCAGGCCATCACCTCGGCCGGCACCGGCTGCATGGCGGCGCTCGACGCCCAGCGCTTCCTCGAACAGCAGTCCTGAGGCTCGGGCCGGCCCGCATCGAGCGGGTGGTGTAGAATGGCGGGTTCTTTGGCCTCACGCCGCCCTCTTGGCGCAAGTGCGTGAGGACCAGCCCGTAGCGCATGGGGCGCTGGCGGTCATCAGTTCAAGGAGAGCTACATGGCTCGCGTATGTCAAGTCACGGGCAAGGGCCCGATGGTGGGGAACAACGTTTCCCACGCCAACAACAAAACGAAGCGCCGCTTCCTGCCCAACCTGCAGTACCGCCGCTTCTGGGTCGAGAGCGAGAACCGCTGGGTTCGCCTGCGCATCAGCAACGCCGCCCTCCGCCTGATCGACAAGGTCGGCATCGACCAGGTCGTGGCCGACCTGCGCGCCAAGGGCCAGCTGTAAAGCGCCCGCCAGCCTCAACCGAACTGACAGGAGTCACTCACCATGGCAAGCAAAGGCGGCCGCGAAAAGATCAAGCTGGAGTCCACGGCGGGCACCGGCCACTTCTACACCACCAGCAAGAACAAGAAGACCACGCCCGAGAAGCTCGAATTCATGAAGTTCGACCCGAAGGCGCGCAAGCACGTCCTCTACAAGGAAATCAAGCTCAAATAGAGGGCCCCCACGCCCCCTCCCGGGGGCTGCCCCCCCGAGGGGGCTCGCGCAGCGGACCGGCAGAGCCGGATCCGCGCACGCCCTTGAAGGGTCCGGGCTTCGCCGGACCGTCAAACAGAAAGCCCGCCATCGGCGGGCTTCTTGTTTTGCGGGGCGTCGTGGCTAGCGATGTGCTGCGCGGAGCTGCACGGAGAACTCGCGAAGGGCGGCGATGCCGCTCTCTTCGGCGCGGCGGCACCAGTCCTGCAGGTCCGCCACCAGTTGCTCGGCCGAGACGTTGGTGCGCGTCCACAGCTGGCGCAGCTCCTCGCGCATGGTCACCAGCTTCTTGAGCACGGGCGAATCGTCCATGGCGCTTTCAAGCTGGATGCGCAGGTTGCTCGGGATCTTCTCGGCATCGCGGTGCAGCCAGCGCTCGGCGATGCGCAGGTTCGTCCAGGCAGCGCCAGTCTTGGCGGCGCCTTCGGCCTTCAGCCTCGCCAGCTCGATGGCGCAGGTGCGGCGCAGGTGCTTGGCGTAGTTCGCCATCACCTCGTAGCGGTTGGCGATGATCGCCTCCAGCGTCTGGCTGTCAGCCACCGGCTTGACCGAGCCGAGCACCAGCTGCGGCGGCGTCTTGCGCACCTTGGCCAGGCCCATCATTTCCAACCCGCGGATGTAGACCCAGCCGATGTCGAACTCGTAGGGCTTGACCGAGAGCTTGGCCGATGTCGGGTAGGTGTGGTGGTTGTTGTGCAGCTCCTCGCCGCCGATGATGATGCCCCAGGGCGAGATGTTGGTCGAAGCGTCGGTCGCCTCGAAGTTGCGGTAGCCCCACCAGTGGCCCAGGCCGTTGATGATGCCGGCCGCGGTGATCGGGATCCACAGCATCTGCACGGCCCAGACCGTGGCACCGATCGCACCGAACAGCAGCAGGTCGACGATCATCATCAGGGCAACACCCTGCCAGGCGAACCTGCTGTAGACGTTGCGCTCGACCCAGTCATCGGGCGTGTTGTGGCCGAACTTGTCCAGCGTCTCCCGGACCTTGGCCTCGGCGCGGTAGAGCTCGCTGCCGGTCAGCAATACCGTCTTGATGCCCTTGGCCACCGGGCTGTGCGGGTCGTCCACCGTCTCGCACTTGGCGTGGTGCTTGCGATGGATGGCGACCCATTCCTTGGTCACCATGCCGGTGGTCAGCCACAGCCAGAAGCGGAAGAAGTGCGACGGGATCGCGTGCAGCTCGAGCGCGCGATGAGCCTGGGCCCGGTGCAGGAAGATGGTGACCGAAGCGATGGTGATGTGCGTCACCACCAGCGTGAACGCGACCAGTTGCCACCATTTCGCATCGACCCAGCCGTTCGCGGCCCAGTCGATGAAGGCGGAAAAGATCGCTTGCAAATTGCTCATGTGCGTGCCCAGGCAACCCGGACTATCGGGCCAGTAAGGGATTCTAGGAGACGGGGGATTTCCGGCAGAGCGGGAAATGCGTAGGGAAAGCCCCCCGTCCGCTGAGATCGGGCCCCCGCTGCGGAGTTCAAGCCTTGCGCTGCCAGGCGGCGGCGAAGAAGCCGTCCGTCTGGTGGCGGTGGGGCCAGAGCCGCAGGCAACCGTGGGTGTCCAGCTCCTCGGCCCGGGTCACCTGGGCCGCCGCCAGCACCTCGCCGGCCGCCAGGGCCTCGAACTCCGGGTGCGCGGCGCCGAAAGCCTCGGCCACCCCCTCGTTCTCGCTGCGCAGCAGGCTGCAGGTCGCATAGACCAGGCGGCCGCCCGGCTTGACCAGGCGCGCGGCGCTGGCAAGGATGTCGCGCTGCTTGGCGCCCAGTTCCTCCAGGGCCTTGGGTGACTGGCGCCACTTCAGGTCCGGATTGCGGCGCAGCGTGCCCAGGCCGGAGCATGGGGCGTCGACCAGCACCCGGTCGATCTTGCCGGCCAGGCGCTTGACGCGGTCGTCCCGCTCGTGGGCGATCTGGGCCGGGTAGACGTTCGACAGGCCGCTTCGGGCCAGCCGCGGCTTGAGCGCGTCGAGCCGGTGGCCGGAGACATCGAAGGCGTACAGGCGCCCGGTGTTGCGCATGGCGGCCCCCAACGCGAGCGTCTTGCCGCCGGCGCCGGCGCAGAAATCCACCACCATCTCGCCACGTCTGGGCGACAGCAGGGCTGCGAGCAGCTGGCTGCCCTCGTCCTGGACCTCGACCTCGCCGCGGATGAACACCTCGAGCTTCTGCAGCGCGGGCTTGCCCTGCACCCGCAAGCCCCACGGCGAGTACGGCGTCGGCTCGGCCTCGATGCCGGCGGCGGCCAGGGCCGCCTTCACTTCTTCACGCCTGGCCTTGAAGGTGTTGACGCGCAGGTCCAGCGGCGCAGGCTGCTCCAGCGCCTGCACGAGCGGCCAGAAGTCTTCCCCGAGCTCGGCCTTGAGCTGGGCGGCGAGCCAGTCGGGCAGGTTGTGGCGCAGCTTCTCCGGCAGTCCGGCCGGATCGACCGCCTTGACCTCGGCGAGCCATTTCTGCTCCTGCGGCCCGAGGGCGCCACGCAGGAAGGTCTCGCTGCCCTGCCAGGCCAACGCCGCCAGCCGGCGCTCGAGCGCGCCCGAGCCGCTTTGCGCCAGGTGGGCCAGCAGCAGGCGCTGGCGCAGGACGGCGTAGGTCGTCTCGGCCAGCGTGTGGCGCTCGCGCGGGCCGAGGTTGCGGTGGTGACGGAAGAAGGCTGAGACGACCGAGTCGGCCGGCTGGTCGAGCTTGAGCACCTGGCGCAGGAGATCGGTGGCCAGGTCCAGCAGGGCATTAGGATGCATGTATGGATTATCCCGTGGCACGGTGAAGCGCTTCTGGTCCCATGTCGCGGTGCGGCCGCGGATGTCGCTCGCGGTGCTGATCGGCCTGGCCGGCGGCTGGGCGGCGCCGGCCAGCACGGTGATCAGCCGCGTGCTCGTCGGCTGGAACATCGGCGTCTGGGCCTATCTCGCCCTCATGGCCTGGCTGATGATCCGGGCCGACCACGCGCACCTGCGGCGCAGCGCCATCGCGCAGACGCCCGGCGCCGCCGTGGTGCTGGGCCTGGTCGTCGGCGCCTCGGTGGCGAGCCTCGCGGCCATCGTGGCCGAACTGGCCTCGATACGGCACGGCCAGGCAGGCGCTCCACTGGCGCTCGTCCATGTTGCGCTGGCGGTCAGCACGGTGGCCGGGGCCTGGTTGCTGCTGCCCATCGTCTTCACGCTGAACTACGCGAGCCACTACTACCGCCATCGTCCGCCCTCAGGCCTGCGCTTCCCCGACGACGACCCCCACTTCCAGCCGAACTACGCCGACTTTCTGTACTTCTCGTTCACGATCGCCGTGGCCGCGCAGACGGCGGACGTGGTGATCACGAGCCGGCCGATGCGCCGCCTGGTGCTGCTTCAGGCCCTGCTTTCGTTCGGCTTCAATGCCGCCATCCTGGCCCTGGCGATCAACATCGCCGCGGGCCTGCTGCCCGTCGCGCCCTGATGCGCCTCAGCCGCTGATCCACTGCGGCTCGCCCGCGAGCTGCGTGACGACGCCGTCGACGAGCTTCAGCTGCCCCAGCACGAACCAGCGCACGGCCAGCGGGTAGAGGCGGTGCTCCTGCGCAAGCACCCGGGCCGACAGAGTCTCCTCGTCGTCCCCCGGCAGCACCGGCACGGTCGCCTGGGCAACGATGGGCCCGTGGTCCAGTTCAGGCGTCACGAAATGCACGGTGGCGCCGGCCACCTTGCAGCCCGCCTCGATCGCCCGGCGATGGGTGTGCAAACCCGTGAAGGCCGGCAGCAGCGAGGGGTGCACGTTCAGCAGGCGGCCCTCGTAGTGGCGGACAAAGCCCGCCCCGAGGATGCGCATGAAGCCGGCCAGCACGAGAAGGTCGGGCTGCCAGAGATCGACGACCCGCTGAAGCTCCGCATCGAAGGCCTCGCGCGAGGCGAAACCTTTGTGGTCGACCGCCGCGGTGGCGATGCCGTGCCCGGCGGCCCACGCCAGCCCTTCGGCATCCGCCTTGTTGCTGGCCACCCCGACGACCTGCGCCGGCCAACGCTCCTCGGCGCAACGCTCCACGATGGCCTGCATGTTGCTGCCGCGGCCCGAGAGCAGGATCACGATTCTTTTCATGAGGGGCGAGAGTTTATGCGTCTGCCAGAATCGCCCCCCATGCGAGCCCGCGTCGTCTCCGGCATGCGCCCCACCGGCGCGCTGCACCTCGGCCACTACCACGGCGCCCTGAAGAACTGGGTCCGGCTGCAGCAGGACCATGACTGCTTCTTCTTCGTCGCCGACTGGCACGCGCTGACCACCCACTACCAGGAGCGCGAGGTCATCGAGCGCAACGTCTACGACATGGTGGTGGACTGGCTTGCAGCGGGTGTGGATCCGAAGCGCGCGACGCTGTTCATCCAGAGCCGCCTGCCCGAACATGCCGAGCTTTTCGCGCTGCTCGCGATGGGCACGCCGCTTTCGTGGCTCGAGCGCGTGCCGAGCTACAAGCACCAGATATCGACCCAGCCCGGGCGCGATCTCTCCACCTACGGCTTCCTCGGCTACCCGCTGCTGCAGGCCGCCGACATCCTGATCTACCGCGCCAACTTCGTGCCGGTGGGCGAGGACCAGGCAGCCCACGTCGAGGTCACGCGCGAGGTCGCCCGCCGCTTCAACCACCTCTACGGCCGCGGCCGCGAGGAGCCGGTGCTGACCGAGCCCGCCGCGCTGTTCACCGAGACCGCCCGCCTGCCCGGCCTGGACGGCGAGAAGATGAGCAAGAGTGCCGACAACACCATCGAGATGCGTGACCCGCCCGAGGTGGTCGAGCAGAAGATCCGCCGCATGCCGACGGACCCGCAGCGGGTGCGGCGCACCGATCCGGGCGACCCGGCACGCTGCCCCGTCTGGCCCTTCCACCAGCTCTACTCGAGCACCGGGACGCAAGCCTGGGCGCACCAGGGTTGCACCACTGCCGGCATCGGCTGCCTGGACTGCAAGCAGCCGGTGATCGAGGCCATCCAGCAAGAGCAGCGAGCCTGGCACGAGCGCGCCGAGGCCTACCTTGCCAACCCGAAGCAGGTGCACTGGATAGTCGAGATGGGCACCGAGCGGGCGCGGACGATCGCGCGCCAGACGATGAAGGAAGTGCGCGAAGCAATGGGGATCGGCTACTAGTGTCCGCGCCCGTGTTGATGCTGCTCGCGTCGCTGCTGTTCTCGACGATGGGCGTGTGCGTGAAGCTCGCCTCGGCGCACTACGGCGCCGGCGAGATCGTGATGTACCGCAGCCTGGTGGGCATGGTCTTCATCGCCGGCCTCACTCGCCTTCGCGGCGGCAGCCTCGGCACCTCGGTGCCGGGCATGCATTTCTGGCGCAGCCTGATCGGTGTGATCTCGCTGGTGCTGTGGTTCTATTCGATCGGCCAGCTTCCGCTGGCCACCTCCATCACGCTCAACTACATGAGCTCGGTCTGGATGGCGCTGTTCCTCATCGGCGGGGCCATCGTGATGGGCTCCGCCCGCGTCGACCCCCGGCTCATCGCCACCGTGCTCACCGGCTTTGCCGGAGTGGCGCTGGTACTGCAGCCGACGCTGGACAAGGACCAGTTCCGCGGTGCGCTGGCGGGCCTGGCCTCGGGCGTCGGTGCCGCCCTGGCCTACATGCAGGTCACGGCGCTCGGCCGCGTCGGGGAGCCGGAGTACCGCGTGGTCTTCTACTTCTCGCTGGGCGGCCTCCTCGCAGGCGCCATGCTGACGATCGCGAGCGGCGTCCATCCGCACACCTGGACGGGCATCGCGCTGCTGCTGGCCACCGGCGTGCTGGCCACCGTCGCCCAGATGCTGATGACCCGCGCCTATGCCATCGGCAAGGCCTTGTCGAACGCCAGCCTGCAGTACATGGGGATCGTGTTCTCCTTCGCCTACGGCGTGCTGCTCTTCGATGACCCGGTCACGGCCAGCGCCCTGGCCGGCATGGCGCTGATCGTCGGCGCCGGCCTCGCCGCCACCCGGCTGCGGCAGCGCAGCGCCGCGGCGGCGGCGAACGACACCTCCACCTTCGAGTCCTGAGAACCACCATGGCCCAGCCGCTCCCTGCTCCGCTGATCAGCGCTGCCGAACTTCACTCCCGGCTGGACACGCCGGACTGGCCGGTGGTGCTGGACTGCAGCTTCGACCTGGCCGACGTGAACGCGGGCGAGGCAGCCTTCGTTGCCGGCCACCTGCCAGGCGCCCGCTACGCCCACCTGGACCGTGACCTGTGCGGGCCGAAGACCGTGCGGGGCGCGATCGACGGTGGCCGACATCCCCTGCCGTCGCGCGAGGCGCTGGCGGCAACGCTGGCGCATTGGGGCATCGCGGGGAACACGCCGGTTGTCGCCTGCGACGCCCAGGGCGGGCCCTACGCGGCCCACGCGTGGTGGCTGCTGCGCTGGCTCGGTCACACCGAAGTCGCCGTGCTGGACGGCGGCCTGGCGGCCTGGCAAGCCGCCGGCGGGCCGCTGGAGCAAGGGGTGACCCCTCACGCGCCGGCCGCCGAAGGCTACCCGCTGCGTCCGCAGGCCATGCCGACGATCGATGCGGCCCGCCTCCTCGAGGAACCGGGAGCCTGCCTGCTGGTCGACGCGCGCGCAGGCGAGCGCTACCGCGGCGAGGTGGAGCCGCTCGACACCCAGGCCGGCCACATCCCCGGCGCGCGCCACCGCTTCTTCAAGGACAACCTGGGCCCGGACGGCCGCTTCCGGCCCGCGGCGGAGCTGCGCCGCGTGTTCGAGGCCTTCGGGACGGCGCCGGAGCGCATCGCCCACTACTGCGGTTCAGGGGTCACCGCCTGCCACAACCTGCTCGCGATGGAGGCCGCCGGGCTGCCGGGATCCGCGCTTTATCCCGGCTCGTGGAGCGAGTGGTCGGCCGACCCGGCGCGGCCGGTCGCCCGCTGCTGAGAAGGCCCGCGCCCCGGCCTTGACAGGGGTCAAGACAAGCGGCGCCGAACGCGCAACACTTCGCTCGTGCCCGGCCGTTGCCCGGCAGACACCAGAAAGGAGTGCCGCATGTACCGCAACATCCTGGTCCCGACCGACGGCTCGGACATCACCGCCAAGGCCGTCAAGACCGCGATCACGCTGGCCAAGACCCTGGGAGCCAAGCTGTCGACCATCAGCGTGAAGGAGCCCTTCCCCTACAGCGCGATCTCGGAGATGCAGCCGGTCCCGCCGCAGGAGTTCTACGACGCCCAGGAGCGCATCGCCTCGGCGCGGGTGAAGGCCGTGGTCGACGAGGCCACCAAGGAGGGCCTGGACTGCGCGGGCCACACCATCGAGGCACTGCACCCCTGGGAGGCGATCACCGACCACGCCAAGAGCCAGGGCTGCGACCTGATCGTCATGGCCTCGCACGGCCGGCGCGGCGTGAGCGCGTTGTTGCTCGGCAGCGAGACGCAGAAGGTGCTGACCCACTCCGAAGTGCCCATCCTGGTCATCAAGTGATGCGCCGGCACGGCGCACGGCGGCGGGTCAGCCGCCGTGCAGCCAGTGGGTCGCGGCCAGGATGATCGCCAGGCCCGCGCCTATCCAGGCCACCTGCGCCACCAGCTCGCGCCAGGGCAGGTGACGCTGCATCTGCGGGATCAGGTCGGCCACGGCCACGTAGATGAAGCTGCTCGAGGCCACCACCAGCAGGTAGGGGAACATGGCCTGCCAGGTCCCGACCACGAAATAGCCGAGGATCCCGCCGGCGACCGCCGTCAGGCCCGACATCGCGTTGTACAGCAAGGCCTTGCGACGGCTGAAGCCGGCGTTGATCAGCACGATGGTGTCGCCCACCTCCTGCGGAATCTCGTGCAGGATGATCGCGAGCGAGGTGGTGGCGCCCAGCTCCGGGCTGGCGAGGAAGGCGGCGGCGATGATGATGCCGTCGCAGAAGTTGTGGATGCTGTCACCGACCAGCACGCTGAAGCCGCCGCGGCCGGCCTGCTCGGCATCGAAGTGGTGATGGTGCCCGTGCCCGTCGCCCTCGTGGTGGTGGGCGTGGCGGTAGAGCTCGGCCTTTTCCAGCAGGAAGAAGAACAGCAGCCCCGCCAGAAGGGTGGCGAACAGCGCATCCGGACTGACACTGCTCTCGAACGCCTCGGGCAGCACGTGCAGCAGCGCCGTCGCCAGGAGCACGCCGGTGGAAAGGCTGACCAGGTGCTTGACCAGCCGGCCCAGCACGGCGAAGGTCATCGAGGCGGCGATCACCACCGACAGCACGCCGCCGATGAGCGTGGCGGCGATGATGTAGAGCAGGGTCATTCGGCGGCCGGGCGAAAACAAAGCCGCGCCCGGTGGGGCGCGGCGACAGTCTCTGATCTTAATTCAAGCGGCGAGATGACCCCGGGCCGCCGGGGCACCGGTCAGCTGCCCAGCCGCAGCACCTTGGCCTTGGAAGGCACGCCCTGCGCGTCGAGGGCGAACAGCATGTAGTAGCCCGGTGGCGCATTGTTGGCCGAAGCGGGCAGCGTCACCGTCAGGTTCTTGCCGCTCTGGGTGAAGCTCAGGTCCTGGAAGCGCTGCTCGTTGCTGAACGCGTGGGTCACGGCACCGAAGCGCACGAGCGTCATGCGGGCAACGGCGTTCTTGTTGTTCATCACCACCGGGATCGCATCGCCCCAGTTCGCGGCCGAGGGTGCGGTGACGATGCCCGGCCTCGTCGCCGGCAGGCCGGAGCCATCGTTCTTGTAGAGGTAGGGCGGGAAGTAGATCTCCGCGTTCATGTTGGACACCGGGCCGGGCGCGCCGCCTCCGCCGGTGAGCACCGTGCCGTCAGGCATCAGCATCGAGATGCTGTGGTACAGGCGCGGCTTGACCGCGGTGGCGGCCGGCGTCCAGGTGCCGGTGGCCGGATCCCAGGTCTCGGAGTCGTAGAACGCGCCGACGAGGTCGTTGGCCGTCGAGGAGCCGCCGTTGGCCCAGACCTTGCCATCCGCCAGCACCGTGGCGTTGCCGAACTGGCGGTCGCCCATCAGCGAGGCCGTGGGCGCGATCACCGGGGCTTCGCCGTTGATGTCCACCGTGACCGCCTTGCCGGCATCGCGCACCGAGAGGATCTTGCCCGGCTGGTACATCACCGCCGGCAGGTTGTAGTTGCCCGAGGGCAGCGTGCCAGGCAGTTGCACGACCTTGCCCGTGCCCGCGACGTCGAGCGAGAAGATCTTGCCCGAGGTGACCAGGATGAAGACCTGGCCGGCCGGGCTCCACCAGGCGCGTGGGTAGTTCCAGCTCTGCAGCACCGAGCCGTAGGCGTAGTCGCTCTTGGCGGTGGTCAGCGTGCGCCAGCCGGTGGTGGCGCTGTAGACCTCGGGCGTGCTGGCGTAGGTGTCGTCGGTCGGGGGGTACTGGCTGTTGCCTTCGTAGTACCGGTCGTCCCGCCCGCCGATCACGGCCTGCTCGCCGTTGGCGGTGGTGATCAGGGTGGCGTACCAGCGCTGGTAGGCCATCGACTGGCCCTGCTTCGTCAAGGCGTTGTCGGCTGGTGTGAAGAGGTTGACGTCGCGGTTGGCGTAGTTGCGCTGGCCGTTCACGATGCGGTCGCCGCCGACGATGAGGACGTTGCCGCTGCCCGGCAGCAGGGCCTGGCCGGCGCAGAAGATGTCGGTGCCGGTGGTGTTGGACAGCAGGAGCTTGGACTTCGAGCCCATGCCCAGCGCAGGGTCCCAGATGGCGTAGTTCAGGAGCGCCCCCTGGATGCCGCTCGGCTTGCTGCCGTAGCTCAGCACGCGGCCGTCGGGCAGCAGGATGGTGTGCAGAGGGATGAGAGGCCAGCTGAACGGGGCACCGAAGACACCCTTGACGTTCGCGTCAGGGGGGCCGCTGGGCACCGAGATGCCGAGGGCAGTCTGCTGGCCGAGGATGGCCTCGCGGCCGGTGTCCTGGGACTCGTCGTAAGCCACGCCCGGGCCGGCGCCGTAATCCACCGGGGCCTGCGTCTGGGCCTGGGCCTGGGCGCGGTCCTCCTCGACCATCGACGAGGCATCCGGGGAGTGCGAGCCACCGCAGCTGGCCAGGGCGGCAATGGCCACCAGCTTCAGGGCATGGCGGCCGGTGCGGCCGAGCCGCGCCGGCTTTCCGGCCTGGGAGGTCATGCGCAACATGGTTATCTCTCTCCACTGAGGGTGTTTGGGCCGGATTCTGCCGGTTCACCCTTGACTTCGCCTGCACAATTCGTGGCCATGTCCCTAAGTTTGCCCTCCCCCTCCGGCCTGCTGGCGGCCATCGACATGGGTTCGAACAGCTTCCGGCTTGAGATCGGTCAAGTCCGCGAAGGGCGCTACCGCCGCCAGCTTTACCTGAAGGAGACCGTCCGGCTCGGCGCGGGGCTCGACGCCGACGGCATGCTGACCGACGAGGCGGCGCAGCGCGGCCTGGCCTGCCTGAAGCGATTCCGCGAGAGCCTGGCCGGGCTGGACGCGCCGCAGGTCCGCGCGGTGGCCACGCAGACGCTGCGCGAGGCACGCAACCGCAATGCCTTCCTCGAGCGGGCGCAGGCCGTGCTCGGCTTTCCGATCGAGGTGATCTCCGGCCGCGAAGAGGCCCGGCTGATCTACGCCGGGGTCTCGCACCTGCAGCCGTCGGACGAGCGGCGGCTGGTGATAGACATAGGCGGGCGCTCGACGGAAATGATCCTCGGCCGCGGGAGGACGCCGAGCCAGGCCGAGTCGTTCCAGGTCGGCAGCGTCAGCCTTTCCATGCGCTATTTCCCGGACGGTCGCTACACGGCGGCCGCGTTCCGGGCGGCCCAGGTCGCTGCCGGCGCCGAGCTGGAAGAGGCGCTGGCCGCCTACACGCCCGACCGCTGGCGCGAAGCGCTCGGCTCGTCGGGGACCGCGGGCGCCGTCTCCGAGGTGCTCGCCGCGAGCGGGCGCACCGACGGGCGCATCACGCCCGACGGCCTGCGCTGGCTGATCGGCGAGTGCATCGCTGCCGGCTCGGTCGAGCGCATCGCCCTGCCGGGGCTCAAGGCGGAGCGCAAGCCGGTGCTGGCCGGCGGCCTGGCCATCCTCTACACGCTGGCAACGCACTTCGGCATCGAGAACCTCCTGCCGGCCAAGGGCGCGCTGCGGCAGGGCGTGATCATCGACCTGCACGACCGGCTGGTCGCCCGTCACCAGGCCCGCGGCCACGACCTTCGCGACGATTCGGTCCAGCGGCTGCAGCACCGCTTCGCGGTCGACCGCGAGCAGGCCCGGCGGGTGCGCGAGCTGGCATTGCGCTGGCACAGGCAGGTCGACCCGCAGGCCGACGGCGAGCGGCGCAACGAATTGCGCTGGGCAGCGGACCTGCACGAGATCGGCCTGATGGTGTCGCACCACGACCACCACCGCCACAGCGCCTATCTGGTGGCGAACGTCGACGCGGCCGGCTTCTCGCAAAGCCAGCAGCGGCGGGTCGCCGACCTGGTCCTCGGCCAGCGGGGCGGCCTGCGCAAGATCGACGAGGCATTGACGCGGCACGGTGTCGCCTGGCAGTTGCTGTGCCTGCGGCTGGCGGTGATCAAGTGCCACGCCCGCTCGCCGGTCGACGGCGACGCGATCGACCTCGAGCGGCACGGCCAGAACGCGCGCCTGCGCTGGCAGACCGAATGGGCGGCCACCCAGCCGCGCACGCTGCACCTGCTGCGCGAGGAGGCCGAGGCCTGGTCGCGCAGCGGCACGCTTCAACTCGAACTGCCGCGCTGAGCGCGCGCGGCGCCGCTCACCAGCGAGGGCGTGCGCGGATCCGGCTTCGCCGGTCCGCTGCGCGAGCCCCCACGGGGGGCCTGCAAGGCGCCCCCTGGCAAGGGGGCGTGGGGGCTAGACAAACCCCAGCGAGCGCTTGTCGCCGAAGGCGGCGAGGCCGGGCAGGATGGTGTCGACCTGCGTGGCGGTGGCACCGAACCAGGTCAGCAGCGTCGAGGCGTACTGGTCGACGCTCGCGGTGGGGATCCACCGGCCCTGCTTCTCCCAGTCCTGCACGCCGACGTCGTCGGGGCCGCCCAGCACCGGCGTGGGATAGGTGCCGTACGTCGTCCCGCCGTTGACGGCGCCGCCGCAGACCAGCTGCACGTTGCCCCAGGCATGGTCGGAGCCATGGCTGTTGTTGGGCAGGAAGGTGCGGCCGAAGTCGCTCTGGGTGAAGGCGGTGACCTGTTTTCCCAGGCCGAGGCCCTGCATGGCGCTGTCGAACGCGGCCATCGCGTCGGCCACCTCCGTCAGCAGGCCGGCGTGCAGGCCTTGCGTGCTGTCGCCGTTGGCGATCTGCCCGGCGTGGGTATCGAAGCCGCCGATGCCGGCGAAATAGATGTGGCGGTCGCCTTGCACCTGCTGGCGGCCGGCAATCAGCTTGGCGATCTGGTAGAGCTGCCCCGCCAGGTCGGTGGCCAGCGTCGTGCCGTCGATCAGGGAGCCGAAGGCGGTGTCGATCGCGGCCGGGACGTCGGGATCGCCGGGCTTGCCCGCCACCAGGGCGGCAAGGCGCTCCGACATGGCGAAGGCATCGCGCTGCTGCGCGGCGAAGACCTCGCCCAGCTGGCTGGCCTGGCCCGCCGCGTAAAGGGCATCCACGGCCGCCTTGCGCTTCTGGTTGGCGACCCAGTTCATGTCCTCGGGCCGCAGGCCGCTGGCGGCGAACTGGCCGCCCGGGCCGGGCAGGACCAGGCCGAAGCCCGAGTTGCCGCTGGTGAAGCGGCTGTTGCCGCCCAGCGAGATCACCGGGTAGGTGGTGGCCATGGTCTCGGCGGTGCGGGCGCCCCAGCCGGTGCGCGACAGGCTGTCGGTGCTGGCACCTTCCCAGGCATGCTGCTGGTCGGAGTGCGAGAAGAGGTTGTCCGGCACCAGGGGCGAATCCGCGCCCGCGGCCAGGTACTGCTCCTTGGTCAGCGGCGCGGCCAGCGGGCCGACGTTGAGGACGGGCGCGAGCCGCTTGGCGGACCAGGCCGGCAGCAGCGACTGCATGGCGGGGTGGAAGCCGTACTGGCTGCCCGCCAGCGGCAGCAGCGCGGCCTGCGGCAACGCGAGCTCGCCGCGGGCGGTGGCGTACTGGCCGTGGCGCGTGTTGTCGGTCGGCACCAGCATGTTGAAGCCGTCGTTGCCGCCGAACAGGAAGATGCAGACCAGGGCGCGGTAGTCGCCGGCCTGCGCTTCGCGCGGCGCCACCAGGGTGCCGACGCCGCCGAGCGCGGCCAGGCCGGCGGCGCCGCCGAACATGCGCAGCCAGTCGCGCCGGCTCAGATGGGAAGGATGGGAGCGGGTCATGGTGAGGCTCGCAGGTATTCGGGGGTCAGCGGACGATCTGGTATTGCGGCGAGGCCAGGACCAGCCAGGCTGCACGGCGCACCCGCCACTGGCGCCAGGTGTCGGGCCAGGACTTGTCGTTGAACTGGGCGACGGCGTCGATCACCGAGGCGCGCGCCGGCTCGGGCAGCGTGGTGCCGAGCACCAGGCGGCTCATGCGGTCCACCAGCGCGCCGGCATCCGCCGCGTCGGCGAGCCAGGCGTCGTACTTCGCGTAGGTGCCCACGGCGCCGGGGATGTCCGCCTGCGGCTTGGAGCCGCCCCAGTCGAACAGCATGCTCAGGTAGTTCATGCGGTTCAGGGCCGTGCTGGCGTTGTTGATGCCGAAGGCCGGGCCGACGAGGCTGGTGCCGCTGACCGGGAAGTCGGCGGCGTAGTAGTTGAAGACGGTCGGCGAGCGGAACACGTGCTGGCTCAGGGCCTCGCCCTGGTAGTAGCCGAAGGCCGCGCCGTCGGTGTCGCCGCCGATCGCACGGATGGCGCCGGTGAACAGCTGGATGGGCTCGCGCAGGCGGCCGGCGGTGGCGGCCGGGCTGGCGCCGCGGGCTTCCTTGTCGAGCAGGACGGCGGCCACGGTGGCCCGCAGGTCGCCCTTGGTGCCGCTGCCGATGTCGCCGTACAGGCCGGCGTTGAACGCCTTGGCGACCCGCGCCACGTACGTCGGCGACGGGTTGCTCGTGACCAGCTGCTGGATGAGGTGGCGGCCGACGAAGGGGCCGACATTCGGATGCGCCATCAGGCTGTCCAGCACCTTCTCGAGCGCCGCGCTGGCGCTCGAACCGGCGGGCACCACGACGCCTTGCAGGAGCTTGCGCGACTGCGTGTCGCGCAGCATGCCGCCGGCCTCGACCATGTCGCCGCCGAGGTAGTGGCAGTTCGCGCCGGACGGCCAGCAGCCCCAGCGGTTGGCACCGCCGGCCGGATAGGTCCAGCCGGTCAGGGCATAGGCGTAGTTGCGGACGCGGTCGTTGTCGTACGTGGCCGTGCAGGTGCCGCCGGACAGGCTGCCGTCGGTGTTGAGCCTGCAGGGGCCGATGGTGAACAGCTGCAGCAGCTCGCGGGCGAAGTTCTCGTTCGGCGCCGCGGCGTCGTTGTTCACGTGGTTGAGGTACTCGCCCATCATCGGCGAGCGGGCCACCTTGCGCAGCAGGTCGCGGTAGTTGCCGAAGGCGCCGTCGAGCAGGGCGTTGTGGTACAGGCGCAGGCCGTAGGTGCCGTCGACGTCGACGTTGCTGATCACCAGCAGCTGCGAAAGGGCCAGGGCGACCCGCTGGCGCAGCTGGTCGGGGTTGCGCACCGCGTTGCGGTAGAAGTCCCACACCAGCGGCTCGGCGGAGTAGTAGTCGCGCCAGCAGTTCTTGTTGCCGATGTTCTCGGGCAGCGAGCAGTAGTCGGTGCGCGAGGTGTTCTTGTCGGCGGCGTCGTTGCCGCCGAGGGTGTAGCGCGAGTTGGCGAGCGTGAACTGCTCGAGGATCCAGGGCTTGGCGCCCTTGGCCTGGATGTCCGCCACCAGCGCCTCGGTCGGGCCGAAGGTGGCCTGGTGGGCCAGGCGGACAGCGTCGGCCTGGGTGCCGGCCACTCGTTCGTAGCCCTGCGCCTGCTGCCTCTCGGCATCCTGCGCCTCGGCGCTGTCATCGCCGCCGCTGCCGCTGCACGCGGCAAGCACGACCAGGGCAATCAGGCTGAACGGGCCAGCGCAAGGCCAGCGCCGCCGAGGGAGACCCTCGCGGTCACGGTGTCGGATCATGGTGGTAGCGGCTTCGGCAAGGGCTGCTCAACCCGAGCAGCGCTGCATGCTGAATCGGCCGCAATCAGCAATGATGTAGTGACGCCCCGTTCACACCGGCTCTGGTTCGTCACCAGTTGTGACGTTGCGCAAGGCGCTGCCGGGAGCGGCACTTGCGGACGGTCACAAATCGAACAATCAGTTCCGCGGGATTCGCTTGGCCCAATCGTCGGGGGAGAAGCCGACGCTCACCGAGCCGTCGCCCCACTCCACCACCGGCCGCTTGATGACGCTGGTGTGTGCCTGCATCAGCCGGCGCGCGCTGGCCTCGTCGACGACCTCGGCCTGGGTGGTCGGTTCGAGCTTGCGCCACGTGGTGCCCTGGCGGTTGAGCAGCTGTTGCCAGCCGACCGCGGCGGCCCAGCGCTGGAGGTCGCCCTCGCTGGCGCCGACCTTCTTGAAATCGATGAACTCGTGCGGCACGCCCCGTTCGGCCAGCCAGGCGCGGGCTCGCTTGACGGTGTCGCAGTTGGGAATGCCGTGCAGGCGGATCGTGCCGGGGATCGTCTGGGTCATGGGAGGTCGTCGCGTTCGTTCACTTCGCACAAGGGATCGGGGCCGTAGCCGGCGTCGCGCACATGGCCGTCGGGCTCCACCGTCACCTGGAACCACTGGCAGAAGGGCGTTTCGTAGCGCCAGGACCAGACGGTCGCGCCGCGCCAGATGCCGTTCACGTGGCTGGGGCGGCCGAAGCGGAAGCGCAATTCTTCGCTCGTCATGCCCGGCACCACCTGGTTGAAGAGGTCTTCGCGCAGGACCTGTTCCCAGTGCCGCACGTGCCCTTCGCGATCGAGGTCCACCATGAAGGTGTGCTTGCCGAAGGGGCCGCGGGCGAACTCCAGCCGCGTGCCGCCGCCGGGCAGCGGGTATCGGCCGGTCGGCGCGCCCATGTCGGCCGTGACCTGCTCCGCCGTCTCGCCGCCGCGCAGCGAGCCCGTGCCGTAGCTGGTGCAGCCGGCGAGGAGTGCCGCCAGGGCGGCCACGAGGGGCCGAACGCGCGTCATGAGGATGTCGTATGGGGTGGCTGGATCGGGGCTGGCGCCTAGAATTGACATTTTCGCCACTTGGGATCGTCTCGCCCCGACATCGGCGCCAAACCCATGACCCGCAAGCTCTTCGTCACCACCGCCCTGCCTTACGCCAATGCGCCCTTCCACATCGGGCACATGATGGAGTACATCCAGGCGGACATCTGGGTGCGGTTCCAGCGCATGCGCGGCAGCGAGGTGCACTTCGTCTGCGCCGACGACACCCACGGCGCGCCGATCATGATCGCCGCCGAGAAGGCGGGCAAGACGCCGCAGGCCTACGTGGCCGAGGTGGCCGCGGGCCGCGCGCGCTACCTCGAGGGCTTCCACATCGCCTTCGACAACTGGCACTCGACCGACGCGCCCGAGAACCACGCGCTGGCCAAGGAGGTCTACCTCGCCCTGCGCAAGAACGAGCTGATCGACGTGCGCACGATCGAGCAGTTCTTCGACCCCGAGAAGGGCATGTTCCTGCCCGACCGCTTCATCAAGGGCGAGTGCCCCCGCTGCGGCTCCAAGGACCAGTACGGCGACAACTGCGAGGTCTGCGGCGCGGTCTACACGCCCACCGAGCTGAAGAACCCGTACTCCGCGCTGTCCGGCGCCACGCCGGTCATCAAGAGCAGCGAGCACTACTTCTTCCGCCTGTCGGACCCGCGCTGCGTGGAGTTCCTGCAGGGCTGGATGAACGAGCCGGGCCGGCTGCAGCCCGAGGTCCTCAACAAGATCCGCGAGTGGTTCGTCACCGATGCCGAAGGCAAGACCGCCCTTGGCGACTGGGACATCTCGCGCGACTCGCCCTACTTCGGCATCGAGATCCCCGACGCGCCGGGCAAGTACTTCTACGTCTGGCTGGACGCGCCCATCGGCTACCTCGCCTCGCTGGCCAACTACTGCGGCAAGCGCGGCCTGGACATGGCCGCCCTGCTGGCGGACCCCGCGCTGGAGCAGGTGCACTTCATCGGCAAGGACATCACCACCTTCCACACGCTGTTCTGGCCCGCGATGCTGCACTTCTCGGGCCGCAAGGTGCCCGACCACGTTTTCGTGCACGGCTTCATCACCGTCAGCGGCGAGAAGATGAGCAAGAGCCGCGGGACCGGCATCTCGCCGCTGAAGTACCTCGAGCTCGGCCTGCACCCCGAGTGGCTGCGCTACTACATCGCGGCCAAGCTCAACGCCCGCGTCGAGGACATCGACTTCAATCCCGACGACTTCATCGCCCGGGTGAACGCCGACCTGGTGGGCAAGTTCGTCAACATCGCCAGCCGCGCCGCGGGCTTCCTCGCCAAGCGCTTCGGCGGCACGCTGTCGGGCGACCTGGGCGTCGAGGGCTCCAGCCTGCTGGAGACGCTGCGCGCCCACCGCGCCACCATCGAGTCGCTCTACGAGGAGCGTGAGTACGGCAAGGCCCTGCGCGAGACCATGGCCCTGGCCGACAAGGTCAACGAGTACGTCGACCAGCACAAGCCCTGGGAACTGGCCAAGAACCCTGAGAACTCCGCCGCCCTGCACGACGTGTGCAGCACCTGCATCGAGGCCTTCCGCCTGCTGACCATCTACCTCAAGCCGGTGCTGCCGGCGATGGCGGCCAAGGTCGAGGCCTTCCTGCGCATCGAGCCGCTGGTGCTGGCCGACGCGGGCCGGGCGTTGGGGGCGCACACCATCGGCGCCTACGAGCACCTGATGCAGCGCGTGGATGCGAAGCTGCTCGATGCCCTGTTCGAGCTGCCGGCGCCCGCGGCCGAGGCGGCCCAGCTGCCCGGCGGCGAGCCGATCGCGCCGGAGATCAAGATCGACACCTTCGCCGCGGTCGACCTGCGGATCGCGAAGATCGTCAACGCCGAGCACGTCGAAGGCTCCGACAAGCTGCTGAGGCTCACGCTCGACGTGGGCGAAGGCAAGACGCGCAACGTCTTCTCCGGCATCAAGAGCGCCTACAAGCCGGAAGACCTGGTCGGCAAGCTGACCGTGATGGTCGCCAACCTGGCGCCCCGCAAGATGAAGTTCGGCCTTTCCGAGGGCATGGTGCTGGCCGCGAGCCACGCGGACGAGAAGAACAACCCGGGCATCTTCGTGCTCGAGCCCTTCCCCGGCGCCCAGCCGGGCATGCGGGTGCGCTGAGCGCCCCGACCTGCTCCTGTCGAGGCCCGCGCGTGCGCCCGCACCGCGGGCCTCGCCGCTTTCGCGCCCCGCCCTCGCCTCAGCCCTTCTCGGCTGCGTTCTCTGCCGCTTCCGAGCCGCTGGGCACGAAGCCGACCCCGTGCTGCGCGAGGTATTCGCGGATCAGGCGGCGCACCACCTGGGACGGCGTCACGTCCTGGCGCGCGCACAGCTCCTCGAAGGCCTTCTTCTTGGCGGGATCGATCAGCACCGTGAGCCGGGCGGTCTTCAGTTCCATGGACAGTAGTATGACATTAACATGCGAGTATCATACGAGCCGTACTTGATTTGATTGCCATGAGCCCCCGCGCATGAACGCCCTGCTGGCTGCCCAGGCCTTGCTGCTGGTCGGCGCCGCTGCGTGCCTGCTGCCGATGGGCAACCGGGCCCGGGCCGCGGCCGGCCTGGCCACGCAGGGTGTGGCGGCGGCGCTGGTGCTGTGGGCGGCCTGGCCGGTGCTGTGGGGTTCCCCGGCGCTGGAGGCTCAGCTGGCCTGGGCCCACCCGGTGGGCACGCTGAAGATGCGGCTGGACGCGCTGGGCGCCTTCTTCCTCGCCTGGTCGCTGCCAATGACCTGGCTGGGCAGCCTCTACGCGATCGGCTACCTCGGCCGGCATCTCGAAGGCCGTGAACGGCACCTGGGCGTGCACTACGCGCTGCTGAACCTCACCGCGCTGTCCTTCGTGCTGGTCTACACCGCCGAGCACGCGCTCGTCTTCCTGCTCGGCTGGGAGATCGCCGCCCTGGCGGCCTGGCTGCTGGTGATCTGGGACTACCCGAACCAGAAGGTGCGCTTCGCCGGCTTCAACTACCTGGTCTCGACGCACATCGGCCTGATCTTCCTGGTCGCGGCCTTCATGATCTTGTACACCCACGCCGCCTCGTGGGAGCTGGGCCGCTTCGGCGCCTGGCTGCGCGCCAACCCCGGCTCGGAGCGCAACCTCGTCTTCCTGCTGCTGCTGGCCAGCTTCGGGCTGAAGTCGGCCTTCTTCCCCTTCCACTCCTGGCTGCCGCGCGCGCATGCCGCCGCCCCGGCCCACGTCTCGGCCCTCATGTCCGGCGTGATCCACAAGGCCGGCCTGTATGCACTGGTGCGCTTCGTCCTGCTGATGGGCCGGCCGGACGAGTGGATGGGCTGGTTCCTGGTCGGCTTCGCCCTGCTGTCGGCCGTGATCGGCGCGCTCTACACCGTCGGCCAGCGCGACCTGAAGCGCCTGCTGGGCTATTCGTCGACCGAGAACGTGGGCATCGCCGGCCTGGGCTTCGGCCTGGGCTGCCTCGGCCTGGCGTGGGGCCAGGCGCCGCTGGTCGCGCTCGGCTTCGCCGGCGGGCTGATGCACGTGCTCAACCACGCCTTCTTCAAGTGCCAGCTGTTCTACGCCGCCGGGGCGGTCTACCAGGCGACCGGCACGGTGGATGTGGAGAAGCTCGGCGGCCTGGCCCGGCTGATGCCGGCCACCTCGGTCGCCTTTCTCGTCGGCGGCATCGCGATCTCGGCGCTGCCACCCCTGAACGGCTTCGCCAGCGAGTTCACGCTCTATTCGGGCCTGTTCAGCGGCGTGCCGGTCGCCGCCTGGGCGAAGGTGGCGCTGGCCGCCACCGGTGCGGGGCTGGCCTTCGTAGGGGCGTTGTCGGCACTCAGCATCACGCGGGCCTTCGGCGTGGCGTTCCTCGGCTCGCCGCGCGACAACGAGCACGCGCCGAAGCAGGAGGCGAACGCCTGGATGCTCGCCCCGATGGGGCTGCACGCCGCCGGCGTCGTGGCGCTCGGTGTCGCGCCGGGCCTCGGCCTGGCGCTGGCTGAAGGCGCCGTGCGCCTGGCGCTCGCCGGCGTCCCGGCGGGCGACACCCACGCCCTGCAGGCCTTGGACGAGACGCTCTCGCGCATCGGCGCCGTCTCCGGCGCACTGGCCGCGGCAGCCATCGCGCTGTGGTGGCTGCGCTCGCGTCTGGCGCGCGCTGCCGGCACACCCGCGGGCTCGCGCCACGTCACCTGGGGTTGCGGCTACACCGCCGCGAACCCGCGCATGCAGTACACCGCCTCCGGCTTCTCATGGGATTTCGCGCAACGCTTTCGCGGGCTGATGGTGCTGCTGCGGCGGCAGAAGGCGCCCCAGGCCTACTTCCCGGACGACGCCTACCTGGTCACCGACTGCGTCGACGCTGTCGAGCGCCGCCTGTTCTCGGTCGTCAAGCACGGCGACGAGTCGGCCGGCGAAGTGTCCAGGCAGTTGCGCGAAGGCGACCCCCGCTTTGCCTTTGCCGGCGCGCTGGTCGCGCTGGTCGTGATGGCCGCCGCCATCGTGCTGGGAGGGGGCCCGCTGCAGTGAGCCCTGCCCTGGCCATCCTGGCGCACCTCGCGATCGTGCTGCTGGCGCCCGTGCCGCTGGTCGGCCTGGTCAACCGCACCAAGGCCTGGTGGGGCGGCCGGCGCGGCCCGCGCCTGTGGCAGCTGGGCTGGGACCTCGCCCGCCTGATGCGCAAGCGGCCGGTCATCAGCAGCGTGGCCACGTCGCTCTTCCGGGCGGGGCCGTGGGTCGTGCTGGCAGCCACGCTGCTCGCCGCATCGATCGCGCCAGTGCTTGGCGCCTTCGCGCCGCTGCAGTTCAGCCACGACTTCATCGTCTTCGCCTACACGCTGGGGCTGGCGCGGCTGTTCCTGATGCTGTCGGCGATGGACGTCGGCAGCTCCTTCGAGGGCATGGGCACGGCGCGCGAAGCCTCGTTCACCGCCTTCATCGAGCCGGCGCTGTTCCTGCTCGCCGGCAGCGCGGCCGTCGCCACCGGCCAGACGAGCTTCGCCGGCCTGGTCGGGCACTGGCACCAGTCCCCGGCCTTCGCCTGGCTCGCCCCGCCGGCCGTGGCCGTGCTGCTGGTGCTGTTGCAGGCCGAGGCCGCCCGCGTGCCGGTGGACGACCCGCTGACCCACCTCGAGCTGACCATGGTCCACGAGGTGATGGTGCTCGACCACAGCGGCCCGGAGCTCGCCGCGATGCAGTACGCGGCGGCCTTGAAGCTCACGATCTATGCCGGGCTGATCGCGGCGCTGCTGAATCCGGTGGATGTGCAAGCCCGGCCGGCGCTCGCCATCACCGTCTCGCTGGCGTTGATGGCGGCCGTCGCGGTGCTGGTGGGCTGCATCGAGTCGCTCACCGCGAGGCTGCGCATGCGCCTCGTGCCGCGCTACCTGCTGGCGGCCACGGCACTCGCCGCGCTGGCGCTCGGCGCCTCGGGCTGGCTGGCAGGAGGTGCGTCGTGACGCTGGCGCTGGTGGTGTTCCTGGCGGCCGCCGTGGTCCCGGTCTTCTTCGGCAAGCTCGGCTCCGCGCCGTGGTGGCTGGCGCTGCAGGCCGCCGCGCTGGCCGCGGGCGGCTTCGTGCGACATGGCGAGCCCGGCTGGCACGAGGGGCTGGCGCTGGCCGAGGTGCTGCTGCTGCGCGTGGTGCTTGCCCCGCGCTGGCTGAAGAAGCTCGTCGAGCAAAGGCAGCAGGCGCATGTCGACCTGATGCCCTCCAACCTCCTGGCCTGGGCCATCGCCATCGCGCTGATCGTGCTGGCCTTCGAGTTCGGCGCGCCGCCGCTGGGCGAGCACCAGGCGATGACGCTGGGCACCGTGGCCGCGACCGTGGCGGTCTCGCTGCTGCTGCTGGCGGCCAACGATTCGCCGCCGGCGCAGCTGGTGGCGGTGCTCTTCATGGAGAACGCGATCGCCCTGTTCGAGCTGCTGCTGCCCACGCCGTGGCCGCTGCCGGTGCATGCGGCGCTGAGCCTGGTGTTCGTCGGCACCGTGGCCGTCGGCAGCCGGCTGATCGCCTCCGAAGGAGCGCAAGCGTGACCCAGGCGGTGATCGAGGGCTTCAGCAGCGGGCGGCCGGACCGCGGCCTGTGGGCCGGCCCCGCGCTGGTGGCGGTGGCGCTGGCCATGCTGGCCGCGACATCGATGGTCGCGGCCGGCACTGCGCTCGCCGACCTGCCGCTGGTCTTCGCCGGAGGCTACCTGCGGCTGGACGCGACCTCGCTGCTGTTCCTTCTGCTCGTCAACAGCGTGTTCCTCGGGATCAGCGTCTACATGTCGTCGCGCGTCAGCAGCTCCCGCGTGCTGGCTCGCAAGCTCCTCCCGCGCGCGGCGCTGACGCTCGCCTTCATGCTGGCGATGAACGCCGGCATCCTGGCCAACCACCTGCTGCTGCAGTGGGCAGCGATCGAGTTGACGACGCTTTGCGCCGCGCCGCTGGTGGCCCAGGGCGACATGCCCACCTCCCGCCGCGTGGCCTGGCACTACCTGCTGTACTCGAGCATCTCGCTGGCGCTGACCTTCCTCGGCATCCTCTGCCTGGCCCGCTCGGCCCAGCTGCAGGGAGCATCCCTCGCCTTCCGCTTCGACGAGATGCGCGCCTCGCTGCCACCCGCCGGCGACGGCTGGGAGCGCCTGGGCCTGGCCTTGATGCTGTTCGGCCTGGGCAGCAAGCTGGGCCTCGCTCCGGTGTACGCCTGGCTGCCGCAGACCTACGAGGCCGCGCCGACGAGCACCAGCGCGTTGCTGGCCGCGGTGCAGTTCAACATCAGCGTCGTCGCGGTGCTGCGCGTGCTGCAGGTCTTCCAGGGCCGGCAGCCGGCCTTCGTGCTGAACGAGCTGCTCATCATGGGCTGCCTCTCGCTGACCGTGGCCGCGGTGCAGGTGATGGCCGCGCGCAACTACAAGCGCCTGCTGGCCTATGCCTGCGTGAGCTCCTCGGGCGTGATCGCGATCGGCCTTTCGGTGGGCCCCGCCGCGGCCTACGGCGTGCTGCTCTACGTCGTCAGCGCCGCGTTCGTGAAGGCGCTGCTCTTCCTCACCGCGGGCCGCCTTCGCGCGGTCTACGGCACCAACGAGTCGGGGGCGCTGGCGGGCGTGATCAGGGTGCTGCCCTTCTCAGGCCTGCTGTTCGCCATCGGCACCTTCGCCCTGCTCGGCTTCCCGCCCTTCGGCAGCTTCATGGCGGAGATGCTGATCCTCTCGGGCATCGTGCAGGCCGGCAATCTCATCGCCTTCACGCTGATGTGCACGATGCTGACGATCATCTTCGTCGCCACCGGCCGCCTGCTGTTCCCGATGCTCTGGGGCGAGCCCGAGCAGCACCGCCCGCCGGTGCGCGAGACGGTCGTCACCGCCCTGCCCAAGCTGGGCTTCGTGACGATGCTGGTGATGCTCGGCGTCTACACGCCCGGGCCGCTGGCTCAGCTGCTGCAGGCGGTGGCGCAGTCCATCGGGGGGCAGTGAAGGTGGCCCGCGAACCGCTTCTTCTCGTGCCGGCGACCGGACCGGCGCCCTTGACCCTGGCGCGCTGGTCGGAGTCCTGCCACGAAGCAATGGACGGCGGCGAGCGTCTGCTCATGCTGTTCGGCCGGCCCGATGGCGACGCGCTGATGGTCACCGCCGTGCTGCAGCCGCCCGGCGCGCCCCTGCGCGTGCTCCGGGCGCGCACGGCCAGGGGCGGCCGCTACCCCGCCTTGACGGCCCGCCACCCCGCCGCGCAGGTGCCCGAGCGGGAGCTGTGGGAGCAGACCGGCCTGCTGCCGGAGGGCCACCCCTGGCTCAAGCCGATGCGCTTCGAAGGCGCGCGCCAGCAGCGACTGGACGAGTACCCGTTCTTCAGCGTGCGGGGGCACGAGGTGCACGAGGTCGGGGTCGGCCCCATCCACGCCAGCGTGATCGAGCCCGGCCATTTCCGATTCATGTGCCACGGCGAGCGCGTGCTGCACCTGGAGATCCAGCTCGGCTACCAGCACCGCGGCGTCGAGACGCTGCTGCTCAGGCGCCCCCCGCCGGCGCTCGCGCCGCTTGTCGAGACCGTGGCGGGCGACTCGAGCATCGCGTATGCCTGGGCGTGCTGCGCCGCTGTCGAAGCATTGGCCGGTGCCGAAGTCTCCCTTGAAGCCGAGCGCGTGCGCGGCGTCGCGCTGGAGCTCGAACGCATCGCGATGCATCTGGCCGCCCTCACCGGCATGGCGACCGACATCGCGTTCCTGCAAGGCGGTGCCACCTATGGCCGGCTGCGCACCGCGATCATCAACGCGACGATGCGCGTGTGCGGCAGCCGCTTCGGCCGCGGCTGGCTGCGCCCCGGCGGCGTGCGGCATGGCATCGGTGAAGAGCGACGAAGCGACCTGCTGGCCACGCTGGCTGCGTTCGCGAAGGACTTTTCCGAGGTCAACGCGCTCATGCTGGGCGCCCGCAGCGTGCGTTCGCGGCTGCAAGGGGTGGGCACAGTCAGCCCGCAGGCCGCGCAGGACATCGGCCTGGTCGGCCATGCGGCGCGCGCCAGCGGCGTGTGCATCGACAGCCGCGCCGACCTGCCCGGTCGGCTGCACGCCGTGCACCCGATCACGCCGCAGACCGAGTCCGGCGGCGACTGCTGGGCCCGGATGCGCGTGCGCATGCGCGAGATCGACGAGTCGGTGCGCTGGCTGCAGGCGTTGCTCGGCGATGCGGCCCTCGACCTGCGCGGCCGCGAACCGGCCAAGCCCGGCGCGCTGCAGCCCGAGCGCTTGTGCATCAGCCTGCGCGAAGGCTTCCGCGGCCCGGTGATGCAGGCCTGGGAGACCGACGCCGCCGGCCGCCTGCTGCACCTGAAGCTGCAGGACCCTTCCTTGTTCAACTGGTTCGGCCTCGCGCTGGCCGTGCGCGACAACGAGATCTCCGACTTCCCGATCTGCAACAAGAGCTTCGACCTCTCCTACTGCGGCAACGACCTGTGATGTTCAAGGCGATCACCGTGCGCCGCTCGCAAGGCGCCCAGACCATCCCCGACCCTCGCCAGGCCGCCCCGGCCGGCTTTCGCGGCAGGCCGGTCATCGCCGCCACGCCTTGCGAGACTGGTTGCAGCGCCTGCACCGACGTTTGCCCGAGCGCTGCGATCGCCCTCGACCCGCTGCGCATCGACCTCGGGCGCTGCACGCTGTGCGGAGACTGCGCCCCCGCCTGTCCCGTCGGCAAGCTCGGCTTCGACAACGAGGTGAAGCTCGCCGCGACCGAGCGCGCCGGCCTGGTGCTGAGTGCGCAGCGCCCGGCGCCAGATCCCGTGGCCGTCTCGGCCGCCCTGAAGCAGCGCTTCGGCCGCTCGCTCAAGCTGCGCTCGGTCTCCGCCGGCGGCTGCAACGGCTGCGAGCTGGAGGTGAATGCGCTGACCAACGTCAACTTCGACATCGGCCGCTACGGCATCGACATCGTCGCCTCGCCCCGGCACGCCGACGGCCTGGTGCTCACCGGGCCGATCACGCGCAACATGGCCGAGGCGGTGCAGCTTTGCTGGGACGGCATGCCGGATCCGAAGCTCGTCATTGCCGTCGGCGCCTGCGCCATCTCCGGTGGCTGCTTCGAGGCCAGCCAGGCCGTCGACCGGCGCTTCCTCGATCGATTCAAGCCCTCGCTCTACGTGCCCGGCTGCCCGCCGCACCCGCTGACCTTCGTCTGCGGCATCCTGGACCTGCTGGGCATCCCGAGCTGACCTCAACGCCTTCCCATGCCCGAAACCCTGGACCCTGCCCGGCACGTCAAGCCTTACGTCTACGAAAGCCTGACGGCCAAGGCGCTGCACTTCTCGATCAGCGAGATCCAGAGCCGCATGCGCCTGGCCGATCCCTACGCGCTCGACCTCGAGTACACGCGCCTGATGATGGGCTTCGTGCTGTTCCAGCCGCGGGCGCGGCAGATCGTGATGATCGGGCTGGGCGGCGGCTCGCTGGCCAAGTTCTGCCACAGGCATCTGCCCGGGGCGCAGGTGCAGGTGGTCGAGATCAACCCGCACGTGATCGCCCTGCGCGAGGAGTTCCACGTGCCGCCCGACGGCGAGCGCTTCCAGGTCGTCCCGGGGGACGGAGCGCGCTACGTGCGCCTGCGCGCCCGCCGGCCCGAAGTGCTGGTGGTGGACGGCTTCGGACCGGAAGGCCAACCGGCCCGGCTGTGCTCGCAGCGCTTCTATGACGACTGCGCCGAGATGCTGCAGCCCGGCGGCGTGCTGGTGGTCAACCTGCACCGCGGGCACCGGCATTACGAAACCTTCCTCGGCCGCCTGCAGCACTCCTTCGACGGCAGCGTGCTGGCGGTGGAGGACAGCGACGGCAGCAACGCCATCGCCTTCGCCTGCAAGGGCTTCTCGCTCGAAGATGCAGCCCGCGCCGCCCGGCGCGAGCCGCCCGCGCTGGCACCCGAGGCGACGGCCCCGTTGCAGGCTGCCCTGAGCCGCGTCAAACGCGCCCTCGAAAGACAGCGCCACGAGGGTTGACCGCCCTTTCCGGGCGCATGCACGGCGCGTAGCATGTGCATGGCATCCACATCGGATGGACACACCGGCCGAGGCGCCCATGGAGCTCAAGACCGCGCGGTTGACCCTGCTCATCGACCCCAACAAGAAGGCGGCGTTCGAGCGGCTGTGCGCCCAGCTCGACCTGACTGCCTCTCAGGTGGTGCGCCAGATGATCCGCGACTTCCTCGCCCAGCATGGCGTGAGCTACACGCCGGCCGGCGAGGGTGGTGCAGAGCCTGAGCGGCCCGCACCTGATGCCACGCCCCGGAGCCAGCCGCGCACCGCCAAGGCACCCTCGTCCAGAGGTCGCCGCCGCTGAGGCCGCGATGAGCGCGATGACGCCCCCCGGCTCCTGGCTCTGCATCGACTGGATGCTGCTGCTGGGGCTGGGCTGGCTCGTGGTCGGCGCCGCGGGCGTGCTTGCGCTGCAGCGGCTGGCGCTCGTCGCCCATGTGCTCTTCCCGCTCGGCGGGCTGCTCGGCGTCGCGCTGGCCGGGCTTTCGCTGGCCCACCTGCTGCAGGGCGCGCCCGAAGTCGCCGTGCTGCCCATCGGCCTGCCCACGCTGCCGTTCCACGCGCGGCTGGATGCGCTGGCCGCGTACTTCCTGCTGGTCATAGGCGCGGCATCGGCCGGCATCTCCTGCTTCGCGGCCGGCTACTTCCGCCGCGGCGAAGGCACGCCGCCCGGGCTGCTGTGCCTGGAGTACCACCTGTTCCTGGCCAGCATGCTGGGCGTGGTGCTGGCCGACGACGCCTACGGCTTCATGGTGATGTGGGAGACGATGGCGCTGTCGTCGTACTTCCTCGTCACCGCCAACCACCGCCTGCCCGAGGTGCGCGGCGCGGGCTACCTCTACATCACGATGGCCCGGGTCGGCGCCATCGCGATCCTGCTGTGCTTCGGCGTGCTGCAGGCCGGCACCGGGGACTACACCTTCGCCAACATGCGGGCCCAGTCGCTGTCGCCCTTCTGGGCCTCGGTGGGCTTCGGCCTCGCGGTGCTGGGCTTCGGCGCCAAGGCCGGCGTCGTGCCGCTGCACGTCTGGTTGCCCGAGGCGCACCCGGCAGCGCCCTCGCCGGTGTCGGCCATGATGAGCGGGGTCATGCTCAATACCGCCGTCTACGGCGTGCTGCGCGTGGGCTTCGACCTGCTGCAGGGCCACCTGTGGTGGTGGGGCGCCGTGCTGCTGGCGCTCGGGCTGGCCAGCGCGCTGTTCGGTGTCGTCTTCGCCGCGGTGCAGACCGACATGAAAAGGCTGCTCGCCTATTCGTCGATCGAGAACATGGGGCTGCTCTTCGCCGGCATCGGGCTGGCCCTGGTCTTCAGCGGCCACGGCATGCGTCCGATGGCCGCCCTCGCGCTCACCGCCACGCTCTACCACGTCGCCAGCCATGCGGTGTTCAAGAGCCTGCTCTTCCTCGGCACCGGCAGCGTCCTGCACTCCACCGCCGAGCGCAGCCTGGGCAGGCTGGGCGGGCTCATCCGCCCGATGCCCTGGGTGGCCTGGCTGACGCTGCTCGGCGTGCTGGCCAGCGCCGGCCTGCCGCCGCTGGGGGGCTTCGTCTCCGAGTGGCTGCTGCTGCAGAGCTTTCTCTTCACGCCGGGGCTGCCCGAGCCGCTGCTGACGATGCTGATCCCGGTCGTCGCCGCGCTGATCGCGCTGGTGGCGGCGCTGGCCGGCTACACCATGGTCAAGTTCTTCGGCATCGTGTTCCTCGGCCAGCCGCGCGAGGAGTCGCTGGCGCGCGCGCACGATGCGGACGGCTGGGAGCGCGCGGGCATGCTGTGGCTGGGCGCCGGCTGCGTCGCCCTGGGGCTGCTGCCGGTGGCCTTCATCGGCGTGCTGGACAAGGTGACGCTGCAGCTGCTCGGCACGGGGCTCGCGGCGCACATGTCGGGCTGGCTGCTCGCGCCCACGAGCGTCGAGCAGGCGAGCTACGGGCCGGTGATCTTCCTGCTCGGCATCCTGGCCAGCGTCGCCCTGGCCTACCTGCTGGTGCGCCTGCTCTACCACGGCCGCCTGCGGCGCGGCCCGCCCTGGGCCTGCGGCTTCCCCTGGGTCAATGCCCGCATGCAGGACACGGCGGAAGGCTTCGGCCAGCCGATCCGGCAGATCTTCGAGCCCTTCTTCCGCATGCAACGCGAGCTGCCCACGCCCTTCGACACCCGGCCGCGCTACCGGGTGACGGTAGAAGATCCGATGTGGCGAGGCCTGTACCTGCCCATCGCCGCGCTGGCGCAGACCCTGGCGCGATGGATAGGCGTGATGCAGCAGGGCCGGATCTCGGTCTACCTGCTCTACAGCTTCCTCACGCTGGTGGCGACGCTGCTGGTGGTGATGCGATGAAGGCGCCACGATGAGCTGGTCGGGCCTGCTGTCGCAACTGCTGGAGATCGTGCTCGCGATCGCCATCGCGCCGCTGCTGACCGGCTGGGTCAACCAGTGGCGCGCCTGGCTGCAGAACAAGTCCGCGCCGAGCATCTGGCAGCCCTACCGGGTGCTGCACAAGCTGTTCAACAAGGAGTCGGTGGTGGCGGACAACGCCTCGCGGCTGTTCCGCCTGGCGCCCTACGTCGTCTTCGGCTGCATGCTGCTGGCCAGCGCGATCGTGCCCACGCTGTCGACCGACCTGCCGCTGGCCACCGCCGCCGACGCGATCGCGCTGGTCGGCCTGTTCGCCCTGGCCCGCGTCTTCATCTCGCTCGCGGCGATGGACGTGGGCACGGCCTTCGGCACGCTCGGCGCGCGACGCGAGATGCTGATCGGCTTCCTGGCCGAGCCGGCGCTGCTGATGGTGCTGTTCTCGGCCTCGCTGATCTCGAAGTCGACCTCGCTGACGACCATCGTCGAGACCCTCGCCCATCGCGAGCTGGCGATCTACCCCGGCCTGGCCTTCGCGGGCGTGGCCTTCACGATGGTGTCGCTCGCCGAGAACGCCCGCGTGCCGGTCGACAACCCGGCCAC
>CAMLGG010000032.1 GCA_946479475.1 uncultured Ideonella sp. | reverse complement strand
TGCGGCGCGCCGGCCTGGACTACCACGAGTTCGCACCGGTGCGCCGCCACGTCGACTGGCAGAGCTTCATGCGCGAAGCCGGCGCGACAGGGCCCTGGCCCGAACGCTTCTTTGCCTTCACGACACGCGCGCAACGGCGCCACACCGATATCGAGTGGCGACCGGGCGACACGCTCGTCTTCGGCAGCGAGTCGGCGGGCCTGGCACCGGAGTTGCGCCATCGATTCCCCGAGGCCCAGCGCGTGCGCCTGCCCATGCGTGCAGGCCAGCGCAGCCTGAACCTCAGCAACGCGGTGGCCGTCGCGGTTTTCGAGGCCTGGCGCTGCTGCGGCTTCGCCGGCGCCGGCTGAGCTCAGGCCTCCGCGCGGGGATCGCGCTGCAGCAGGTGCTCGACCGCTGCCCGCGGCGTAGCCGCGCCGCTGACCACCGCGTGCACCGCCTCGGCCACCGGCATGTCGACCTGCAGCGCCCGCGAGCGCTCGATCACCGTCGCCAGGCTGTAGGCGCCCTCGGCCACGTGGCCCAGCCGGGACAGGCCGCCCTCGGTCGTCTCGCCCTGCGCGAGCAAGAGGCCGAGCCGGCGGTTGCGCGAGAGATCTCCGGTCGCCGTCAGCACGAGGTCGCCCAGGCCGGCGAGACCCATGAAAGTCTCCGGCTGTGCCCCCAGGCGGACTCCGAAGCGCGTCATCTCCGCCAGGCCGCGAGTGATCAGCGCGGCGCGGGCATTCAGGCCGAGCCCGAGGCCATCGGAGATGCCGGTCGCGATGGCGAGAACGTTCTTCACCGCCCCGCCGACCTCGACGCCCACCGGATCCGGCGAGGTGTAGATACGCAAGGTGCCGTGGTGGAAGGCCTCGACCAGCTGCCGCGACAGGCCCGGCTCGTTGCTGGCAGCCACCAGCGCCGTCGGCAGGCCGGCCGCCACCTCCTGCGCAAAGCTGGGGCCTGAAAGCACGCCCGCGGCCGCGCCGGGCAGCACGGCCGCGGCCACCTCATGGCCGAGCAGGCCGGTGCCGGCTTCGAAGCCCTTGCACAGCCACACGACGCGGGCGCGCTCGGGCAGCCGCTCGAGCGTCCCGCGCAGGCCGGCCATGGGCGTTGCGATCACCACCAGGCCTTCCAGGCCGTGCGCGACGGCGGCCCGGAAATCCGCCGTGACGGCCAGCCCATCGGGCCAGCGCTGGTCGGGCAGGTAGCGGCGGTTGCAGCGTTCGGCAGCCATGCTGGCCGCCTGCTTCGGATCGCGCGCCCACAGCAGCACCTCGTGCCGGCGCGCGGCCGCCATCGCCAGCGCCGTGCCCCAGGCGCCGGCACCGAGGAAGGCGAGCTTCATCTGGGCGCGAACACCGGGCGCATCGGCACGATCAGTTGATCGACGCTTCGCCCGCGCCGCCGGCCTGGGCCTGTTGCTGCGCCTCGTACATGGCCTGGAAGTTGACCTCGGCCAGCAGGATGGGCGGGAAGCCCGCGCGGGTGCACACGTCCGAGACGATGGCCCGCAGGTAGGGGTAGATCATCTGCGGGCAGACCACGCCCAGCACGCCCTGCAGCTGCTCGTCCGGCAGGTTGCGGATCTCGAAGATGCCCGCCTGCTTGGCCTCGACGAGGAACAGCGTGCGATCGCCGACCTTGGTGGTCACCGTGGCCATCACGGCAACCTCGAACAGGCCCTCGGTGACGCCTTCGGCCGACATCTGCAGCTGGATGTCGACCTGCGGCTGCTGCTGCTCCAGCAGGATCTGCGGCGAGTTGGGCTGCTCCAGCGACAGGTCCTTCAGGTACATGCGCTGCAGCTGGAACACGGGGGTCTGGTCTTGCTCGGCCATGGTGGAGCTTTCGGAAATGGGGGGTCGAAAAACGACGAAGCCCGCAACCGGGACGGTGCGGGCTGCAACAGGCGATTATGCGTCAGGCCGGTTTCAGCAAGGGCATCAGGCCGCCACGCTGGTCGAGCGCGAAGAGGTCGTCGCAGCCACCCACGTGCGTCTCGCCGATGAAGATCTGCGGCACCGTGCGGCGGCCGGTCAGCTCGACCATGCGGCTGCGGGCCGAGGGGTCCATGTCGACCCGGATCTCGTCGATGCTGTCCACGCCGCGCTGCTTCAGCAGCGCCTTCGCCCGCACGCAATACGGGCAGACCTGCGTCGTGTACATCACCACCTTGCTCATCGCGACAACCACGGCTCGAAAGAAGACCGCCGGGATTGTCGCAAGCCGTTCCCGCGGCCGTCGGTCAGGCATTGAAGCCCCCGACCGGAGCGGGCCATAAGTCACGGCAGCGCGTCGCGCGAAGCCCGAATTTGCTAGGGGCGGATCAGGCCGTCTTGCCGCCGGACTCGACGGGCAGGTTGGCGTCGCGCCAGGCCTTCAGGCCGCCCGCCAGTGCCTGGGCGTTGGCGTAGCCCGCCTTGCGCAGCACGCCGACAGCCCGCGTCGCCCGGGCCCCCGAGGCGCAGACGACCACCAGCGGCAGGGCCTTGTTGGTCGGCAGGCCCTTCGCCTCCTGCAGGCTGCCGAGCGGCACGCTGCGCGCACCGGCCACGTGGCCCGCGGCGTACTCCTGCGGCTCGCAGACGTCGATCACGACGGCCTTCTCGCGGTTGATGAGGCGCACCGCCTCGGTCGGCGAGATCGCCGCGCCTTGCGCGCCCCGCTGCAGCGCGGGCCACAGCAGCAGGCCCCCGGACACGAGGGCCATCACGGCGGGAACCCAGTTCTCGATGAGGAAGCTCAGCACGACACGCTTGTGGTTGGGACAAAGGGGGCGAATTATAGAATTCGCGGCTTTGCATCACCTTCTCGCGCCCTCGCCACCACCATGTACAAGCTCGTGCTCATCCGCCACGGCGAATCGACCTGGAACCTGGAAAACCGCTTCACCGGCTGGACCGACGTCGAGCTGACCGACACCGGCGTCGCCCAGGCCCGCGCCGCCGGCGCGCTGCTCAAGTCCGAGGGCTACGAGTTCGACGTGGCCTACACCTCGGTGCTCAAGCGCGCGATCTGGACGCTGTGGCACTGCCTCGACACGCTGGACCGCACCTGGCTGCCCGTGGTCAAGGACTGGCGGCTGAACGAGCGCCACTACGGCGGCCTGCAGGGGCTGAACAAGGCCGACATGGCCAGGCAATACGGCGACGAGCAGGTGCTGATCTGGCGCCGCAGCTACGACACCCCGCCCCCGCCGCTGGATTCGAACGACCCCCGTGGCCAGCGCCAGGACGTTCGCTACGCCTCGCTTTCCCCCGAGCAGGTTCCGCT
The DNA here is from genome assembly GCA_946479475.1 of uncultured Ideonella sp. Next base: position 27,092 of record CAMLGG010000032.1, on the reverse strand, counting down.
GACCGAGTGCCTGAAGGACACGGTGGCACGCGTGCTGCCCTGCTGGAACGAGGTGCTCGCACCGGCCATCCGGAGTGGCCAGCGCCTGCTCATCGCCGCGCACGGCAACTCGATCCGCGCGCTCGTGAAGTACCTCGACGGCATCAGCGACGCCGACATCGTCGGCCTGAACATCCCGAACGGCATCCCGCTCGTCTACGAGCTCGACGCCGATCTCAAGCCCATCAGGAGCTACTACCTCGGCGACACGGAAGCCGCGGCGAAGGCTGCCGCGGCCGTGGCCAACCAGGGCAAGGGCGGCTAGGCGCTCGTCTCGTCCAGCGCCTGCTGGATCTCTTCGCGCAGGTGCGCGGCAAGCAGGCGCCGGTCCGCGTGGCTGCTGCCTTCGGACAGAAGGAATCGAACCTTCACTCCCAGGCCCCGCGCGGTGACCACGCGCCAGATGCTGGACACCAGCGTCATCTGGTCGATGTACGGTGCGCGGGTCGAGAATCGCTGGCCGGGCTCGTGGTAGCGCAAGGCCACCGCCTGGACCGGGGCACGCCCGGCGATCGCCGCCTGCAGCAGGTTCGCGTGGAAGGGCAACACCTCGGCACCTGCGGCCGTCGTGCCCTCGGGGAACACTGCCACGGTCTCGCCCCGGCCCAATGCGGCAGCGACCTCGTGCACCACGCGCAGCGCATCGCGCTTGCGCTCGCGCTCGATGAACAGCGTGCCGACCGAGCGGATCAGCCACCCCAGGACCGGCCAGCGCAGCACGTCGGCCTTGGAAACGAAGCGCGCCTGCGGACACGCCGCGTGGATGACGGCGATGTCCAGCCAGGAGACGTGGTTGGACACCAGCAAGGACGCGCCGGGCCGCGGACGGCCCTCGACCTCCAGCGAGATGCCCACCAGCCGCAGCATCTTCGCGCTCCACCAGCCGACGTAGGGCGCGCGCGCTGCCGCATCGAGCCCGGGAAAGCGCCACGCGACGATCGCCATCCCGTGCAGCAGGTGCACGATGCCGCGCGCCAGCCGCCAGGCGCCGCGGCCCGCCGCGAGGATCACCGCTCGCCGCTCGACCCGTTGGCCTGGTAGGCCACCGTGCCGGCCACCAGCGTGGCCTTGACGCGGCCCGGCAGCGCCATGCCCGTCGATTCGAAGTCGAAGGGCGTGTGCTTGCCCTGGCTCTTCAGCCCGGCCGGCTTCACGCTCCAGGTGGCGGCCGGGTCGAACACGCAGACGTCGGCCACGCCGCCCTCCACCAGCCGGCCCGCGCTGCCGGCGAGGGAGCCCAGGGCATCGCCCAGCACGGCCACCGGTGCGCTGGTGACCTTGGCCAGTGCGGCCGCCAGGTCCAGGCCGGCCTCGCTGCCCCACTTCAACGCCAGACTGAGCAGCAGCTCCAGCCCGGTCGCACCAGGCTCGGCCTCGCCGAATGGCAGGGTCTTGTCGTCGGCATCCACCGGGGTGTGGTCGGACACCAGCGCATCGATGGTGCCGTCGGCCAGGCCGGCCCGCAGCGCGTCACGGTCCTTGCCCTGGCGCAGCGGCGGCGAGAGCCGCATGGCCGAATTGAAGAAGCCGATGTCGACATCCGTGAGATGCAGCGAGTTGATGCTCACGTCGGCCGTGACCTTCAGTCCCTCGGCCTTGGCGCGACGCACCAGCTCGACGCCCGCGGCGCTGGACAGGCGGCACAGGTGCACGCGGGCGCCCGTGGCACGCACGAGCTCGAAGATGGTGTGCAGGGCAATCGTCTCCGCGGCCACCGGCACGCCGGACAGGCCCAGCCTGGTGGCCACCGCGCCGCTGGCGGCGACGCCCTTGCCGAGGAAGCCGTCCTGCGGCCGCAGCCATACGGTGTAGGCGTAGGTGGAGGCGTATTGCAGCGCACGCCACAGGACCATCGTGTCGCGGATCGGCACCTCGGCCTGCGAGAAGCCGACGCAGCCGCTCTCCGTCAGTTCGGCCATCTCGGTCAGCACTTCGCCGGCGAGGCCGCGCGTGAGGGCGCCGAGCGGGAACAGACGGCACAGGCTGAGCTTGCGGGCGCGGAATTTCAGCATGTCGACCAGGCCCGGCTCATCGAGCGCCGGGTCGGTGTCAGGCGGGCAGACGAGGCTGGTCACGCCTCCCGCGGCCGCAGCGTTGAGCTCCGACTCCAGCATGCCCTCGTGCTCGTGACCGGGCTCGCGCAGGCGCGCGGCGAGGTCCACCAGACCCGGCGCGACGATGCAGCCGCTGGCATCGATCGTCCGCGCCGAATCGAACTCGGCCGGCACGCGGCCGATGGCCACGATGCGGCCCGCCGCCACCGCCACGTCGGCCTGCTCGTCGCGGCCCGACGCCGGGTCGATCACCCGGCCGTTGGAAATCAGAATCTTCATTGGCACAAGCCTCTACTTAGCCGAGGCGCGCGCAGCGCCGCCTCCCCCAAGCCGCTTGCGCGGATCCGGCTTCGCCGGTCCGCTGCAAGAGCCCCCTCGGGGGGCAGCCCCCGGGAGGGGGCGTGGGGGCTCCATTTCATGCTTCGTTCCCGGCAATGATCGACATCACGGCCATCCGCACCGCGATGCCGAAGGTCACCTGCGGCAGGATCACGCTGTGCGTGCCGTCGGCCACGGCGGAGTCGATCTCGACGCCGCGGTTGATGGGCCCGGGGTGCATCACGATCGCGTCGGGCCGGGCCAGCGCCAGCTTCTCGTCGGTCAGGCCGTAGTTCTTGAAGAACTCGCCGGCCGAGGGCAGCATCGCGCCGCTCATGCGCTCGTTCTGCAGGCGCAGCATGATGATCACGTCGGCGCCGCGGATGCCTTCGGCCATGTCGTGGCAGACCCGCACGCCCATCGCGGCCAGGTCGCCGGGCACCAGCGTCTTCGGGCCGACGGCGCGGATCTCGGGCACGCCCAGCGTGGTCAAGGCATGGATGTCCGAACGGGCGACGCGAGAGTGCACGATGTCGCCGACGATCGCCACCGTGAGGTTGCGGAAGTCCTTCTTGAAATGCCGGATCGTGTACATGTCCAGCAGGCCTTGCGTCGGGTGCGCGTGGCGGCCGTCGCCGGCGTTGACGACGTGCACGTGCGGCGCGCAGTGCTGGGCGATCAGGTAGGGCGCACCCGACTCGCTGTGGCGCACCACGAACATGTCCGCATGCATGGCGGAAAGGTTGGCGATGGTGTCGAGCAGGCTCTCGCCCTTGGCGGTGGAGGAACGGGCGATGTCGAGGTTGAGCACGTCCGCCGAGAGCCGCTTGGCCGCGATCTCGAAGGTCGTGCGGGTGCGCGTGGAGTTCTCGAAGAACAGGTTGAACACGCTCTTGCCGCGCAGCAGCGGCACCTTCTTGACCTCGCGCTCGTTGACGGAGAGGAAGGTCTCGGCGGTGTCGAGGATGTGCGTCAACACGGCCGGCGGCAGGCCCTCGATGGACAGCAGGTGGATCAGCTCGCCGTGCTGGTTGAGCTGGGGGTTGCGGCGCGAAAGCATCAGCGATCGTCCTTGACTGAGAAGGTGAATCGGCCGTCGTCCTGGCGGGCCAGCGAAAGGCGTTGACTCGGCGGCAGCGCCACGCGGGCCGCTGCGTAGGCCGCGGCGATTGGCAGCTGGCGCCCGCCGCGGTCGACGAGCACCGCCAGCTGCACGCTGGCCGGCCGGCCGAAGTCGAACAGCTCGTTGAGCACGGCGCGGATGGTCCGCCCGGTGTAGAGCACGTCGTCGACCAGCAGGATGTGGCGGCCGTCGATGGCGAATGGCAGGTGCGTCGGGTCGGTGCCGGAGGCCAGGCCGCGCTCGCCGAAATCGTCGCGGTGCAACGTGCTCGAGATGACCCCGTGCGCGCCCGGCAGCTTCAGCTCGGCCTGCAGCCGCTCGGCCAGCCAGGCACCGCCGGACCAGACGCCGACCAGCGAGGTCTCGGGCTTGAGCAGGGGCCGCACGCCTTCACGCAGCTCGGCGTACAACGCCTCCGCGTCGAGCAGCAAGGTGGTCATGGCATCTCCCGGAAGAACTGGTCGAGGATCAGCGCGGCGGCGGCGGCATCCGGGTCGGCGGCGCCGGCGGCCAGCGCCTCGGTGGTGGTGTAGCGCTCGTCGACCTCGTGCACGGGCAGCCTGAAGCGGCCCTGCAGCTGGCGGGCGAAACGCCGCGCGCGGTGGGTATTGTCGTGTTCGGCGCCATCCGGATGGAAGGGCACGCCGACCACCAGCGCAGCGGGTTGCCACTCGTCAATCAAGGCGCGGATGGCGGCAAAGCGGGCGTCGCCTTCGGACGCGATGGTCTTCAGGGGCTGCGCCTGGCGCAGGACCATGGAACCGGTGGCCACGCCCACCCGCTTGATGCCGAAATCGAAAGCCAGGAAGGAGCGGGAATCGGCGGCGCCGGCCGCGCTCACGCGTGCCCCGCCTCTTGCGAGAGCATGCGCGGGTCTATGCCCAGCAGGCCCAGCGCGCGCTCGTAGCGCTGGTCGACCGGGGTGTCGAAGATGATCCCCGGTTCGGCGGCGACCGTGAGCCAGCCGTTGCGGCCGATCTCGTCTTCCAGCTGGCCGGCGGACCAGCCGCTGTAGCCCAGCGTGACCAGCACCCGCCTCGGCCCCTGGCCGTGGGACATGGCCTCGAGCACGTCCTTGCTGGTGGTCATCTCCAGGCCGCCGGGCACCTGCAGCGTGGAGCTGAAGGTCTGGCCCTCGCGGCCCTGCGGCTCGTGCAGAACGAAGCCGCGCTCGGTCTGGACCGGGCCGCCGAAGTAGACCGGCTGCTCGGCCAGGTCGCTGCCCTCCAGGCTCAGGTCGACCTTCTCGAACAGGTTGGCCAGGGTGATGTCGATCGGCTTGTTGATCACCAGGCCGAGCGCGCCCTTGTCGCTGTGCTCGCAGAGGTAGACCACCGTCCCCGAGAAGGTGTCGTCGGCCATGCCGGGCATGGCGATCAGGAACTGGTTGGTGAGGTTGATGCCGTCCGACGCCATGGGGGGATTCTATTTCAGGGGCTTGGTGGCAGGCGCCGTGCCCGGCCGCCGGAATGGCGAATTCCGGCGACACTGGCGCCCCATGACGGCCGCTTCGATAGACCGGGCGCTGGTCTGGTTCCGCCGCGACCTGCGGGCCGAGGACCATGCCGCCCTGTATGCCGCCTGCCGTGCCGCCCGGCACGTCTACGCGGCCTTCGTTTTCGACACCGACATCCTGGAGGCGCTGCCACGCGCCGACCGGAGGGTCGAGTTCATCCGCGACAGCCTGGTCGATCTCGATGCCCAGCTGCGTGCCCTGGGGCAATCGCACGGGGTCGAAGGCGTCGGCCTGATCGTGAGGCACGGCCGCGCGACCGAGGAGCTGCCCCGGCTCGCCGCGGCGCTGGGGGTGCAACTGGTCTGCGCCTCGCATGACGACGACCCCGCCGCGCTCGCGCGCGATGCGGTCGTCCGCGGGCGCCTGGCGGACATGGGCTGCCTGCTGCAGACCATGAAGGACCACGTGGTCTTCGAGCGCGACGAGGTGATGACGGCCAATGGCACGCCCTACACCGTCTTCACGCCCTACAGGAACGCCTGGCTGAAGAAGATGGAGCCCTTCTTCCTTCGCGGCTGGAACGTGGCCCGGCATGCCGGCAGCCTGGCGCCGTGGCCCGCCGCGGCGGGCGCGCCGGGCATCCCGGCCCTGGCGGACATCGGATTCGAGGCCACCGGCCTGCACCACCTGAGGCTGCCCACGGGGAGCGCAGGAGCGCACGAACTGCTGGACGATTTCCTCGCGCGCATCGACGACTATCACCGCACCCGGGACTACCCTGCCGTCAAGGGCCCCAGCTACCTGGGCGTGCACCTGCGTTTCGGCACGGTCTCCATCCGCCGCCTGGCGCGCGAGGCGTGGCAGCGGGCGCAGGGCGGCTCGCGGGGTGCCGAGGTGTGGCTGGGCGAGCTCATCTGGCGCGATTTCTTCCACCAGATCCTGCACCACCATCCGCACGTCGTCGGCCACGCCTTCCGGCGGGAGTACGACGCGGTCAAGTGGGAGCACGGAAAGCATGCCGACGCGCTCTTCGCGGCGTGGTGTGAGGGCCGCACGGGCTATCCGCTCGTCGACGCCGCGATGCGGCAGCTGACCGCCACGGGCTACATGCACAACCGGCTTCGCATGATCAGCGCGAGCTTTCTCGTCAAGGATCTCGGGCTGGACTGGCGCCGCGGGGAGGCCTGGTTCGCGAGGTGGCTCAACGACTTCGACCTCGCCAGCAACAATGGTGGCTGGCAGTGGGCGGCGTCGACGGGTTGCGATTCGCAGCCGTGGTTCCGGATCTTCAATCCGGTGACGCAGAGCGAGCGGTTCGACCCGGAGGGGCGCTTCATCAGGCGCTACGTGCCCGAGCTCGCCGCGCTGCAGCCACCGGCGATCCATGCGCCATGGAAGGCGGCGCCGCTGGAGTTGCAGGCGGCCGGATTGACACCGGGAGCCGCCTATCCCGAGCCGGTGGTCGACCACGACCTCGCGCGCAGGCGCACCCTGGAGCGCTTCGGTGCCGCCCGCGAGGGCAAGGGTGTGGGCAAGAGCTTCAGTGCGCGGCGTCGATCCAGCCCAGCTTCCTGAGGCCGGCCACGATGCCCTCGATGGTGGCATCGAAATCCTCGCCGTCGCCACGCTTCGCATTGAAGAAGCCGTGGCCCCGGCCGGGGAAGGCCTGCACGGTCACCTCGCCTGCGTGCAGTTCCCGCGCGCGGTCGCGGAACTCGGTCGCCTGTGAGAAGGGCACCACCTTGTCGGCGGTGCCGTGGAAGATCCAGGTCGGCGGCAGGCTGGCGTCGATCTGCAGCGTGGGCGAAAGCTGGCGCCGTTGCTCCACCGGCACGGGCCGGTCGTAGCGCTCGAGGTTGAGCGGCGGGTTCATCAGGAAGAGTGCCTGCGGCCGCGAAGCGACGGAGAGGTCGTCGGTGCCGTCGTCGATCGGGCCCGCCGGGCCGGGCCTGGCCGCGACGGCCGTCATGAGCGCGAGGTGCGCGCCGCTGGAGCCGCCGCCCGCGCCGATGCGTTGCACGTCGCAGCCCAGACGCGCCGCCTTGGCACGGACGAAGCGCAGCGCGGACCGGGCGTCCTGCACGGCCTTGACCGGCAGGCTGTCTTCCTCGCCCATCAGGCGGTACTGCGCGCTGATGCCGATCACGCCGAACTCGGCCAGGCGCTTCGCGTAGGGCATGAACTGCTTGGGGTCGCCGGTGCGCCAGGCGCCGCCATGGAAGAACACGATGCAGGGCCGCGGACCGGGGAAGCGCTCGGGCGACGGGCGCGCGAAGTGCAGCTTCAGGCGCTGCGTGCCGGCCGTCTTGTAGACGAGCATGTCGACCCGGCTGAGCGGGGAATCGGCCAGCGCGGCCGCCGGCGGGCTGGCCGGGGCCCCGGCCAAGGCAGGCGGAGTCGTCGCGCTGGCGGGCGGCGTGGCCGGGGCGCTGGGGACGGTCGCCGGCGCGGCTGCATGGGCCGCCCCGGCGCCACCCAGGATGGCGGCGAGCCAGCCCTTCCAGCCGCCAAGGCGCCTCGACGGATCGGCAGGAGGTGCGTTCATGTCGGTATTTTCCCCAGCGCTCGTGGCAACCCGACGACGCGCCCCTGGTAAAGAAACGTCAACCCGGCCGGCTCCGGCGCCGGCTAGAACAGGTCGATGTCGCCGGCCTTCTTGTCGTCCTCGAGCAGGCCCTCGCGGACCAGCGCGGCGTGGCAGCGGACTTGGTCGCGGCCGTTGTTCTTGGCGAAGTAGACCGCGCGGTCGGCGCGCTCAACCGCGGCGTTGGGCGAATCGCCGTGGCGCACGTCGGTGAAGCCGACGCTGACGGTGATCCGCTCCACCTGCGGGAAGACATAGCCGGCGACCGCTTCGCGGAAGCGCTCGAGCGCTGCCATCGCGTCGTCCTCGCTGGAGCAGCGCAGCAAGACCACGAACTCCTCGCCGCCGAAGCGGTACAGCTGGTCGTAGAAGCGGAAACAGCTTCGCATCACCCGCGACAGCAGCAGCAGCACCTCATCGCCGATGAGGTGGCCGAAGCGGTCGTTGACCTGCTTGAAGTGGTCGATGTCGACCACGCCCAGCCAGTAGGTTGCCGCCGCGGCGTGGCGCCTGTCGCCGGGCCTCTCGGCCAGCGGGCTCGCCGGCACGGCGGAAACCTTGTAGAAGGTCTCGTCGAAGCTCTTGCGATTGAGCAGGCCCGTCAGGGTGTCGCGCTCGCTGTAGTCGAGCAGGCCCTGCACGTTGCGGTAGATGCGCAGCACGCCGGTGAGCAGCCGCTTGATGTCTTCCGACAGCGGCTCGGCGGTCACGATCTCGACCACGCCTGCCACCCCGGTGTCGGACACCAGCGGCAGCAGCAGCGTCGTGTCGCCGCCGTCGAGCTGCACTTCGTTGGCCACCTGCAGGCAGCGCAGCCTTTCCGGCCTCTCGGCGAGCAGGGGCAGCGAGCGCGGGTCCGCCCAGGACGAGTCGGCCCGCGCGGCGACATCGTCCACGCCGAGGTGGGCGCGCGTCAGCCAGCGCTCGTCGCCGACGTCACCCACCACCCGGTGCACGGCCACGCTGCAGGGATGCAGCAGGTCGCGGATGGACGAGACCAGGCTGACATCCAAGGTGTCACGGTCCCGCAGGCCGGTGAGCTCGGCCAGTTGGTCAACGATTTGAGACATGCATCCTGCTCAGACGTCCCTCTCCAAGGACGCGCCGGTCTTACGCCGGCACGACCGCCTGAGCGTAGGAGCGTACCAGGGACAGCAGGGCCTCTTCGTCGTACGGCTTGCCCAGGTAGTGGTCAACCCCGAGCTCCTGGGCGTGCTCGCGGTGCTTCTGGGCGATGCGGGAGGTGATCATGATCACCGGCAGGTCGTGCAGGCGCGTGTCGCCGCGAACGTTGCGCACCAGGTCGAAGCCGTCCATGCGCGGCATCTCGATGTCGCTGAGCATGACCACCGGCCGCTCATCGGCCAGCTTCTCCAGCGCATCCAGGCCGTCGCGGGCCAGCGTCACGCGATAACCCTCGCGCTGCAGCAGGCGCTGGGTGACGCGGCGCACGGTCAGGGAATCGTCGACCACCAGCACCAGCGGCGCATGGTTTTCGTTGCGCGGGATCGCCACCTCCTCGCCGGCGGCCTCGACCACCGGCGCCACGGCCCCCGTCTCCACCGGCGCAGCCGCGGGATGGCTCTGCATCCAGTGCTGCAGCCGCTGGCGCGCATCGTCACCGTAGTAGGTGGCCAAGGCGACCGGGTTGTAGATGAGCACCGTCTCGCCGCTGGCCAGCAGCGACATGCCGGCCAGGCCGGGCAGGCGCGCGAGCTGCGGGCCGAGGTTCTTGACCACGACTTCCTGGTTGCCCAGCACCTGGCTCACGTGCAGGGCGACGCGCTGCGATGCACTGCGGGCGATCACCACGTGCGTGGTGCGGCCTTCGGCGGCGCCGCGCAGGCCGTGCTGCAGCAGGCTGCCGAGCCAGAAGAAGGGCACCTCCTGGTCGCCATGGCGCAGCATGCCGGAGCGATAGGCGGCCTCGGCTTCGGCGACGGGCACGCGACGCACCGTCTCGACCAGGGTCGCCGGCACGGCCACGTGCAGCTCGCCGCAGGCGAGCGCCACCACCTGCGTCACCGCGGTGGTCAGCGGCAGCACCAGCTGGAAGGCCGTGCCGCGGCCGGTGGCGCTGGCAGTCTCGATGCGACCGCCCAGCGAAGTGACCTCGGCACGCACCACATCCATGCCCACGCCGCGGCCGGCCAGCTCGGTGACCTGCTCGGCGGTCGAGAAGCCCGGGGTGAAGATCATCCCCGCCAGCTCGCCTTCGGTCGGGCGGGCCTCGTCGGCCAGCAGGCCAAGGTGGCGGGCTCGCTCGGCGATGCGGGCCAGGTTCAGGCCCGCGCCGTCGTCACGCACCTCGATGCGCACCTCGTTGCCGGCCTGGTGGAGGCTGACCTCGATGTTGCCGTGCGGATCCTTGCCGGCGGCCTCGCGCTGGGCCGACGACTCGATGCCGTGCACGACGGCGTTGCGCAGCAGATGCTCGAACGCCGGCGCCATGCGGTCCAGCACGCTGCGGTCGAGCTCGATCGCGCCGCCGACCAGGTTCAGGCGGACCTGCTTGCCCGACTCTTTCGCCGCCTGGCGCACCACGCGGTAGAGGCGATCGGACAGGGTGTCGAACTCGACCATGCGGGCGCGCAGGAGGTCGTCCTGCAGGTCGCGCGTCAATCGCGCCTGCACGGCCAGCTGGTCTTCGGTGCTCTGCAGCGTCTGCTGGATGCCGCGCTGCACCGTGCCCACGTCGCCGACCGACTCGGCCAGCATCCGCGTCAGCTCCTGCACGCGGGTGAAGCGGTCCATCTCCAGCGGGTCGAAGCCCTGCTGGGAGTGGCGCGCCGCCTCGATGCGCGAAGCCATCTGGGTCTCGGCCTGGAGCTCCAGGTCGCGCAGCTGCCGGCGCAGGCGGTCCAGGTTGTCCGTCAGTTCCTTCAGCGAGCCTTGCAGCTGCTGCATGTCGGACTCGATGCGCGAACGGGCGATGCCCACCTCGCCGGCGTGCGTGACCAGGCGCTCCAGCAGCGGCGCGCGAACGCGAACCACACCGCCGCTCACCTCCGTGCCGGCGCTGCCGGCGGCGGCCGGCGCGTGAATGGCGAAGCGGCTCCAGTCGACGGCCTCGGCGCCCGCAGGCGCCTGCGCGGAGGCCTCACCGGCGGCCTCACCAGCGGCCTCGGCCGCGGGCTCGACCACCGTGGGCACGACCAGGGGCGGGGCGGTGACCGCCACGGTCGGCAGGGGCGCCGCCACCGGCGTCGGGGCGGGCGCGGTTGCGGCGCTCGGCGCGGCCGCGGGCTGCACCACCGGCTCGGCCGAAGGGCCGGCCTCGAGGCGCTGGAATTCCTCGGCCAGGGCGTCCACGCCGCTGTGCAGGTGGGCCAGCACGGCGAGATCCGGCGTGCCTTGAGCGTTGACCAGGGCGATGGCCGTTTCCAGGCGGTGCGCCACCTCGCCCAGCCGCATTGCGCCGGCAAGGCGGGCGCTGCCCTTGAGCGTGTGAAGCACGCGCATCGCCGCAGTGGCCGCGCCGGCTTCTTCGGGCGCGGCCTCCCAGTCGCGCACGGCCTCGGCCAGTGCGGGCAACAGCTCGCGGCCTTCGTCCATGAAGATCGCGATCAGCTCGTCGTCGATCGCGTCCTCGGTGTCCAGGTCCTCGCGGAAGTCGGCCCACAGGCCCTCACGCACTGCGGAGGACGCCACGGGCTCTTCAATCGCCGCGGATGGCAGGGTCTCGCTCAGCTCGGTGAAGACCACCGCGCCCAGGGGCGCCTGCTGGGTGACAGGGCCGGCCTCCTCGGCTTCCTCGGCCTGCGCGGCGACGACCGGCTCGGCGGGCTCCGCAGCCGCCTCGGCAGGCTCCAGTGCAGCCTCGGGGATCTCGGCGCTCTCGACGCTTTCGGCACTGCCGGCAGCAGCGGGAACCGCCTCCGCCTCGGCAACCGCGTCGAGCGGCGCCGGCTCGGACGGCACCGGGCCGAAGTTCATGACGGCCGACATCGGGCCTTCGAGCGGCGACAGCTCGGACCGGCCGGCGGCAAGCGCGTCCTGGGCCTCGCGCGCTTCGTGCGCGTCCAGGTGCGCCAGCACCTCCGGCGCCACGGGCTTGAGGAAGCCCGCGGCAAACTGGTGCAGCAGGCGCCGGATCTCGTCGGCGACCTCGGCGAACAGCTGCGCCTCTTCGGGCTGGCCCGAGCCGCGGGCGGCGGAGCGCTCCAGGCCATGCTCCAGGCGGCGCGCCAGATTGGACAAGTCGCTGTAACCCACGGCGGCCGAGTTGCCGGCCAGGGAATGGGCCAGGGCGATGGCCGTCTCGCCGACCGGCCGCTGCAGCTCGTGCTGCCATTCGGCCAGCTCGACGCCCAGGCGGCGCGACTGCTCGTCGGCCTCGTTGAGGAAGATGTTGAACAGCGCGATCTGGATGCGCAGCGGGCCGACGATCTTGTAGCGCTCGGCGTCGTCCTCCGGCGCGACCGGTGCCTCGAGCACAGGCTCGGTCGCCAGCGTCGGCTCGATGGCCTCCTCGGCGAGCTCGGCCACCTCCGGCACCTCGATCAGCTCACCGACCTCGATCGCGGCCTCCTCGGCCAGGATGGCCTCGATGGGCTCGACGAGCTCCTCGACCTCGGGCGCGGCAACCGGCGCCTGCGCCTCGGCAGGCTGCTCGGCGAGCGCCTCGATCATCTCCGGGCTGGCAGGCGGTTCCACGGTGGACTCGGCAGCCGCCTCCAGCTCGGCCGCGGGGGCCGACAGCGGCAGCTCGAGGTCCAGCTCGAGGTCGACTCCGGCCAGCACGTCGAACAGGGGCACCTCGGCCGTCGAGGCCCACTCGGTGCCCGGCGCGGGCACCCCAACTTCGGAGCGGTACAGGCGCAGCGTGGTCGGCGTGGAATCCGTGGCCGGGGCGATCTCCGGCAGCGGCGGCAGGTCCTGCAGATCCAGGGGCAGCGTAGCCGGCGACGTGACCGGGCCCGCGGCCGGCTCGGGCATCGGAGGCAGGACGGGCAACGGCGCAGGCGCCACCACAGGGGCCGGCGCAGCCGTGCGCAGGCGCAGCGCCTGGGCCTCGTCGGCCAGCGCGCGGCCATCCGGAAGCGATCCGCCGCCGGAGGCCAGGGCCTCGACCCAGTCGGAAAGTTGCTCGAAGGCGCGGACGCTGAAGTCGCGCAAGGCCGCATCTGCCTCGACCGTGGCCTCGGCCAGGCGGGCGTTGTAGAGCTGCTCGCAGGCCCAGGCGGCTTCGCCGTACTCGCGCAGGCCGACCATGCGCGAGCTGCCCTTGAGCGTGTGGAAGGCGCGGCGGACGGTGGTCAACGCCTCCAGGTCCTGCGGCTGGCGGGCCAGTTCGGCCAGGGCCTGCAAGGCCCCTTCGACGACCTCGCGCGCCTCCTCGAAGAAGATCTCGCGCATGTCGTCCGGCTCGTCGTCCAGCGGCATGGGCCGGCTGCGCGGCGACTCGGGCGGCGGAAGAACCTCCTGCCTGGCGACGAAGCTGCCGAGCGACTGGGCGATGTCGGCCCGGGCGGCGTCGCGCTCCTGCTCGCTGGCGGCGCTGGCCAGGGCATCACGCGCCTTCGCGGCCTGCTCGGCCAGTTGCGGGGCATCGGCCGCGACGGCGTGGTGCGTGAGCGTGTCGAGCGTGCGGGACAGATCGTCGTCCGAGACCTTCTCGGCCGCGGCCGACTCGGCGAGCGACTGGACCTGCTCGATCAGGCCGGCCTCCTCGGGGGCGCCGGCAGGCGGGGCGACCTTGGCATGGCCCATCACGGCGGCGAAGCGGCCGGTGGCGGGATCGAAGCGGAAGAGCGACTTGGCGAGCTGGGGCTGCACGCCCAGCATGTCGATCATGAAGGACAGCGCGCCGACGTTGTCCGCCAGCCGCGTGGCCATCTCCTCGGCGCCTTCGCTGGAGAGCACCACGGCATCGACGTCGTCGCGCATGCGCTGGACGGCAGTGGAGGCCTGGTCCAGGCCGAGCACCGACAGCACGCCGCGCATCGCGGCCAGCTGGCCTGGCACCGGCACCAGCAGCTCGCGCTCCTCGGGGGCACGGCTGAAGCGGTCCAGCTGCTGCTCGACCTCGGCCAGCGAGGCGCGCAGCTCCTGGACCACGCTGCCCATGGTCTGGCGGTCGGAGACCTCGCGGTAGAGCGTCTCCATCCAGGGCTCGACCGGCGACTGCTCGCCGCCGGCGTTCACCGTGGACAGGCGCTGCGCCAGCCGCTGCACGCGCTGCTGCATCTCGGCACGCTCGAGGTCGATGTCGTCGAGCGACGCATCGACGCACAGCAGCGCGGTGGCAACCTCCATCGCCAGAGCGGGCGATGGCGCGTGGCCACGCTGGGTGGCGGCCAGCAAAGCGTCGGCCAGGCTGTCGCCGTCCGGGTAGATCTGGCGCACCGACTCGACCACCAGGGCGGCCTGCTCGGGCACCGCGGCACCGAGCGCGGAATCGCCGGCGACCAGCGAGTTCCACGATTCCTTCAGCGCCGCCACGCGCTTGCGTGCCAGCGGGATGAGTGCCGGGTCGAAGCGGCCGAGCGGGCTGGCCTCGTAGCTGGTCGGCTCGGCGTCCCGGAAGCCCATCGCGCGGCGGACCTGCTCGAGCCGCGGCGCGATCTCGTGATTGACCGGCCGGGCCTGGGCGCAGAAGAAGCGAAGGTCGCGCAGCAGGCGCCCCGGCCCCTCGGTGGCGCCGCGCTCGACCGCGCGCAGCTGGGCCAGCAGGCGCGAGACCAGGCGCTTCGTGTAAAGGTCGGACTTGAGCACGCCAACGGCCTGCGCCTCGAAGAAGGCCGAGGCCAGCTGCCACAAGGTTGCCGTGCGTCCCTCGGCGTTCGCGGACAGGCCGGCGAACAGGTCGCTCATGCGGTGCAGCGAAGCGTTGTCGCCGCTGCGCAGCGCCTTGAGCATCGCCGTCTCGATCGCGGCGTGGACTTCAGGGTCCGGCTCCAGCGGCGCGAAGCCCGAATCCCAGCTCGGGACGGGCTCGCTGTGGTCCTCGGCCTCCCACAGGTCCGCCGGGTGGATGCGGTCGGCCTTGGCCAGCGCGAGCACCGCCTTGTATTGCGGGAACAGCGTCAGCGAGGACACCGGCTTGCCGGCCAGCTCGCGCCGCAGGAAATCGAGCAGCGCGAACGAGGCATGCTCGATCGCCTCGATCGCCGCGTTGTCGAGCGGGACGCTGCGGTCGGCCAGGCGGCTCACCGCCTGCTCGCTGGCGGACAGGAAGCGTGCCGGTGCCGACAGCCCGATCATCTCGAGCGCGCCCGCGCCCTGGTGCATCAGCGTGCGGGCCTGCAGCAGCGCGGTGGGCGGGGTGGCTTCGGCGTCGGGATCGGCGCCCGAGCGCTGCTCCAGCTCGCGCAGATGCCGGCGCAGCGACTTGTGCGCCTGGTCCAGCGTGCGGCGCAGTTCCTCCTGCACCCAGGCCAGCGCGCTCAGGTCGCCGGGCACGGTTTGATCGCGGTCTGCATCCATGGCGGTCGCTGGCATGTCGAAGGGCGGCACGGGCTTCGCTTCGTCGAAGAGGGTCAGGCGATCTTGAACCGATCCACCGACTGCCGGAGCTCGTCGGCGGTACGCGACAGCTCGTGCACCATGTGGGCGGTCGAGCGCGTGCCGTCTCCGGTCTGCTCCGTCACCGCGAAGATGTGCTGGATGTTCGCGGCCACCACGTTGGCCGACTCGGCCTCGCGCTTCGACTCGTTCGAGATCGCTTCAATCAGGGCCGACAGCTCGCGCGTCACGCGGTCGATGTCGACCAGCGCCGAGCCGGCCGCATCGGACAGCCTGGCACCCTGCACCACGCCCTGGGTCGATTGCTCCATGGCCGCCACGGCATCCTGCGTGTCGGTCTGAATGGTCTTCACCAGTGCCGCGATCTGGCGCGTGGCATCGGCCGAGCGTTCGGCCAGCCGCTGCACTTCTTCCGCCACCACCGAGAAGCCGCGGCCTGCTTCGCCGGCCGAGGCCGCCTGGATGGCGGCGTTCAGGGCCAGCACGTTGGTCTGCTCGGTAATGTCCGAGATCAGCTCGGTGATTTCGCCGATCTCCTGCGAAGACTCGCCCAGCCGCTTGATTCGCTTGGACGTTTCCTGGATCTGCTCGCGGATCGCGTTCATGCCGCCGATCGAATCCTGCACCGCCTGGCGACCGTTGGCGGTCACCTGCAGCGATTGCTTCGCGACGTCGGCCGATTGCTGGGCCTGGGCGGACACCTGGTTGATTCGGGTCGCCATCTGCAGCACGGATTCGCCGGTCTCGCGGATCTCGCGCAGCTGCTCGGTGGAAGCCGCCAGCAGCTCGGTCGAGGTGGACTCCACCTGCTGCGTCGTCTGCGTCACCCGCGCCGCCGTGCCCTGCACCTGCGCGACGAGGTTGCGCAGCTCCTCCACCGTGTAGTTCACGGAGTCGGCGATCGCGCCGGTGATGTCCTCCGTCACGGTCGCCTGCTGCGTCAGGTCGCCTTCAGCGACCGTCTGCAGTTCGTTCATCAGCCGCAGAATGGCCGCCTGGTTGGCATCGTTGACGCGCTTGGCCTCGCGCTCGTGTTCCTCCGCCTGCTGGGCACGCAGCGCCTGGTTGCGCACGTACAGGCGCAGCAGGCCGAGGCCACCCAGCGCGATGGCCACGCCGGAAAGCAGCAGCACCGCGATGTGCAGGCCCGAAAGGCCGCCCTGGCTCTCCAGGCCCGCCTGCACCGCCTCCAGGCCCTTTCGCAGCGGCTCGGAGTCGCCCACGATCGCTGCCTGCGCTTCGCGCGCGGAGACCAGGCCCTGCAGGTTGCCCAGGATGGCACTGGCCTGCGTGCGGGTCTGCTCGTACTGGGTGATCAGCTGCTCGAGGCGCTCCTTGGTCTGGGGATCTTTGGTGCCCGGAAGGCGCAGCTCGGCGTTGCCCTTGAGCAGGCCGTCGGCGATCTCGCGGAAGGAGTTCAGGTCCTTGCCCAGCAGGAACACCGCCTCGGGGCTCACGCCCTCCAGCGTCAGGAATTCGTTCGCGCTCTTGCCGATGCGCTGGGTCAGCATCACCAGCTGGCCCACCGCCGACAGCTCGGACGGCGAGGCATTGCTCTGCAGCTTGAGCGAGTTCACCGTCTCGGCGATCTCGAGCAGGTCGGAGGACTGGCGGTTGATCAGGCGCAGCGCCTGGCCGACCTGCGTCAGCGTCTTCTGCTGGGCCAGCACCACGCTGCCGTTCTTCTCGGCGCGGTCGAGCAGCGGCATCAGCGGCGCGAGCGCCTCCTGCACTGCGGCGGGCGCCTTGGCGACCTGCTCGTTGCCGGCGCTCAGGCCACGCAGGCTGCGCGCCAGGACCTCGCCCGACTCCTTCATCTCCGGGAAGGCCGCGGGGCTGCCGATCAGGGCCTGCGAGACGGACTTCGCCAGCCGCTGCGACTGCATCAGCGCCTGGCCGGTGGCGGACAGCTGGCCGGCCTGCTTGCCGGCCGCGCTCAGCGCCAGGGCGCCGGTGAGCACGAAGGCCACCGCGCCGCCGGCGATCATGCCGAAGAGCACGCGCTGCTGCTGGGCCGGGGACTGCTTGCCGATGAGCGGCAGGCCGGAAGCCTCCTCGGACGCCGGCGAAGCCGCCTCGGCAGCGGCCGCCGCTGCGGCGCCGGCCGGTGCCACGGCCGCCAGCGCCTCGCCCAGGGCCGCCTGGTGGCCCTCGGCCTGCGAACGGTCGGCCTCCACGTCGGCCTGGGCCGGATAGTCGGAGATGGCGTCCTCGGGGAACTGGGTCGACGGGCCGCTCCTCAACGGGACCTCGTCGAGCGGGATCGACATGCTGTCGATGTGGTCGACCGCCGCCGCGCCGCCCTTGTTGGCGATTCGCTCGTCGATCTCGCTGAGCAGCAGGTCCACTTCATGGTCGCCAGACTGGGCGACGGCGAGGTCGGCGCCATGGCCATTGGTGGGCATGCCGGCAGAGCTCTTCAGGGTGTCGTGCTGACTCATCATTTCCTCTCACATGCCGCGAACGACAACGCGGCGTCGGCTTTCGGACAACGGCTTCGTGGCGCTCACGCGGCCACGTCCAGAAATTGGGGGTCTTGCGCCAGGGCGGCGAGGTCCAGCTCCTGCCAGACGCGGCCCTGGGCGTCGCGCCAGGCGGCGCCGGCGAAGCCGGGGCGCGGCTCCTCGGCGGCCGGCAGCCGCTGGAGCTGCTCGGAGTCGCGCAGGCCGGCCAGGCGGTCGACCAGGATCGCCGCGTTCACCCGCAGCGATGGATTGAGCATCACCAGCTGGGCGCCACTGCGCGGGCTGGCCGCGGCCACCGGCTGGCGCAGATGCAGGAAGCTGCCGAGGTCGATGACGGTGTTGAGCTGGCCGCGCAGGTTGGCCACGCCCACCATCCAGGGCTTGGCGTGCGGCACCGGCGAGACCTGGCGCGCCGCGTGGATCTCGCCCGCCTGGGACAGCGGCAGCAGCAGGCCGACCTGCCCGCACTCGACGGCCAGCCAGCCGGCCTCGCGGGGGCGTTCGCGCGCGGCCTGGAGCCGGTTGGCCAGCCGCAATTGAAGTTCCCTGAGGGCGTCCTTGCTGGGCATCGTGAGGTCGGGACTGCGGGTTCTCGAGGTGGCGCGGGCGTCAGCCCAGGGCCTGGATCTTGGCCAGCAGGTCGGCCGGATCGACCGGCTTGACGACGTAGTCGCGGGCGCCTTGGCGCAGGCCCCAGACCCGGTCGGTCTCCTGGTTCTTGCTCGTGCACATGATCACCGGCACGCCGGCGAACCGCGGATCGCGCGTGATGGCGCGCGTGAGCTGGAAGCCGTTGGTGCCGGGCATGACGACGTCCATCAGGATCAGGTCGGGCTTGGCCTCGGCCAGGCGGCGCATGGCCTCTTCGCCGTTCTCCGCCGTGCGGACCGTGTAGCCCTTCTGGGTGAGCATGTCGGACAGCAGGTGCAGCTCGGTCTTGGAATCGTCGACGAGGAGGATGTTCTGGATCGGCATGGTGGGTACTCCGTCTTCGCAAGCGGCGCCGCGGGTGCACGCGGTGCCGCCGGCCGCGGCTGTCAGGCAGCGACCGAGCGGAAGTGCGCGACGACGCGCAGCAGTTGATCCTTGGTGAAGGGTTTGGTCAGGTAGTCGTCCGAGCCGACCATGCGGCCGCGCGCCTTGTCGAACACGCCGTCCTTGGAAGACAGCATGACGACCGGCACGTGGGCGAATCGGGGGTTGCGCTTGATGATGGCGCAGGTCTGGTAGCCGTCGAGCCGCGGCATCAGGATGTCGCAGAAGATCAGCGTGGGCTCGTAGTCGTTGACCTTGGCCAGGGCATCGAAGCCGTCCTCGGCCAGCACGACCTCGTAGCCGCCCTGGCGAAGGAAGATCTCCGCGCTGCGGCGGATGGTGTTGCTGTCGTCGATCACCAAGACCTTGGTCGACGACGCGGGGTGTTCAGTCGTGTTGTCGGTCACCATGCGCCCCCAAACGAATATTGTGCGCGGGCCTGAATTTCGTGGGAAACGTCGGCGCCGCGAGGTAGCCAGGCTGTGATGACGGAAGGCTTCAGATCTGAACCATCTCGAAATCTTCCTTGCGCGCGCCGCATTCGGGACACGTCCAGTTCATCGGGACGTCTTCCCATCGCGTGCCAGGCGCAATTCCATGCTCGGCATCCCCGGCGGCCTCGTCGTAGATCCATCCGCAGATCAGGCACATCCAGGTTCTGTATTCACTCACTTTTGTCGATGCCAGATCACTACAATCGCGATTGATTGTAGCCACCGGCTCTCGGCAAAAGCCAAGGGTTTATCGGCACATACGCCACAAAGCTCACCCTTTTCTGAACTTCTCGCCACGCACGGCCGCCAACCGTGTCACATTGCACTGGCGGGCAGTTCCATCACCCCATGACGACCACTCCTCCCCCTGAAGCGGGCAGCGGCCCGGCCGACCCGGAACAGGAAGCTCCCGCACCCGCTTGCGTGATGAGCTTCAACGCCAGCGACCCCAGCGGCGCAGGCGGCCTGGCCGGCGACGTCGCGACCATCGCGGCAATGGGCGCACATGCGCTGCCGGTGGTCACCAGCATCGTGATGCGCGACACCGCCGAGATCTTCGACCAGCATGCCATCGATGGCGACGCGATCGTCGAACAAGCGCGCTACGTGCTGGAAGATGTCACGCTGTCGGGCTTCAAGGTGGGCTTCCTCGGCTCGGCCGAGAACGTCTCGGCGGTCGCGGAGATCCTTTCCGACTATGCCGAGGTGCCCCTGGTGTCCTACCTGCCGGCACTTTCCTGGCTGGAGGAGGACGAGGCCCAGAGCTACCTCGATGCCTTCCGCGAACTGATCCTGCCGGCCACCGAAGTCCTGGTGGGCAACCACAAGACGCTGACCGACTTCCTGCTGCCCGATTGGGATTCCGATCGCCCGGCGTCGCCGCGGGAGCTGGCCGTCGCCGCGGCCGAGCACGGCACGCGCTATGTGCTCGTCACCGGCGTGATGCTGCCCGCCAAGGGCGCCACGGGCCAGTTCATCGACAACGTCCTGGCCTCGGCCCAGGGCGCGCTGACGGGCGAGAAGTTCGAGCTGTTCGAGGTCTCCTTCGTCGGCGCGGGTGACACGCTCGCCGCCGCGCTGGCCTCCCTGCTGGCCCTGGGCAGCGAGTTGCAGGCGGCGGTGGGCGAGGCGCTGCAGTTCCTCGACCAGAGCCTGGACGCCGGCTTCCGGCCGGGCATGGGCAACATCATTCCAGACCGCTTCTTCTGGGCCATGCCGCCCGAGGACGGCGAAGAGCTGCCCGTCGGCGAGCAGGGGATCGAGCCGGACGAAGAGCCGCCGCCCAGCGAGCCGCCCACGCCACCGGGAGGCTCGCGCCGTGTCCACTGATTCCCGCACCGGCCGCAACGCGGCCCTCTTCGAACGCGCCCAGGCGAGCATCCCGGGCGGCGTCAATTCGCCAGTGCGCGCGTTCCGCGCAGTGGGCGGCACGCCCCGCTTCATCGCCCGCGCCGAGGGCGCGTACATGTGGGACGCGGAAGGCACCAAGTACATCGACTACATCGGCTCCTGGGGCCCGATGATCCTCGGCCACGGCCATCCGGCAGTGATGGAGGCGGTGCTCAAGGCCGCGCACGACGGCTTCAGCTTCGGTGCCCCGACGGAGCGAGAGGTCGAGCTGGCCGAGGAGATCATCGGCCACGTGCCCAGCATCGAGCAGGTGCGCCTGGTCAGCTCCGGCACCGAGGCCGCGATGAGCGCCATCCGCCTGGCGCGCGGCGCGACCGGGCGCGCCAAGCTGATCAAGTTCGAAGGCTGCTACCACGGGCACGCCGATGCGCTGCTCGTCAAGGCCGGCTCCGGCCTCGCCACTTTCGGCTTCCCCACCTCGGCCGGCGTGCCACCCGAGGTCGTGCAGCACACCATCGTGCTGCGCTACAACGACATCGAGCAGCTGGAAGCCGCCTTTGCCACGCACGGCGCCGAGCTGGCCTGCGTGATGATCGAGCCGATCGCCGGCAACATGAACTTCGTTCGCGCCAGCGTGCCCTTCGTCAAGCGGCTGCGCGAACTGTGCGACCAGCACGGCGCCCTGCTCGTCTTCGACGAGGTGATGACGGGCTTTCGTGTCGCGCTCGGCAGTGCTCAAAGCCTGTATGCCAAGGCCCTGCCCGGCTTCCGGCCCGACATCAGCGTGTTCGGCAAGGTCATCGGCGGCGGCATGCCGCTGGCCGCCTTCGGCACGACGCGAGCCATCATGCAGCAGCTGGCCCCGCTGGGGCCGGTCTACCAGGCCGGCACGCTTTCGGGCAACCCCGTGGCCACCGCGTGCGGGCTCGCCACCTTGCGGGAGATCGCCAGGCCCGGCTTCTACGAGCGCCTCGCCGCGTCGACCAGCGCCCTGGTGCAGGGCTTGCAGGCCGAGGCCGACGAGGCCGGCGTGCCGTTCTCGTCGGACTGCGAAGGCGGCATGTTCGGCTTCTTCTTCGGCCCGAAGCTGCCGCAGGACTACGACGAGGTCATGGCCACCGACAAGGAGCGCTTCAACCGCTTCTTCCACGCCATGCTGGATCGCGGCGTCTACCTGGCCCCGGCGCTGTACGAAGCGGGCTTCGTCAGCGCCGCCCACACGGCCGAGGACATCGCCGCGACCGTGCAGGCCGCGCGTGAAGCCCTTCGCGCCGGCTGACAGAGCCTGTCCTCCAGGCGGGTCCGCGAAGGCGGGCCCTGCCTAGAATTTGCTTTTCCCCGTCATGCACATCCACATCCTCGGCATCTGCGGCACCTTCATGGGTGGCCTGGCGGCACTGGCCCGCGAAGCCGGCCATCGCGTGACCGGCTGCGACGCCAACGTCTACCCGCCGATGAGCGACCAGCTCCGTGCGCTGGGCATCGAGCTGATCGAGGGCTACGACGCCGGCCAGCTGGAGCTGCACCCC
Source organism: uncultured Ideonella sp. (assembly GCA_946479475.1). Next base: position 5,178 of record CAMLGG010000032.1, on the reverse strand, counting down.
GACGTCTACGTGATCGGCAACGTGGTCACCCGCGGCAACCCGCTGATGGAGGCCATCCTCGATGCGGGCGCCGCGTACGCCAGCGGGCCGCAATGGCTCGCCGAGCACGTGCTGCAAGGCCGGCACGTGCTGGCCGTTGCCGGCACGCACGGCAAGACCACCACCACCGCCATGCTGGCCTGGATCCTGGAACAGTCCGGCCTGAACCCGGGCTTCCTGGTCGGCGGCGTGCCCTGCAATTTCGGCGTCTCGGCCCGGCTCGGCGAAACCGAAGGCGGCACGCCCTTCGTGATCGAGGCCGACGAGTACGACACGGCCTTCTTCGACAAGCGCAGCAAGTTCGTCCACTACCGGCCGCGCACGGCGATCCTGAACAACCTCGAGTACGACCACGCGGACATCTTCCCCGACCTGGCCGCCATCGAGACGCAGTTCCACCACCTGGTGCGCACCGTGCCTTCGCAGGGCCGCCTGGTGGTCAATGCCCGCGACGAGGCCCTGCAGCGCGTGTTGACGCGCGGCTGCTGGAGCGAGGTGCAGCGCTTCGGCGCCCGCAAGGAAGAGCCGGGCGCCTGGCGCTCGCGCGGCGAGCCGCAGGCCTTCGACGTGCTGCGCGGCGCGCTCAAGGTCGCCCGGGTCGAGTGGAAGCTGCTGGGCGAGCACAACCAGATGAACGCGCTGGCCGCCCTCGCCGCGGCCGATCACCTGGGCGTCGCGCCGGAGCAGGCCGCCGCCGCGCTGGCCCAGTTCGAGAACGTCAAACGCCGCCTGGAGTTGCGCGGCGAGGCTGCCGGGGTGAAGGTCTACGATGACTTCGCGCACCATCCGACCGCCATCCGCACCACGGTGAACGGCCTGCGCCGCAAGGTGGGTTCCGAGCGCATCCTGGCCGTCTTCGAGCCGCGCTCGAACACCATGAAGCTCGGCACGATGAAGGCGCAGCTGCCGTGGGCCCTGGAAGAGGCGGACCTCGCCTTCTGCCACCAGGGCAGCCTCGGCTGGGACGCCCGCGAGGCGCTCGCGCCCATGGGCGCGCAGGCGCAGGTGGCCGACAGCATCGAGGCGCTCGTCGCGATGGTCGTCAAGGCGGCGCGGCCGGGTGACCATGTGCTGTGCATGAGCAACGGCGGGTTCGGCGGAGTTCACGACAAGCTCCTCGCGGCCCTGAAGGCGAAAGGCTGATGCGATGAGCGGCCGGACCACCCATGTGCTGTACCTGCATGGCTTCCGGTCCTCGCCGCTGTCGACCAAGGCTCAGTTGGTGGGCCGTTGGCTCGCCGAAAACCGGCCCGAAGTGCGCTTCTGGTGCCCTCAGCTGCCCCCTTCGCCGCGCGAGGCGATGCAGCTCGTCTTCGCCGGTGTCGAAGATTGGCCGCGCGAGACCATGGCCGCCGTCGGCAGCTCGCTCGGCGGCTTCTATGCCGGCGTGGTGGCCGAGAAGCTCGGCTGCCGGGCCGTCGTGCTCAACCCCGCGGTCGATCCGGCGCGTGACCTCGCGGCCTACATCGGCGAGCAGACCAGCTGGCAGGACCCCGAGGAGCGCTTCTTCTTCAAGCCGGAGTACGTCGAGCAGCTGCGCGAGATGGCGCCGCCCCGCCTCACCCGCCCCGAGCGCTACGCCGCCGTCATCGCCAAGGGCGACGAAGTGCTCGACTGGCGCGAGATGAAGGCCCGCCATGCCGGCGCCACCACCCTGCTGCTCGAAGGCAGCGACCACGCGATCTCCGATTTCCCCGCGCACCTCGACTTCGTCCTCCGCTTCCTGCAGTTGATCCCATGAGACTCACCGACAAGATCTGCATCGTCACCGGCGCCGCCCAGGGCATCGGCCTGGCCACCGCGCTGAAGTTCGCCCGCGAGGGCGCGACCGTGGTCGTCTGCGACATCCACGGCGAGGCGGTGAGCAAGGCCGTCGAGCAATGCGAGGCGGCCGGCGCCAAGGCCGAGGGCCATGTGGTCGACGTGACGAAGCGCGAGCAGGTCGACGCGATGGTGCAGGCCGTCAAGGACAGGCACGGCCGCATCGACGTGCTGGTCAACAACGCCGGCATCACCAAGGACGCGCGGCTGCAGAAGATGACCGAAGCCCAGTTCGACGCGGTGATCGACGTGAACCTGCGCGGCGTCTTCCACTGCGCGCAGGCCGTGGCCGACACCATGGTCGCCCAGGGCCGAGGCGTGATCCTCAACGCCTCGTCCGTCGTCGGCATCTACGGCAATTTCGGCCAGACCAACTACGCTGCGACCAAGTTCGGCGTGATCGGCTTCACCAAGACCTGGAGCCGCGAGCTGGGCCCCAAGGGGGTGCGCGTAAACGCGGTCGCGCCGGGCTTCGTCGAGACGCCCATCCTGGCGACCATTCCCGACAAGGTGCTCGACCACATGCGCGACCAGGTGCCGCTCAAGCGCCTGGGCCAGCCGGAGGAGATCGCCAACGTCTACGCCTTCCTGGCCAGCGACGAGGCCAGCTACGTGAACGGCGCCGTGCTCGAGGTCTCCGGCGGGATGACCGTGTGACCCCGCCGCCTCGGCGACAATCCCCGGCGTGATGTACGCCCTGTTCGACGACGCCGGCAAGTTCCTCGCCGGCCGCGTGATGTCCGAGGCCGACAGCTCGATCCAGGTCGAGCTGGATTCGGGCAAGCGCGTCAAGGTCAAGTCTGCCAACGTGCTGCTGCGCTTCGACAAGCCGCAGCCGGCCGAGCTCATCGCGGCCGCCCAGTCGCGCGCCGCGGAGATCGACCTCGACCTCGCCTGGGAGTTCGCGCCCGAGGGCGAGTTCGGCTTCGTCGAGTTCGCCCGCGACTACTTCGACGCCAAGGCCGGCCCCGAGCTGCAGGCCGCGGCGCTGTTCCGCCTGTTCGAGGCGCCGCACTACTTCCGCCGCGCCGGCAAGGGGGTTTTCAAGAAGGCGCCGGAGGAGATCGTCAAGGCGGCCCTGCTCGCCATCGAGCGCAAGAAGCTGCAGGCCGAGCAGATCGAGGGATGGGCCGCCGAACTGGTGGCGGGCCAGTGCCCGGAGCCGGTGCGCGAGCAGCTCTACAAGATCCTGTTCAAGCCCGACAAGAACGCGCCCGAGTACAAGGCGGTGGTCGAGGCCGCCAGACGCAGCCAGCGGGCACCGCTGGATCTGCTCAAGGCGGCCGGCGCCATCAGCTCGGCCTACCAGTTCCACTGGCGACGCTTTCTCTTCGAGCAGTTCCCGAGGGGCTACGGGTTCCCCGCGCTCGATGCACCGGCCGTGCGTGAACAGCTGCCGCGGGCAGATGTGGCCGCGTTCTCCATCGACGACTCGCAGACGACCGAGATCGACGACGCGCTGTCGGTACGCGGCCTGGGCAGCGGCACCGTCACCTTCGGCATCCACATCGCGGCACCGGGCCTGGCCATCGCGCCGGAGTCGGCCCTCGACAAGGTGGCCCGCGAGAGGCTGTCGACCGTCTACATGCCGGGCTACAAGATCACGATGCTGCCCGACGCGGTGGTGCAGGCCTACACGCTGATCGAAGGGCGTGACTGCCCGGCGGTGAGCCTGTACGTCACCATCGACGAGGCCACGCTCGCCGTGCAGTCCAGCGAGACGAAGCTCGAGCGGGTGCCGATCGCGGCCAACCTGCGCCACGACCAGCTCGACGAGCTCGTCACCGAAGCCTCGCTGACCGGCCAGGCCCCGGCCGGCTATCCCTTTGCGGCCGAGCTGGCGTTCTGCTTCCGCCTCGCGCAGTCGCTCAAGGCGGCACGCGAGGTCGTGCGCGGCAAGCCCGAGAACTTCAACCGCCCGGACTACAACTTCCGCCTTGAGCAGAACCTGTCTGCCCCCGGCGGCGCCGATGGCGGCGAGCCCGACGGCAGCGAGACGGTGCGCATCACCGAGCGCCGCCGCGGTGCACCGCTGGACCTGATCGTCTCCGAGGCGATGATCCTGGCCAACAGCCGCTGGGGCGGCTGGCTCGGCGAACTTGGCGTGCCGGGCATCTACCGCAGCCAGGCCAGCCTCGCGCCGGGCGTGAAAGTGCGCATGGGCGTCAAGCCGGCTCCGCACGCCGGCATGGGCGTGGCTCAGTACACCTGGGCCACCTCTCCTCTGCGCCGTTATGTCGACCTGGTGAACCAGTGGCAGATCATCGCCTGCGCCCGCCATGGCCGCACGGCCGCGCTGGCGGCGCCGTTCAAGCCCAAGGACGCGACGCTGTTCTCCATCATCTCGGGCTTCGACACGGCCTACGCGGCCTACAACGGCTTCCAGTCGGCGATCGAGCGCTACTGGACGCTGCGCCACGTCGAGCAGCAGGGTCTCACCGAGCTCGACGCGGCGGTGATGAAGGACGGCCTGGTGCGCTGCAACCACCTGCCCCTGGTGTTCCGCGCGCTCGGCACCGAGAGCCTGCCGCGAGGCACGCACGTGCGTGTGCGCGTGACGGGCATCGACCTGCTCACGCTCGATCTGCACGCCAGCCTCGCGGCTCGCCTGGACGACCTGATCGAGGAAGAGGCGGCCGGCGAGGAAGAGGGCGAGGAAGCGCCGGCCGGTGCCCTGACGCTGGCGATCGACCTCGCCGAGGAAGCGGGCGAAGCGGGAGCAGCGCCCGGCTCCTCACCCTCACCGGCCTCCTGAAGGACCATGAGCCTGATCGCGAAGCTCAGGGAGCTGCCGCTCACGGCCCTGCATTGGGCGCTGATGGCCTCCGTGGCGGTCCACGGCGCCCTGCTCACCCTGCGCATCGCGGCGCCGGAAACCTTCAACCGCGTGTTCGAGGACACGCCGCTGGAGGTGGTCCTGGTCAACGCGCGCTCGGACGAGCGGCCGTCGAAGGCACAGGCCATCGCCCAGGCGAACCTGGCCGGAGGCGGCGAGGCCGAGAAAGGCCGGGCGACGACTCCGCTGCCGCCGTCGGCCATCACCGTGGCCGGCGAGGCCGACAACGACCTCGACAAGCAGATCCAGCAGATGCAGGCGGCCCAGGAGCAGTTGCTGGCCCAGGGCCGGCGCGAGCTCGCCCTGCTGCCGCCGCCCGATCCGAACCGCCCGCTGCTCAACAAGGAAGACGTGGAGCGGGAGGAGCGCCGCCGCCAGCTGCTGCGGCTGCTCGCCGAGATCGAGAAGCGCATCAACGCCGAGAATGCGCGGCCGAAGAAGCGCTACATCAGCCCGGCCACGCGCGAAGAGGTCTACGCGCT
>CAMLGG010000031.1 GCA_946479475.1 uncultured Ideonella sp. | reverse complement strand
GGGGCACGCAAGGCGGCGACATCGACTTCGCGCTGCTGGTCGACGGCCTGGCCGCGGAGCGCGAGCAGGGCATCACGATCGACGTGGCCTACCGCTTCTTCTCGACCGACAAGCGCAAGTTCATCGTCGCCGACACCCCGGGCCACGAGCAGTACACGCGCAACATGATCACCGGCGCATCGACCGCCGACGTGGCGGTGATCCTGATCGACGCGCGCAAGGGCGTGCTCACCCAGACCCGCCGCCACAGCTACCTCGTGAGCCTGATCGGCATCCGCAAGGTCGTGCTGGCCATCAACAAGATGGACCTGGTCGACTACTCCGAGAAGACCTTCCGCCAGATCGAGGAGGACTACCGCGAGTTCGCCAAGCAGATCGGCCTGACCGACATCACGCCGATCCCGCTGTCGGCCCTCAAGGGCGACAACATGCTCGAGGCCAGCGCGAAGACGCCCTGGTACCACGGCCCGACGCTGATGGGCTTCCTCGAGACCTGCGAGATCGACGAGACCCGCCTGCAGGGCCAGTCCTTCCGCATGCCGGTGCAGTGGGTCAACCGCCCCAACCTCGACTTCCGCGGCTTCTGCGGCGTGGTCACCGGCGGCATGGTCAAGCCGGGCGACAGGATCCGCGCCCAGCCCTCCGGCCGCGAGAGCCGGGTGGCGCGCATCGTCACGCTCAACGGCGACCTGCCGCTGGCCGTGGCCGGCCAATCGGTCTGCATCACACTCGAGGACGAGATCGACATCTCGCGCGGCGACGTGATCTCGGCCGCCGACTCGCCGGCCGAGGTGGCCGACCAGTTCGAGGCCTCGCTGGTGTGGATGCACGACGAGCCGATGATGCCCGGCCGCTCCTATCTCCTGAAGATCGGCACCCAGACGGTCACGGCCTCGATCACCGAGCCCAAGTACAAGGTGAACGTCAACACGATGGAGCACCTGGCCGCCAAGAAGCTCGACCTGAACGAGATCGGCGTGGTCAACCTGGCGCTCGACCGGCCCATCGCCTTCGACCCGTACGACGAGAACCGCGACACCGGCGGCTTCATCCTGATCAACCGCCTGACGAACAACACCGTCGGTGCGGGGATGCTGCACTTCGCGCTGCGCCGCTCGCACAACATCCACATGCAGCACGTGGACGTGGACAAGGCGGCGCGCGCACAGGCCAAGGGCCAGCGCCCCGGCGTGCTGTGGTTCACCGGCCTTTCGGGCGCGGGCAAGTCGACCATCGCCAATCTGGTGGAGAAGAAGCTCCACGCGATGGGCCGCCACACCTACCTGCTGGACGGCGACAACATCCGCCACGGCCTGAACAAGGACCTCGGCTTCACCGAAGCGGACCGGGTCGAGAACATCCGCCGCGTGTCGGAAGTCGCGCGCCTGATGGTCGACGCCGGCCTGCTGGTGATGACGGCCTTCATCTCGCCGTTCCGCTCCGAGCGCGCCATGGCGCGCGGCCTGCTGGGCCCGGGCGAGTTCGTCGAGATCCACGTCGACACGCCGCTGTCGGTGGCCGAGGACCGCGACGTCAAGGGCCTGTACAAGAAGGCCCGCCGCGGCGAGATCGCCAACTTCACCGGCATCTCCAGCCCCTACGAGCCGCCCGAGTCGCCCGAGCTGCGCATCGACACCACCCTGCTCAACCCGGAGCAGGCCGCCGATGCGGTGATCTCGAAGCTCAAGGAGCTTGGCCTGATCTGAAGCCCCTCGAAAAAGTCACGCCTCGTGCAGCCTGGCTGCAACGAGGTGTGAGCTTTACCGAGCACTGGCTACAACCACAGGGGGACCCGCCGATATCCCGATGCAGAAGGCGCCGCGAAGGCGCTTCACCCCTTCCGCATCGAGATCCGCATGTCCTCCTCCCCTGCTTCGGCCCGGTGGCGTCTCACGCGCCTGGCCGCATTGCTGACGACGATCTGCCTGGCCGCCTGTGGCGGTGGCGGCAGCGAGACCCCCGCTGACACGGGCGTCGCCGCCGGCGACACCCAGACCGACGGCCAGACGGGCGCCACCGATGGCCAGGCCTCGGGCTCCGAAGGCACCGAAACCGGCGGCATCGCCGGCACCGACACCGACACGGGTTCCGAACAGACCGCCGGCCAGGTCGGGACCACGCGCGCCGACGCCTTCCGGCTGCTCACCCAGGCCACCTTCGGCCCGACGGAGGCCGACCTCGGCCGCGCCATGTCGCTGGGTGCCGCCGGTTGGGTCGACGAGCAGCTGGCCAAGCCGGCCAAGGCCGTGCACGTCGCGCGCTGGGACGCCGACGACGCCGCCGCCAAGGCGAAGAGCAGCAAGGACACGGCCGGCGCGCCGAGCGTCGTCTCGTCCTTCTACCAGCAGGCCCTCCAGGCCGACGACCAGCTGCGGCAGCGCACCGCGTTCGCGCTGTCGGAGATCTTCGTTGTCTCCACCAACGAACTGGCCAGCGAGCGGGCACGCGCCGTCGCCTCCTACCAGGACATGCTCGTGCGCGATGCCTTCGGCAACTTCCGCACGCTGCTGCAGGACGTGGCGACACATCCCGCGATGGGCCTGTACCTCTCGCACATCAAGAACCGCAAGGAAGACCCGAAGGTCGGTCGCATGCCGGACCAGAACTTCGCCCGCGAGGTGATGCAGCTGTTCTCGATCGGCCTGGTCCAGCTGAACAGCGACGGCACGGCCCGGCTCGACGCCAACGGCAAGACCATCGAGACCTACGGGACCTCCGACATCGAAGGCCTGGCCTCGGTCTTCACCGGCTTCTCCTGGGGCGGACCCGACCTGCTCAACAGCCGCTTCTCGGGCAGCACGCAGGATCCGAACCGCCTGGTCATCCCGATGCAGGGCTACCCGCAGTACCACTCGACGCTGGCCAAGACCTTCCTCGGCACGACGGTGGCAGCGCAGTCGCCGGCCAATCCTTCTGCGAGCCTGAAGGCGGCGATCGACACCCTGTTCAAGCATCCCAACGTCGGCCCCTTCATCAGCCGCCAACTGATCCAGCGCCTGGTGACGAGCTCGCCCAGCCCGGCGTACGTCGGCCGCGTCGCCGCGGTGTTCAACAACAACGGCTCGGGCGTGCGGGGCGACCTCAAGGCGGTCGTCAAGGCCATCCTGCTGGACAACGAAGCGCGCTCGGCCAGCCTGGCCGCAAGCGCCGAGTACGGCAAGCTGCGCGAGCCGGTGCTGCGCCTGACCGCCTTCCTTCGCGCCTTCGGCGTCAAGAGCGACAGCGGCAAGGTGCTGATGACCTTCACCGACGATCCCGGCCTGACCCTGGCGCAGACGCCCTTGCGCTCGCCCAGCGTCTTCAACTTCTATCGCCCCGGCTACGTGCCGCCGGGCGGCGAAGCCGCCGCCGCGGGCATGACGCTGCCGGAGATGCAGATCACCAGCGAGTCCAGCGTCGCCGGCTATGCCAACTACATGATCGGCGCGGTCCAGCGAGGGGTCGGCCCGCGCGGCATCGACGGCAAGGCGGCCCGGCCGGACCTGCAGGTGGACTACAGCGCCTTCCTGCCGCTGGCCACCGACGCCGGCGCCCTGGTCGACAAGGTCAACGCCCGCCTGCTCGCCGGCTCGGCCGTCAACGCGCAGCTTCGCAGCGCCATCGTGACGGCGGTCGGCTCCATCACCATCCCCGCGCTGCGGCCCGACGGCAGCAACCTGGCACTGGTCAACAAGGCCAAGTCCAACCGGGTCTGGGCTGCCACCGCGCTCGCCCTGGTCAGCCCCGAGTTCATCGTCCAGAAGTGACGGTCACCCCGACGAGACATTGCAAGCCATGAACCGTCCTCTTTCCAAGCCCACCCGCCGGGAGCTGCTGCGCCGCGGCGCCCTGCTGGGTCTCTCGCAGCCCGTGCTTTCCGGCCTCGGCGGCTTCGGCCTTTCGCTGGCCGCGATGGGCCCCGCCGCCGCGGCGAACACCAGTGGCTACAAGGCGCTGGTCTGCCTCTTCCTCTTCGGCGGCAACGACGCGTACAACACGCTGCTGGCGACCGACGCCGAGTCGTGGAACGCCTACTCCGCCGCCCGGCAGGCGGGCACCGAGGGCATCGCACTCGCGGCCCCGGGCGTGCCGCCGAAGAACAGCGCATCGCTGCATGCCCGCCTGGGCGGCGTGCTGCCGATCGACCCGGCCAATGCCCAGGGCCGCACGCTCGCGGTCCACCCGGTGCTGAGCGGCGTGCGCGACCTGTTCGGCGCCCAGCGCCTGGCCTTCGTCAGCAACGTCGGCCCCCTGAGCGGCCCGACCACCAAGGCCGGCTTCCTCGCGGGCACCGCCCCGCGCCCGCCGAAGCTGTTCTCGCACAACGACCAGCAATCGGTGTGGCAGGCCTTCTCGACCGAAGGTGCCACCCGCGGCTGGGGCGGCCAGATGGCCGATCGCGTGCTGGCCGGCAACGGCCGCGCGATGTTCACCTCGGTCTCCCTGAACGGCAATGCGGTCTGGCTTTCGGGCCAGACGGCGCGGCAGTACCAGCTTTCTCCCGCCGGCTCCATCCACGTCGGAGGCACCAGCGGCAAGACCTTCAACTCGTCGACCGTGCAGGAGACGATGCTCTCGATCATGCGCAACGCCCGCAGCACCAGCGTGGCCGAGCGCGAGCATGCGGCCGTCGTGGGTCGCTCGATCGAGGCCGACGCGCTGCTGCGCGGCACCCTTCCGGCCGCGGGCGCCGGCCCCTGGGGCACGGGCGGCCTGGCCGCCGGCGCCATCGACCCGCTGCTGCAGTTCAAGGACCCGGAGACCGGTGCGCTGATGGTCAATCCCGCCGCGCAGCAGTTGCAGGCGGTGGCCCGGATGATCGCCGCGCGCAGCGCGCTGGGCATGTCGCGCCAGGTCTTCTTCGTCGGCCTCGGCGGCTTCGACACCCATGACACCCAGCAGCAGCGCCACACCCGCCTGATGGCCCAGCTCAACCACGCGCTGGCCTACTTCGACAAGGTGACGACCCAGATGGGCGTTTCCGAGCTCGTCACCACCTTCACCGCGAGCGACTTCGGCCGCACCTTCGCGGCCAACGGCGACGGCTGCGACCACGGCTGGGGCGGGCACCACCTCGTCATGGGCGGTGCGGTGCGCGGCGGCGACGTCTACGGCACGCTGCCCGTCTATGGCCTGTCCGACGGCAAGGGCGGCTTCACCAGCGACGACCAGCTCGAAGCCGGCGCGCTGCTGCCCTCCACCAGCGTCGAAGCCTATGGCGCGACGCTCGGCAGGTGGTTCGGCCTGAGCGACAGCGAGCTTCTGGCCGTGCTGCCCAACCTGAAGAACTGGAACCTGAGCCAGCGCAACCTGGGGTTCATGGGCTAGAAGGCTGAGCGCTTGCGCTCAGCCTTCTATGCCTGTGGCCCTGTGTGGGCTCCCCCGCGCCCCCTCCAAGAAGGGACTCCAGCATGAGGGGGTGCACCCTCCAGCCTCCCGCCGGGCGGGAGGCTCCAGTCGGATTGACGATCGCCACATCCCGTCCATCTCGGCCGCGACGCCGCAGTGAATTCAGGCCGGGTGCACGGGTCGAAGGCCCGGTCTGGGGATGCTGAAAACCACTGCGCGTGTGGTGTACTCGGTGCGTGCCGCCCGCAGCACCGTCGACCCCACTGCTCGTCCCGCCGCCGCCTGACGCGCTCGTTGCGCGGCTGCGCACGCTGTCGGCCTCGCGCGACGAAGACAGTGCCTTGCCCGGCGGCGAAGCGCTGGTCGCCAAGCTCGCCAAGGGCACCGCACCGTCGGCCGCGTGGGCGCGCATGGCCCATGCGATCCATGCCGACTGGCTGAAGGGCCAGGACCAGCCGCCGGCGGATCACCAGGCCCTCTTCGTCGACTGCGTCGCCCATGCCTGGCAGGGCCTCGATGAGGCCGAGCGGTTGCGCAGCGGCCTGTACCCGGCGCTGATCCGCGCGGTGGCCGCCGCCGGCCGTGACGATGCCCTCGCTGCCCTGGCCAAGGGACTCGCGCCGTTCGCCGCCCAGGACGACGCGGACCACGCGCTGGCCGCCCTGCTGCGGCAACTGCGCCAGCGACGGCTCTTCGCCCCGCTGCACGGCCTGCTGGATTCGCTGCGCCTCGCCTGGCGGCCCACCCGGTCGTGGAGCGCGCCCCTGCTGGCCGGCGTGCTGGCGCTCGCACGGGACGCGGACGACTTCGATGCCCTGCAGGCCGCCGCCGCCTGGCTGCCGGACCTGATCGAAGCGGCGCGCACCGACGCAGCCACCGACGCCTCGACCTGGCGCGAGCTCGGCAAGCTCGCGCTGCGCACGCTGCAGGTCGGGCCGATGCAGAACGTGGTCGAGGCGCTGCTGGCCGACGGCGGCTTGCGGCAGGCCGAGGCGCAGCCCCTGCTGCTGCAGATGCTGGGCCTGCTCGCGACCTTCGCGCCCGACGACACGACCCGCCGGCTTCTCTCGCAAGCCGCCGAGCAGCCTCCCCGGCATGCCGCCTTGCGCCTGGCCCAGGCACGCATCGCGCACGCCGAGGGCGCCGACATTGCCGAGCTCAGCGCGCTGCTCGAAGGCATCGAACCCGCCCAGCCAGGTGGCGCGATGGCCCTCGGCTGGCTCGCCGGAACGCTGTTCCACAACGGCGACGAGGCCGGCGCGCGCGAACTGTACGAGCAGCTCGCGGCCCAGCAACTGCTGTCCGCGCCGGATCGCCTGCGACTCGCCCACCTCAAGGCGCGCGACGAGGCACCGCCGCCCGATTCGTCGAGCGTGGCCACTCCGGCCGAGGCGCCGCCGGCCTGGCCACCCGAGGTCGTCGGGCCGTTCGGGCCGGCCCTGGCGCCGCTGGTCGATCTGCTCGAACGAGCGCCCGTTCACGACAGCCCGGACGACGCGGCGGCCCTGTCCGCCGCGGGCAAGGCGGCCACGGCTGCCTGGCGAAATGCACTGACCCGCCTGTCCGACGCCAGCATGCAGGCGTGCCTGCAGCTGGCCCGCCACCTCGCGCAGCTCGAAGCCGCGGCTTTCGCCGCGCACAGCCAGTGGATCGAGGCCTTTCCCTTTCCCCTCGGGCCCGCCTACGGGCGCATCGACCCGCAACGCTGCCGGGCGCTTGGACACGCCGTCCTCGACCACGTCGTGGCCCTGGCCGGGTTCGCACTGGACCGCCCGCACCCGCTGCAGGGCGCACCCGGCCAGGCCAGCCTGCGCCAGGCGCTCGACCTGGCCGAGCTGCGCTGCGAAGCCCGCTGGGGCCTGGGCGAGCCCGAGGCCGCGCTGACCGAGATCGAATCGCTGCAGCAGCGCCTGGGCGCCATGGGCGCCGCGCCCCTGCGGGAACTGCGGGTCCGCGCCCTGCTCACGCTCGGCCGCCTCGAGGAGGCCCGCTCGCTCGTCGACCCGATCCGGCACGAGGTGCTGCCCCTGGCCGATTGGGAAGACTGGCTGGCCGCCGAGGAGCAGCAGCCGCAGACCCTGGTCGACGACCTCCCGCCGGCCGGCCGGTTCGAGGCCGTCGGGCCGGACGGCGCAGTGCTCGGCCATCCGCACCGCCTGGCGCCGACGCGCATGTCGGCGCTGCATCACACCGACCTGCGCGTGCGCGACTCGCACCTGCTGATCGGGCCGCGCGCGGGCATCCTGCGGCCCGGCCCCTGGCACCTGAGCATGGGCGAGTACCCGTACGAGCACCGCCACGTGCGGCTGCGCGGCGGCGGCCCCAGGGCCGGCGGTGCGGTGCTGCAGGCGCCGCGCTGGCAGACGGTGACGGCGCCGGTGGTGGTGCTGGCCAACATGGACGCGACCTACCACCGCAACTACTACCACTGGATGGTGCTGCTGCTGTCGCGCATCGAGGCGGTCCGGGCGCGCGGCCTGCTGCTGGGCGGCCGCAAGCTGCTGCTGCCACGCGAGCTTTCAGGCTGGATGAAGAGCTCGCTGGCCGACCTCGGGCTCGGCGAAGAGCACGTGCTGCCGTACGGACAGGACGATGACCTGCGTCTGACCGACGCGCTGCTCGTCTCGCCGCTCGACTACGCCTGCCCTTCGCTGATCGAGGGCCTGCGGCAGGCGCTGTGGCGGCGCGCCGGCCTGGACCCGTCCGCGCCGCCGGCGGCCGAGCGGCTGCTCTACATTTCACGCCGTGGCGAAGGCCGTCGCCCGCTGGTGGAGGAGGCGCGCATCGAGCGCGCCGCCGTCGCCCTCGGCTTCGAGACGGTGGCGCCCGAGACGCTCACCCTGCAGGACCAGGTGCGCCTGTTCGCCACGGCTCGCGGCATCGCCGGCCCGCCGGGCGCCGCGTACACCAACCTCGTCTGGGCCCAGCCTGGCGTGCGCGTGCTGTCGATCTTCAAAGAGGAAGCCAACTTGCCGACCTTCATCGACCTGTCGATCCTGCGCGGTCAATCGCACCGCTGGCTGCTCGGCCGCAACCTGCCCGGCTATGCGCTGATGTCGAGCGTCAATGCGCCCTTCAGCGTCGACCTGGCCCTGGCGGAGCGCGAGCTGGCCTGGGTGGCCGCCGCCCGGCCCCGAGAAGCAGGAAGAGACCAGGGATGAGCAGTTCGCAAGGCGTGGTGCCCGGCCTGGGCCGGGTGTGGCTGGACAAGCTGGCCGAGCGCTGCGCCGCCGAAGGCCTGTCGCTGCCGGGAGGCGAGAACCTGCTGCGCAAGCTGGCGCAGCCCGACGTGCCGGCGGCCCTGCGAGGCAAGCTTGCGCAGGCCATCCACGTCGAGTGGGCCAAGGGCCGCGAGAACGTGCCGCCCTGGCAGCTGCAGGCGCTCGTCGAGGCCGTGGAGGCCTGGTGGCAGGTGCTGCCGGAAGGCGAGGATCCCCTGTCGGCCGGCCTCGCGCCGGCCTGGGTGCGTGCGCAGGGCGCGCTGGAGCGGGTCGAGCCGCTAGCCCAGGCTGCCTTGCGCTGGCGCGAGGCTCTCGCGGCGCCCGAGCACGAGGCCGTGGCGCTGGCGCTGCTGCGGCAACTGCGGCGGCTCAAGGGCGAGGCGGCGATAGAGCCCAGCCTGGCCCTCGTCGATGCGCTGGGCAGCCGCTGGGAGCCCGGCGTGAACTGGACCAGCGATCTCGCCGGCACGCTCGCGATGGTGGCGCGCATCGCCGAGACGCTGCCGCCGCTGCAGCGCGTCGCCCGTTGGGTCGACCGGCTGGCGCCGCATGCGGGCGTGGCGGCGGGCGAGCCGTGGATCGCCCCCTTGACGGCCGCGGCGGTTCGCTGCGCGTCGCTGCCGGCCCTGCAGCAGCTCGCCGCGGCGATGCTCGCCCACGAGGAGCCGGACCCGGGCACCGCCGGCACGCTGGCCAGCGCCATCGAGATCCTGGCCGAGCTGATGCCCAACGACGGCGCGCGCAGCCTGGTCATGCGGGCTGCGAAGGCCTGGCCCTGGCCGCCGGTCCTCCTGATCGTGAGGGCCAGGCTGGCGCGCGCCGCCGGCGCCGCGGTGCAGCAACTGGCCACCCCGCTGCTGGCCCTGGACGGGACCCACCCCGCCACGCCGGCGGCCTGGCACCTGCTCGCCGAGTACGCGTTCCACGACGGCGACATGGCGCTCGCGCAGGAGTGCTACCAGCGCCTGGCCGAGCTCGGCCAGCTCGACGAGCAGTCGCAGTTGCGAATGGCCCACCTGGACCTGCGCAAGGCAGCCGCGCCCGGGACGATGCCGCAAGAGTTCGCCGAGGCCGGCCCTGCCGAGCTCGACGACGAGCAGCTCGGCCCGCTCGCCCCGTCCTTCCAGCCCTTGCGCGAGCTGCTCGCCCTCTTGCCTCGGCACGACAGCCCGAACAGCGTGGCCGACCTCGAGGGCCGTGGGTCCCGAGCCCTGGCCGCCTTCGAGCGCGCGCTGGCCGACCGGCCCGATCTCACGCTCGCCGAAGCCGGCGTGACGGCCAGCCACCTGTGGGAGCTTTCGAACGGCGGCGCACTGGACCTGTGCCACTGGGAAGGCGTGTTCCCGTTCGAGCTCGGCCCGGCCTTCGGGACGCTGGATGGCTACCGTTGCAAGGCGCAGTGCCGCGCCGTGCTCGGCCACCTCGTCGCGTTGGCGCGCCACGCCTGGCAGCGCGAGAGGCCGCTGCGCGGTGCGCCGGGCGATGCGAGCGTGGAGATGCTGGTCGAGCTGCTGCGCCAGCAACTGGACGCCCAGCTCGCCCTGAAGCAGCCGCAACAGGCCCTGGCCGACCTCGCCCTCGCGCGCGAGCGACTGGGCTCGCTCGGCGAGACGGCGCTGCTCGCCCTGCGCGAACGCGCCCTTCTGGCCGCCGGCGAGATCGAGACCCTGCGCGCCGACCTGGCCGCCCTGCCCGGCGCCCAGCCGGAGGCGCCGCGCAGCCCCGAGCCCCTGCCTCTGCGGGAGTGGGATGACTGGCTGGCGGCCGAAGGCGTGACCGCTCACTGCCTGGTGCAGGACGCGGCCGTGCCCGGCTTCTTCGAGGTGGTCGATGTCCACGGTCGGGTGCGCAGCGAGTCGCACCAGGCCCTGCCCACTTCCCTGAGCCTCGCGCGCCTGACGGACCTGCGAGTGCGCAACCTGCACCTGCTGATCGGCCCCCGGGCCGGCGTGCTCAAGCCGCACGCCTGGCACCTGCAGATGGGCGAGTTCCCCTACCCGCATCCCAACGTGCTGGCCCGCGGCGCGCAAGGGACGGTGCTGCGCCGCGCGGGCCTGTGGAAGCGGCTGGACGAGCCCCTGGTCGTGCTCGCCAACATGGACGCGCCCTTCCACCGCAACTACTACCACTGGATGGTGCTCACGCTCACGCGCATCCAGGCGCTGGCCGCCCACGGCATCCTCAAGACGCGCAAGCTGCTGCTGCCCCGCGAGCTGACCGGCTGGATGCTCGGCTCGCTGCGCGACATCGGCCTGGATGAATCCCGCATCCGCTGGTACACGGCGGAGGACGACCTGCGCCTGACCGACGCCGTGGTCGCGTCGCCGGCCGAGTTCGCCAGCCCCACCTTGGTCGAGGGCCTTCGACGCACGCTGATGAAGGCCGCGGGGCTGGACCCGGAAGCTCCCCCTCCCGCGCAAAGGCTGATCTACCTCGCCCGCCGCGGCGAGACACGGCGGCCCATGGTGGAGGCCGAGCAGGTCATCAACCTCGCCGAGGAGCTGGGCTTCGAGATCGTCGCCGCCGAGACCCTGAGCCTGCTCGACCAGGTGCGCCTGTTCGCCTCGGCCCGCGGCATCGCCGGCCCGCCCGGCGCGGCATTCACCAACCTGATGTGGGCGCCCTCCGGCGCGCGGGTGCTGACCATCTTCAAGCAGGACATCAACGGCCCGACCTTCTTCGACCTTTCGTTCCTGCGCGGCCAGCAGCACCGCTGGCTGCAGGCCAGGAGCATCGCCGGCTTCGAATCGGTGTCCATCGTGACATCGCCCTTCTCGGTCGACCTCGGCCTGGCGCGCCGCGAGCTCCAGTGGGTGAAGGAAGGGGCATGATCAAGTTCCTGGACCTGCAGGCCATCTACCGCCAGGACCAGGCGGCCTACGACGCGGCCTACCAGCGCGTAATGGCCAGCGGCCGCTGGATCCTCGGCCCCGAGCTCGAGGCCTTCGAAGCCGAGTTCGCGGCCTTCGGCGGTCGCCGCCATGCGATAGGGGTGGGCAACGGGCTGGATGCGCTCGCCCTGGCCCTGCAGGTTGCCGGCATCGGCCCCGGCGACGAGGTGCTCGTGCCCGCGCACACCTTCATCGCGAGCTGGCTCGCCGTGCGGCTGGCGGGCGCGCAGCCGCGGCCGGTGGAGCCGGCCGCGGGCCTGTACAACATCGATGCCGCGGGTGTTGAGGCGGCGATCACGCCGCGCACCCGTGCCGTGATGCCGGTCCACCTCTACGGTGCGCCGGCGGACCCGGCCGCCATCCGCGCGCTGTGCGCGGCGCGCGGGCTGCTGCTGGTCGAGGATGCGGCGCAGGCCCATGGCGCGCTTCACCGTGGCGAGCCGACGGGCGGCTTCGGCCGCCTCGCCGGCTACAGCTTCTACCCCGGCAAGAACCTCGGTGCCTTCGGCGACGCGGGCGCGGTGGTGACCGACGACGAAGCGCTCGCCGCCGCTCTGCGCACCCGCCGCAACTATGGCAGCGCCGTGCGCTACCAGCACGACAGCGAGGGCGTGAACAGCCGGCTCGACGAACTGCAGGCCGCCTTCCTCCGCGTGCGGCTCGCGCGCCTGCCGGAGCACAATGCGATGCGGTGCGCACAGGCTGCACGTTATGCCCAGAGGCTGGCCGGGGCCCCGCAGTTGTCGTTGCCGGCCGTGCCCGAGGGCGACCAGCCCGCGTGGCACCTCTTCGTCGTCCGACATCCCCGCCGCGATGATCTTCGCGAGGCGCTCGCCGCCGAGGGCATCGAGACGCTGATCCACTACCCCAAGCCGGTCTACCGGTTCCCGCCCTTCGCGCGGCACGCACCCGGGCAGCGCAGCCCCAGCGACGCGATCTGCGACGAGGTGCTGAGCCTGCCGATCGGCCCGCACCTGGGGCTGGAAGAGATCGACCTCGTCGCGGACGCGGTGGCAGCGTTCTGCGAAGGGCGGTCGAAATGAGCGCGGGCGAGGCCCCGGCCGGCAAGCCGCTCAGCGCCGACGAATACGCGGCACGCCACGACTCGGCGCTCGACTTCGAGACGGTCTGCCTGGTCGCGCGGCAGCAGCACAACCTGGCGCAGGTCGCCGCCCTTCAGCCGGCCGTGGTGCTGGAGGTCGGCTGCGGCCCGCAGCTGCTGAGCCTGCAAGCCTTCGCCGCACCCAACCGGCTCCGGCAGTGGGTGGCTGTCGAGCCGGCCGCTCGGTGGGCAGGAGGCGCTCGTGCCGCCGCCAGCTCCGAATCCCGGCTGCACGTGGTACACGACTACATCGAAGGCGCCGCGGCAGCCTTGGGCGCGCTGTGGGGCAGCCAGCCGGCCGCCGATCTCGTCATCGTCTCGGGCGTGATCCACGAAACCGCCGCGCCCGATGCCTTGCTTCGAGCGGCCGTGCATTGGCTGGCGCCCGGCGGTCACCTGCTGGTGAGCGTGCCCAATGCGCTGTCCTTCCACCGGCTGCTGGCGGTGCAGATGGGCCTGATCGAGGCGCCCGAGGTCCTGAGCGAACGCAACCGCCTGCTCGGGCAGCCCATGGTCTACCGGCCGGAGGACCTGCGCCGCACGGTGGCCGCCCTCGGCCTGGAAGAGGTGCGCCTGGACGGGTATCTCTTCAAGCCCTTCACCCACGCCCAGATGGCGATGCTGCTGCCCTCGCTGGGCGAACGCGGCGTGCAGGGCCTGATCGAGCTGGGCCGGCAGTTCCCGCTGCAGGCGGCGGAGATCGCGCTGCTCGCGCGCAAGTGACGCCGGACCCGGTCCTGCGGGCGCTCCCGGTCTACTGCTGGCGGACCCAGCTCATGAAGTCGGCGTGCTCGCGCAGGTAGTCCGATTCGTCGAACAGCTCGGAAGCGAGCACCAGCAGGCAGGCGTTGGATGAAAAGCCGTGCAGCTCGCGCCAGATGCCCGGCACCATCAGCAGGCCCTCGTTCGGGTGGCCCAAGGTGACGACGCGCTGGTGCACGCCATCGTCCAGGTGAACCTGGAACGAGCCGGACATCGCCACGTACAGCTGGCGCAGCTTCAGGTGCGCATGGCCAGCGCGTGAGGCACGCGAAGGCACGTCGTAAGTCCAATAGGCCCGCCTGATCGGGAATTCGAAGTCCACGCCGGACTCGACGAAGGAGATCGAGCCGCGGTGGTCGTAGACGGTGCGCAGCTCGACCAGGCGGCAGTCGTCGACATGGGCCATGGCAGCTTCCTTTCAGCCCTCAGCAGTGGAGAAGGTAATGATCATGCACCACCGTGCTGGCGCCGAAGCTTTCCTTGTAGAAGGCCAGGCCCGGGTTGAGCACCCGGCCCTCCTCCTCGTTGGAGTGGCCGAAGTCGAACCACTTGCCCTCCTGCTGGGCGTGGGCAATGGCTCGCTCCAGCAGCAGGTCGAGCACGGAGCATCGGCGGCCCTGCTCGTCCGCGGCCATGTACTGCAG
Organism: uncultured Ideonella sp.; assembly: GCA_946479475.1. Next base: position 16,875 of record CAMLGG010000031.1, on the reverse strand, counting down.
ATGAAGTGCCGTCGGGGTCTCGAACAGCACCAGGCCGCCGACGATGCGGCCCGACCAGCGGGCCCACTGCAACGAGATCGAGGCGGGGAAGCGCCCCGCCAGCAGGCAGATCTCGGCGGCGCTGTGCACCGGGTGGCTCGCATGCCGATCCTGCAGCTCGTGGTCGAGCAGCGACCAGAAGGTCGACCAGTCCTGCACGGCTGCCGGCTCGCAGCCGGCATGGCCGCCGAGCTCGAGTCCGGCCCGTTGCCTCGTCGCCCGGGTGATGGAGCGCCGCCTCTTCGCCGGCCAGTGGCCTGGCGTGGGGCCGACCACCGACAGCGCATCGCGCCGCACCAGCTGCGCGCCGCAGCGCCACAGCGCCCAGCGATCGTCCTCGCAAGGCAGGCGGTGGTAGATCGACGGCACGGTCTTGTAGAGCAGCTCGCTCACGCCCTGCGAGCGCCAATGCCGCTGCAACGCCTGCAACAGCTCCCACACGGCCTGCTGGCCGATCGTCTCGGCCAGCACCAGGCCGCCGTAGCTCAGGCCGCCGTGGCTGACGACGCGCGAGCCGGTGCGATGCGCGGGCAGCACGGCAACCAGCTTGCCGCGGCGCTCGACCAGCAGCGAGGCGTCCTCGAAGCGGGACGCGTGGTAGCCCATGAAGCCACGGTCGAAGAGGAAGGTGCCGTTGGGGCTGGCCGCGACCAGCGCATTCCAGGCGGCCTCGTCAGCGGCCCGGTACGGCCGGAAACTGAACTCTTCGGTCATGCCGGCTCATCTCGTGATGCCGTGCACCGAAGGAGCGCGTGCGAAGTCCAGCACCCGGCGCACCATCGGGTGCGCGGGATCGAAGTCCGCCTCGGCTTCGGCGATCACCTGCGCCAGCGGCTTGTCCGTGCCCTGGAAGCGCTCCAGCAGCCGCCGGGCGACGTCGATGTCCTCGCGCTCGAAGCCGTGCCGCTTCAGGCCGATGAGGTTGGCGCCGCGCAGCCGGGCCAGGCCCTCGCTGCCGTAGGCGATCGAGTAGGGCAGCACATCCTGCGCCACGGCCGACATGGCGGAGACGAACGAGTAGGCGCCGACGCGCACGTACTGCTGCATGCCGACCATGCCGGCGATGACTGCATGGTCGTCGATGGTGCACAGGCCCGCGATGCCGGAGTAGCTGGTGATGCGGCAGTGGTTGGCCACCTCCACGTCGTGGGCCAGATGGACGTAGGCCATGATGAAGTTGTCGTCGCCCAGCACCGTGCGGCCGTGGCGGCGCATCGTCCCGCGGTGGATGGTGACGAACTCGAACACGTGGTTGCGGTCGCCGATCACCACCTCGGTGGGCTCGCCCTGGTAGGCCTGGTCGTGCGGCGCGCCGCCGATGACCGCATGCGCACCGAAATGGTTGTCCGCGCCCACCGTGACGCGGCCCTGCATCGACACGCCGTTCATCAGCCGGGTGCGCGCTCCGATGCGGATCTCGCCCTCCAGCACGCACCAGGGGCCGATCTGCGCCGTCGGGTCGATCTCGACCTGCCCGCTGATGACGGCGGTCGGATGGATCATGTGCGGAACCAGAAGGTCACCAGGCAGCTGGCGACCAGCGAGTCGTAGGGGCGGGTCACCGTCTGGTCGATGGTGTTGGTCTCGCGGTGCTCGTTGCCGACGTCGCAGCCGAGGTCCAGCCAGCGCTGCGGGCTGTAGCGCACGCCGAGCGTGATGGCTGTAGTGCGGTCGACGACGTGGCTGCTGGAGTTCGGGATGAGGTCGGTATAGCGGCGCCGCGAGTACTCGGCGCCGGCCGTGAAGTTGATCTTGGCGGTGGCAGCCCACTGCGCCTGCCAGACGAAGGCGTCTCGCAGCAGGTCGCCTGCGCGGGCCGGGGTGGTCGAGTCCGTCGCCGCCACGACGCCGCTGCCGCCCTCGGCATCGCGCACCAGCTCCGTCTTCAGGCTCAGCTTGCCGCTGGGCATCCAGTTCCAGACGAGATCGCCGGTCCAGTAGCCGCGATCCTCCGCCACGCTGTGCTTCTCGTCGGCGCGGCCGAAGCGCACGTCGAACTTGCTCGCGCCGGTGGCTTGCCAGACGGCTCCGAGCAGGGCCTCCTTGCGCGACACGTCGTCGCCAGGGCCGAACTCGCTGTCGGGACGCGAGATGCGGGTGTAGCGCAGCACGAGGCTGGTGGACAGGTCCGGGCTCGGCTTGTAGCCGATGCCGCCCTCGCTGCTCCACTGCGACAGGCGGTTGAGCTTGTCGAAGGTGTCGTCGGAGTACTTGCGGTCCAGCGTCTCGGCCCCGGCCTGCAGCGACCACAGCCCCATCCCGCCCAGCTGGGCACGGAAGTTGGCCGATTGCGTGCTCTCCATGTTGCGGCCCTGGAAGGGCGAGGCGCTGTCCAGCCCGAACTGGTACTGGCGCCGCACCGACTGCGCGCCGAGCACGCCGGACAGGTCGCCCGCGGTCTCCCAGTCGAGCTCGAGGCCGAGCTGGTGGCCGGTGTTGTCGAGCTCGTCGTGGTCGCGGTAGCGGTTGGCCTGCAGCGAGCCCAGGCCGCGCAGGTGCTGGCGGCCGAAGGCCTGGTCGAGCGCGAAGTTCAACGCGGTGGTCGACGTCCAGTCCTCCTCCTCGGCGGTGCTCAGGCGGAAGATGTTCGATTCGTGCGTCAGCGTCTGCGACACGCCGATGCTGAAGGGCGAGACCGCCGGCGCGGCCGGCTGGGTGATGGGCGGAGGCGGCGCCACGGGCGGCGGCGGCGGCGCATCCACCTGCGCCTGCGCGAAAGCCGCGCCGGTGAAGGCGCAGGCGATGGCCGCGGCGAGGGCCAGGCGGCAGGGTCGATGGACGTTCGGGAGCTGAGTGGTCATGGGGCGCCTCGTCGTTCGTTGTCGTCGTTCGCTGCGGCCCCTGCGCTGGAGGTCAGTACGCTTTTCGATCGAAGAACATCAGCTTGGCGGTGCGGGCGATGATCAGCAGATCGAGCCCGAGCGACCAGTTGCGCAGGTACTCCAGATCGTACTCGACGCGTCGCGCCATCTTGTCGACCGTGTCGGTCTCGCCACGCAGGCCGTTCACCTGCGCCCAGCCGGTGATGCCGGGCTTGACCTTGTGGCGCGCCATGTAGGCCTTGACGATCTTGCGGTACTGCTCGTTGTGGGCCACCGCGTGGGGGCGCGGCCCGACGATGCTCATCTCGCCCTTGAGCACGTTGAAGAACTGCGGCAGCTCGTCCAGCGAGGTCTTGCGGATGAAGGCGCCGAACCTGGTGACGCGCGGGTCGTTGCGGGTCGCCTGCTGCACCACCGAACCGTTGTCCTGCACGGTCATGGAGCGGAACTTGTAGACCTCGATGATCTCGCCGTCCAGGCCGGTGCGGCGCTGGCGGAAGATGACGGGCCCCGGCGAGCTGAGCTTGACCCCGACCGCCACGCCGATCAGCACCGGCGTGATGAGCAACAGGATGAGCGTCGCCAGGACCACGTCGCTGGCGCGCTTGAGCAGGCCGTTGATGCCGGTGAAGGGCGTCACCAGCAGGCCGACGACGGGCACGCCGCCCATGTCCTCCAGCCGGCCCTGGATGATGCTGACGCCGAAGACGTCAGGCACGAAGTGCACCGAGGCCGTCGTGTTCTCGAGCGTCTGCATCAGCTGCAGGATGCGGGGCTGCGAACTCAACGGCAGCGTGATGAAGACGTCCTTGACGCCGTGCTGCTCGATGAACTGCGGCAGCTCGTTCAGGCCGCCCAGCAGCGGCACGTCCACCGGCAGCTCCAGCCGCGTGGCAGAGCGGTCGTCGAAGTGGCCCAGCAGGTCGTGGCCATAGCCCTTGCGCGCCGCGAGCATCTCGGCCACGCGTTGCCCCATGCGGCTCGCGCCCACGATGACCGCCGGGCGGCGGAACTCGGGCAACGCGGCACGGTGCCGCATGTAGGCGGTGCCGAGCACCACGCACAGCCAGTGCACGAGAGGCGTCGCGACGGCCCATCCGAGCAGCAGCCGCGGCTCGAAGGCGCCCAGGCCGCCGGTGGCGTAGCCGACCATCAGCAGCACGGCCAGCACGCCGGTCCAGGACAGGAAGATGTCGATGCCGACGCCGATGCCCGTCTTGCCGAAGCGGTTCAGCCCCGGGAACATCAGCACCAGCAGCAGGATCGCCATGGCCATCGCCGCGCCGCCGAAGGGCTCGCCGAAGATGACGTGGAAGACCGCCAGCATGACCGCGGCCAGCACCGGCTCCAGCACCGCGGCGATGGCCGACGGCACGCTGGGCGGCGCGCTCAGGAACTGCTTGCGGGCGGTTCTTTCTTCGAACATCAGCTACGCGCCCGGAGATCCCTCCATTGGGCAGGCGCTCTGGTCAGGCCGTCCTGCCGTAGGTGTCTTCGTAGCGGACGATGTCGTCTTCGCCGAGATAGCTGCCGGACTGGACCTCGATGATCTCGAGGTCGACCTTGCCGGGATTGGCCAGGCGGTGCACCTCGCCCAGCGGGATGTAGGTGCTCTGGTTCTCCGTCAGCAGGATCTTCTTCTCGCCGCAGGTCACCTCGGCGGTGCCGGTGACGACGATCCAGTGCTCGGCGCGATGGTGGTGCATCTGCAGGCTCAGCGAGGCCCCCGGGCGCACCATGATGCGCTTGACCTGGAATCGCGGGCCGGCATCGATGGAGTCGTACCAGCCCCAGGGGCGGTGCACCTTGCGGTGCAGGAGGCCCTCGCCGCGGCCATGGGCGGCGAGCTTGTTGACGATCTTCTTGACGTCCTGGCTGCGGGCGGCATCGGCCACGAGCACCGCGTCGGCCGTCTCGATGACGACGAGGTTGTCCACGCCCACGGTGCTCACGAGCCGGCCCGAAGCGTGGACCAGCGTGTTGCGCGTGTCCTCCATCATCACGTCGCCGACCGAAGCGTTGCCGGCGGTGTCCTTGCCGGCGACCTGCCAGACGGCGTCCCAGGCGCCGAGGTCGTTCCAGCCCGCCGCCAGCGGCACCATGCGGATGTCGAAGGCACTGCCGGGGCAGCGCTCCATCACGGCATAGTCGACCGACTCCGCCGGCACCTGCTCGAATTCCTTCTTGCCCGGGCGGACGAACTTCGCATCCGCGCGCTTGGCTTCCCACGAGGCCTTGGTCGCCTCGAGGATGTCGGAGCGGAAGCCCTGCAGCGCCTTCAGCCACACCGAGGCCTTGAGCACGAACATCCCGCTGTTCCAGTAGTAGCCGCCTTCGGCGAGGTAGCGCTCGGCCGTCGCGAGGTTGGGCTTCTCGACGAACTGCGCGACGGCGGCCAGCTCGGGGCCGACGGCGCCGGGGGTCACGCGGATGTAGCCATAGCCCGTCTCGGGCCGGTCCGGCGTGATGCCGAGGATGACGATCGAGCCCTCGGCCGCGCCACGCACGGCGTTGCGCAGGGCGGTGGTGAAGGCGGCGTGGTCGGCGACGGTCTGGTCCGCGGGCGTCACGACCAGCACGGGATCGCCGCCCTCCTCCTGGGCCTGCAGCGCGGCCAGCGTGAGCGCCGGCGCGGTGTTGCGGCCCGAAGGCTCCAGCACCACGGCGGTGGTGTCCATGCCCAGTTCACGCAGCTGCTCGAGCACCATGAAGCGGTGCTCGGCATTGCCGACCACCACCGGAGAGCCGACCTCGATGTCTTCGCTCGCCAGTTGCGCGACCCGCTCGGCGGCCTGCTGGAAGAGCGTGGTCTCGCCCGTCAGGACGAGGAACTGCTTGGGGTAGCCCGCGCGGGACAGCGGCCACAGCCGGGTGCCGCTGCCGCCGGCCATGATCACCGGCAGCACGGAAATGGATCGAGACATGGACAACCTCTATGGCAAGTCTGCAATGCGGGCCTCTATGCGGCGCGGCAGCAAGGCAGCGCGCCACCCGAGGCAAGTGCGGGCTATTGTGTCAAAGAAGGCCCCGCCGCCCGGCCCCCTAGGAGGCCGACGGTAAGCAGTGGTAGCCGGCAATCCTTCACGCTGCACCGGCCGCTCGCAACAGGCGTGCCCGATGCCGGGCGGCTCAGCGTCGGCCGATGGAGCGGTAGTCGAGCCCGAAGCCGCGCACCAGCGCGGGGTCGTACAGGTTGCGGCCGTCGAAGATGCGGCGATCCGCGAGCATCGTCGCCAGCGACTCGAAGTCCGGCGTGCGGAACTCCTTCCATTCGGTGACGATGACCAGGGCGTGGGCTCCGGCCAGCGCGGCCGGTGCCGAGGAAGCGAAGCGCACCTGCGACAGGGCCTCGGGTCCGAGGTCCAGTGCCAGCACGCGCCTGGCCTCCGCCGCGGCGACGGGGTCGTAGGCCTGGATGGTGGCGCCGCGCCGGACCAGCTCGGCAATGACGACGCGGCTGGGCGCCTCGCGCATGTCGTCGGTGTTGGGCTTGAAGGCCAGGCCCCACAGCGCGAAGGTCCGGCCCGAAAGATCCTCGCCGTAGGCGGCGACGACCTTCTTCACCAGCACCAGCTTCTGCTCCTCGTTCACCGCCTCCACGGCGGCCATCATCTTGCTCGGCAGGCCTGCCTCGGCCGAAGTGCGCGCCAGCGCCTTCACGTCCTTCGGGAAGCAGCTGCCGCCGTAGCCCGCGCCGGGGTAGAGGAAGTGCGTGCCGATGCGCGGATCGGATCCGATGCCCACGCGCACCTGCTCGATGTCGGCCCCCAGCGCCTCGGCCAGCCGCGACAGCTCGTTCATGAAGCTGATGCGCGTCGCCAGCATCGCGTTGGCCGCGTACTTGGTGAACTCCGCGCTGCGGACGTCCATCACCAGCAGGCGGTCGTGGTTGCGCACGAAAGGCGCATAGAGGGCGCGCAACAGCAAGGTGGCGCGCTCGTCGTCGGTGCCGATGATGATGCGATCGGGCTTGAGGAAGTCGTCGACCGCGGCCCCTTCCTTGAGGAACTCGGGATTCGAGGCCACCGAGAAGGCGAGCTGCACACCCCGCTTGGCGAGTTCGTCCGCGACGGCCTCGCGCACCCGATCGGCGGTGCCGACCGGCACGGTGCTCTTGTCGACGATGACCTTGTGGTCGGTCATCAGGCGGCCGATGTTGCGGGCCGCGGCCGTGACGTACTTCAGGTCGGCCGAGCCGTCCTCGTCCGGCGGGGTGCCGACGGCAATGAACTGCAGCGTGCCGTGGGCCACCGCGCGAGGCACGTCGGTGGTGAACTCCAGCCGGCCGGCGGCGGCGTTGCGCTGCACGATCTCCTGCAGGCCCGGCTCGTGGATGGGGATGCCGCCCGAATTGAGGATCTCGATCTTGCGGGCGTCGACGTCCAGGCAGACGACGTGGTTGCCCATCTCGGCGAGGCAGGCGCCGGTGACCAGGCCGACGTAGCCTGTGCCGATGACGGTGACTTTCATGGGGAGTTCAGAGGGTGAGCGCGCCCAGGAACGGCGCGGCGGCGTCCTTGGACGACAGGATGGGCGGCACGCCCGCATCGGGCCATTCGATGCCGATGGCCGGGTCGTCCCAGCGCAGCGAGCCTTCGGCCTGGGGCGCGTAGTAGTCGGTGGTCTTGTAGAGGAAGTCGGCGCTGTCGCTCAGCACCAGGAAGCCATGCGCCAGGCCGGGCGGGATCCACATCTGGCGGTGGTTCTCGGCGCTCAGCAGCACGCCGGCCCAACGGCCGAAGCTCTCGCTGCCCGGGCGGATGTCGACCGCCACGTCGAACACCGCCCCGCTGGCCACCCGCACGAGCTTGCCCTGGGCATGCGGGGCGCGCTGGAAGTGCAGGCCCCGCAGCACCCCACGGGCGGACCGGGAGTGGTTGTCCTGCACGAAGTTCACCGGCTGCCCGACCGCCTGTTCGAACAGGCGCTGGTTGTAGCTCTCCATGAAGAAGCCGCGCTCGTCGCCGAAGACCTTCGGCTCGAACACCAGCACGTCCGGGATCCCGGTTCTCTCGACCTTCATATGGGCCGGGATTGTCCCATGCGCTCCTGGACGGCCGCGCACGCCCACGAAGAGTAACCAATTGTTCACACTTTCCCGGCCGGTGCGAGGCGGCGCCCCCTGTGCCGGCGGCCGCCGTGACCGATGATCAAGTGCCCAGGATTGCATCCGCCTAGTCTTGAACGTCCCCAGCATGAACGCCGCGCTGATCGCCCTCGAATCCGAACTGGCCTACCGGGGGCCGGAGCGCCGCGGTGCCGAGAACGCCGGCCTGGTGCGCGTGATGGCTGCGATCCTGGACGAGGTCGACTACGGCCTGATGCTGCTGTCGGCCGATGGCCTGGTGGTCCATGCCAACCACGCCGCCTTGCGCGAGCTGGGCTCCAGCCATCCGCTCGAGCTGCGCAGCCGCCGCCTGCGGGCCCGGGACGCGCAGGAGCAGCAGCCACTGTCGGACGCGCTCGAGGCAGCGCGCCACCGCGGCGTGCGTTGCCTGCTCAACCTCGGCAGCAGCGACGCGCGCGTCGGGTTGTCCATCGTTCCCCTTCCGCTCGCGCTATCACGCCACACGAACGGCAACGCCGTGCTGCTGACGCTGCAGCGCGCGCAGCTGGTCGAGAAGCTTTCCGTGGGTGCCTTTGCCCGGGCGCGCGGCCTTTCGCAGCGCGAGGAAGAGGTGCTGACCGCGTTGTGCGACGGCTTGCGGCCGACACAGATCGCCGAGCAGATGGGGGTCGCGGTCGCCACCGTCCGCAGCCACGTGCACAACCTGAAGGAAAAGACGCACTGCCGCAGCATGGTGGAGCTGGTCAAGCAGGTCGCCCTGCTGCCGCCGCTCGTCACCGCGCTGAAGACTTCGCCCCGCGCAGCCTAGAACACGCGGTCCTTCAGCACCTGCTGCAGGTACTGCCCGTAGCCGCTCTTGGCCAGCGGCGCTGCCAGCGCGGCCAGTTGCTCGTCGCTGATCCAGCCCTGGCGCCAGCAGATCTCCTCGGGGCAGCAGACCTTCAGGCCCTGGCGCTTCTCGATCGTCTGCACGAAGGCGCCTGCCTCCAGCAGGCTGTCGTGGGTGCCGGTGTCCAGCCACGCATCGCCCCGGCCGAAGATCTGCACGTCCAGCTGGCCCGCCTCGAGGTAGCGCCGGTTGAGGTCGGTGATCTCGAGCTCGCCACGCGCACTCGGCTTCAAGGCACGCGCATGCTCGACGACCTGCTGGTCGTAGAAGTACAGCCCGGTCACGGCGTAACGGCTCTTGGGCTGCTTCGGCTTCTCCTCCAGGCTCACCGCGTGGCCGTGGGCATCGAACTCCACCACGCCGTAGCGCTCGGGATCGGTCACCGGATAGGCGAAGACGGTCGCGCCGCTGGCGCGCGCGGCGGCGGCCTGCAGCCGGCGACCCAGGTCATGGCCGTAGAAGATGTTGTCGCCCAGCACCAGCGCGCTCGCCGACCCGCCCAGGAAGGCCTCGCCGATCAGGAAGGCCTGCGCGAGCCCCTCGGGCTTGGGCTGCACCGCGTAGCGCAGCGAGACCCCCCAGTTCGAACCGTCGCCGAGCAGCTGCTCGAAGCGCGGCGTGTCCTGCGGCGTGGAGATCAGCAGGATGTCCCGGATCCCGGCCAGCAGCAGCGCCGACAGGGGGTAGTACACCATCGGCTTGTCGTAGACCGGGATCAGCTGCTTGCTCAACGCGAGCGTGGCCGGGTGCAGGCGCGTGCCGGCACCGCCGGCGAGGATGATGCCCTTGCGGGCGGGTATGGGGGCAGGGCTCACCGGTGGTCTCCTGGGCGCGGCCGGGGCGCGGGGCCGGCCTGGGGAAAGGGATCCTGGTACTGGCCGGCCCGGGCCTGGGCCATCCACCAGAGGAACCGGGCGCTGCGCAGGTAGCGACGGGCATAGCGGCGCGGATCGGTGAGCACGCGGTAGCTCCACTCGAGGCCGAACTTGCGCATCCAGACCGGGGCGCGCCTGACCTCACCGGCCTCATAGTCGATGGTGGCCCCGACGCCGATCAGCACGCGCACGCCCGGCAGCGCCGCGCGGTAGCGCGCCAGCCAGATCTCCTGCCTGGGCGCGCCCAGGCCGAGCATCAGGGCGGTGGCGCCGCTGGCGCGCACCATCGCGAGCACCGATTCGATCTCGTCGGGGTCTTCGGCGAAGTTCATCGAGGGCCCGTGCGCTCCCACCACCAGCTCCCGGCCCGCCGCCGCGTTGATGCGCTCGGCCGCCCGCTGGGCCACGCCCGGCTTGGCGCCGAGCAGGAAGATGCGCACGGCCGGGTTCGCGGCGTGTCGGCGGCAGTACGCCGGGAACAGGTCGGAGCCGGTGACCTTCTCGGCCACGCCCGCGCCCTGCCATCGCAGCGCCCACCAGACGTAGTGGCTGTCCACCGTGATGAAGTCCGCCGACCGGTAGGCCGACACGAAGGCGGCGTTCGACTGCAGGTGGTAGAGGTGGTCCGGGTTGACGGTGAAGACCAGGCCGCCCTCGGCGTCGAGGCGGTCCAGCAGCTGCTCCATGGTCAGGTCGTCGGCCCACACGTTGAGCAGAGGAACGCGCGGCCAGGGCCGTGGCGCGATGGCGAAGCCGGGCTGGGCATCGGGCGCGGCGAAGGCGGTCTTGGGTGGCACGCGGCTCATTCTCGTCACTTCCTGTCGGTGCGGACCCAGTCCTTCTCCCGCCGGGACCAGAACCGCAGGTAGATGGCCAGCTTGGAGACGGCGTACAGCGGCGCGCCCAGCAGCTGCCAGGGCCCGAGCACGTCACGCCCCCAGCGGGCCCACGCGGCCAGCACGGCGAAAGCCAGCCAGGCCAGCAACAGCGTGCAGGCAAGCCACGGCGCAGTGCCTGCGCCGAGCCAGGCCGCGAGCGTGGCGGCCAGCCAGAGCGCCGCCGTCAGCATCACCAGCAGCGCCAGGGGAGGCACGGCCAGGTCCAGCGCGAGGCCGAACAAGCCCCAGTCGGCACGCCGCAGCGCCTGCCTCATCAGCGGCAGCGCCTGCTGGCCGATCAGGCCGAGGTGGCCGTGCTCCCAGCGCGTGCGCTGGCGCTCGGCGGCGGCGGCGCCGGAGGGAAAGGAGCTGTCGATCACGGCCGCTTCGCAGAAGCGCGGCGCCTGGCCCTCGCGTGCCAGCGCGAGGCCGAGCTGCATGTCCTCGACGATGCTGCCGCTGGCCAGTGGCGCCTCGGCGATCGTCGCCCAGGGAAACGCCATGCCGCTGCCGGTGAGCTGGCAAGGCCAGCCCAGCCGCGCCGAGCCGCGGGGGCGCACCCGGTTCTTCACCCGCCAGGCGAACTCGGCGATGCGGCCGTTCAGGCCGACCGGCCCTTCATGACGCATCAGGTAGCAGGCCTGGACCGGCGCGCTCCAACGCACGCAGGCGGCGGCGAGCGCGTCGATGGCCCCGGGCTGCGGCAGGCAATCCGCATCCACGATGACGACGAGCGGCGGCGGCTCGGCGCGCAGGCGATCGATGCCGAAGGCCAGCGCGTAGCCCTTGCCGCGCCTGTCGGCATCCTTTCGCTCGATGACCTCTGCGCCTTCGGCGAGCGCGACCTTCGCCGTCTCGTCGCTGCAGTTGTCGGCCACCACCAGCAGCCGGTCGCCCGGGCGCAGTTGCGCGCGCAAAGCCTGCAGCGTGGCAGCGATGCCGGCCGCTTCGTCGTGCGCCGGCACGAGCACGGCGAGCGATGGCCTCGGCACCGCACCGACGCCACGCCGCGCGGGCAGCCAGGCCGCGGCGACCTCGAGGACGAAGACGAGCACCGGCACCGCCAGCAGCAGCGCGGCCAGGCCGATGAGGCCGGCGACCAGCGCCCACGCGAGAGTCGTCACGCGCCCGCCCCCCCGGGCTGCGCCTCGCGCCATGCAGCCAGCAGGCGAGCGGCCTCGGTGTCGATCTGATGGCGCGCCAGCACCCGCGCCCGGCCGGCCTCGCCCATCGCGGCCAGCACCTCGGGGGTGGCGGCCAGGCAGGCGCGCATCGCGCGGGCGGCGGCAGCGGTCGAGCCGGCCTCGAACAGCCAGCCCTCGACACCATCTCGCACCAGCTCGGGAATGCCGGCCACGTAGGTCGAAAGCACCGGGCGGCCCACGGCCAGGGCCTCCATGATCACCACCGGCAGTCCCTCGGCGAAGCTCGGCAGCACCATCGCGCGCGCGGCGGCCAACTCGTTACGCACCTGGGCGCTGGAGATCCATCCGGTGATACGCACCTTCGCCGCCAGGTCCAGTCGCTCGATCGCGGCCTCGATGTCGCGGCGCATCTCGCCGTCACCGGCGAGCACCAGCTCGAAATCCAGCCCTTCGGCGGCCAGCAGGGCGGCCGCCTCGACCAGCAGCAGCTGGCCCTTCTGCTCGCACAGCCGGCCCACGCAGACCAGGCGCGCGGCGCTGCTGGGCGGCGTGGCCTCGTCGCCGAAGAAGCCGGCCTCCAGGCCGCAGTGGACGACCCGAACCTTCGGCCAATCGGCCAGCGCCGCCCAACGCCACAGCTGGCTGCGGCCGTACGCGCTGATGGCGAAGACCACATTGGCCCGGCGCATCTTCTCGGCCAGGCCGAGGAACTGCGGCTTGTCGAACTCCTCCGGGCCGTGCACGGTGAAGCTGAACGGCGGGCCGCCCAGCACACCCGCGAGCATCGCGACCTCGGCCGCGTTGGTGCCGAAGTGGGCATGCAGCTGGTCGGCCCCGCCGTGGCGCTTCAGCGAGCGCATCAACGCGCAGGCCTCGGCCAGGTACATGAGGTGGTACGGCCACGGCCGGTCGGCGCGGCGTGACATGCGCAGGGCGAGCGCGAAGGCCAGCGCGAAGCGGCGCGGCGAGGCGAGCGCCGTCGCGATCAAGGCCCCCAGCAGCGGAAGAACGCCGCCGTACAGCAGGTAGTGGGTGCGGCCGAGCTCGGCCCGGTCCTCGGGGTCCACCACCTCGGCATCCCAGCCCCGCAGCGCGTAGCGCAGCACCGTGGCGCCGTGGCGCTCCAGGGCGGCCACCTCGCGCCGGATGAAGGTGTGGCTGACCTTCGGATACTGGTTGACGAGGTAGGCGACGCGCATGCCTTCAACGCAGGTAGTGGCGCACGGATGCCGCGATGCCGCGCTCGACGATGGCCTCGCGCGTGCCGGCCGGCTGCCAGCCCAGCACCTGTCGGCTGTGGCTGTTGTCGAAGCGGGCCGCGAGCTGTCGACAGGCCCAGTCGTGGTAGCTCGGGCGCTTCCGGTTGGGGTGGCGGATCGCGTTCTTCACCGCCTCCTTCGCCACGTCCAGCAGGAAGAACTTCCACACCGGCGTGGGCGTGGCGCGAAGGCGCGTGCCCGTCAGGCGCGACACCTCGGCCACGTACTCGCTCGCCGTCAGCAGCGGCGCGTCGGTCAGCAGGAAGGCCTGTCCCTCGATGCCCGGCTTGTCGAGGCCGAGCACCAGCGCATCGGCCACGTCGTCGACCAGCACCAGCGGCAGCTTGTGTTCGCCGCTGCCCCAGTACTGCACGCGGGTGTCGGAGTGGAACATGCCCACGCCCCAGTGGGCCGGCGGGCAGCCCTCGCCGATCACCACCGCCGGGCGGAAGATGACCAGCGGCAGGCCGCGCGTGCGGTGCATCTCCAGCAGCAGGGCTTCGCACGCCGCCTTGGAGCGCGCGTAGAGGTTGCGCGAGGCTATGGCCGGATCGAGCGGCGTGCCGCCACCGATCACCTTGTCCGCACCCGCCGCATCGTAGGAATCGATGGTGCCGGTGTAGATGAAGCGTTTGACACCGGCGGCCAACGCCGCCTCGGCCAGCACGCGCGTGGGCTTCAGGTCGCCCTCGACGTAATCCTCCCAGCGCTGGCCGACGGCCTTGGCCAGGTCGTAGACCACCTCGATGCCTTCGAGCGCGCGGGCGCACGCCGCCGGGTCGTCCAGCGCGCCTTCGGCCACCTCGACCGGCAGGCCCTCCAGCTCGTACTGCGCCCCGGCGCGGCTGCGCGAGAGCACCCGCACGCCGTGGCCCGCCGCCAGCAGCGTCCGCACGAGCCGCTTGCCGATGAAGCCGGTGCCGCCCACGACCAGCACCTTGGCTGCCTGCGCCGGCTCCGGCTGGGCCGGCACGGGGCGCGGCTGGGCCGACGCGCCGCAGGTCGCGGCGATGCGCTCGCAGCTGGCGATGACCTCGGCGCCGAAGCGGCCGCTCAGGCGCTCGTCCAGCCGGCCTTGCTCGATGCCGCGGTAGAACGCGGCCACGCTGCGCGCGATGCTGTCGAGGAAGACGTTGGCCTGCGGGCCCTTGCGCAAGGTCGCCCCGAACTGCCGGCGGAAGTTGGCCCAGGCCTGCCCGCGCCAATCGGACGAACCACGGCGCGCGAGGCCCAGGCTGTCGAACAGCATACTGTTGCTTCGCGCCTCTTCGGCATGGAGCACGTCACGCTCGAAATCGAGCTCGGCGCTGGCCGCGTAGCCACGCACGCGCACGCTTCGATCCGCCTGCCCCGGCTGCACCGAGAGCTCCAGGCTCACGCCCGTTGCGCCGCGCCGGCCGATGACGCTCCAGTGGCGCCAGACGCGCTGCGCGCCCGGCAGCTCGATCGGCAACGAGGCCTGGGCCTGCAACTCGTCCAGCGGCCCGACCAGGTCGTGCAGGAAGGCCAGCAGGTGCGGCCCGAGCTCGAACAGGAGGTTGGATTCGGCCCGCAGCATCCAGTTGTTGTACGGGCCGAACTGGATCAGGCCGAGCGGGTACAGCCACCGCAGCGAGACGTGGTCCAGGCGGCCGATGGACCCGTCCTTCACCTGCGCCCGCAGCCGCTCGTAGGCCGGCAGGAAGAGGAAGTTGTGGTTGACCCCCAGCATCCGCCCACGGGACTCGGCCTGCTCCGCCAGCGCCAGGCAGGCCGCCGAGTCGAGGCCCATCGGCTTCTCGACGAAGACGTGCACGCCGGCATCCAGCAGCTTGCGCGCGACGTCCACGTGCAGCTGCGGCGGCAGCAGGACGTGCACCGCATCCAGCCCGGCGGCCAGCATCTCGTCGATCGAGGTGAAGACGCCGGGGATGCCGAAGGCCGCCGCGGCAGCCTCCGCGCGGCCGCGCGAGACATCGCAGACCGCCGCCAGCTCCACCTGCTGCTGCGGCAAGGCCTTCAGGGCCTTGGCATGGGCCTGCAGGATGTAGCCCGCGCCGAGCAGGCCGACGCGCCTTGGTTTCGATGTCATGCTTCCCTCGATGCTTCTTACTTGTATTCGATGATGCGGTAGCGCCCGCGGACGAGGTTCGAATAGAACTTCACCAGCCCGACCCCGTTGGCGAACTTGGCCAGCAGGTTGAAGCGGGTGTAGAGCGCGCTGTCCGACGGGCTGTCGCCGCGGCCCCGGCGGAAGCTCCAGATGCGCCATCCGAGCAGCCCGTAGCCGCCGAGCAGCAGCAGGCTGGCGCCGCGCGTGGGCCACAGCGTCAGCAGGATGAACAAGGGCAGCGCTATGCCCCAGAAGAAGGTGCTGCGGCGCTCGCGGGCGCAGTCGCGCTGCGGGCCCGCGCCGTGCAGGTGCGAACGCTGGCCGATGGCATGGCCGGCCCGCACGGCACGGGTCCACCACTGGGCGAACCGGTGAATGTCGGCGTCGTGCTGCGCCATCGGCACGTCGAGCTTGCGCACCTGGTAGCCCGCCGCGCCGACGCGCACGCCGAACTCGGAATCCTCGCCGGCGATGACCTCGGGGTTGAAGCCGCCCAGCGCCTCGAACACGGACAGCCGCACCATCATGATGCCGCCCAGCGCGCCGTAGTTGTGGATCACGCCCGCCGGTGCCAGCCACTCCAGCGCGCACAGCCGGTTGTAGACGGAGGCATTGGGATTCAGCTCCTGCAGGTGCCCCAGCACCACGGCGGTGTCCGGCACGGCGCGCAACGCTCCTTCAGCCGCCTCCAGCCAGTCGGGCAGCATGACGCAGTCGCCGTCGAGGAACTGCACGGCACTCAGGTCCGGATGACGTTGGCGCAGCAGGGCGGCCCCCTCGTTGCGGGCGCGTGCCGCGGAGAACGGCCGGGAAGGATCCAGCGGCAGCACCGCGTCGACCAGTTCGCGGGCCCGCTCGACGCTGCCGTCGCTCGAGCCGGAATCCACGTAGACCACCGGCCGCGGCTGGCCCCGCAGGGCCTTCAGGCAGGCCACCAGGCGCTCGCCCTCGTTGCGGCCGATGACGACGATGCCGGCGGCGAAGGACGACTCAGGCACGGCCATGCAGCGGCGCGGCCGGATGGGCCGTGGGCAATGGATGGAGCAGGCGCAGGGCGGGTGCGATGGCCATGGGGAGGGCGCTGTCCGCCAGGGCCCGCGCCGGCGGGGCGGCCGCGGAGCGCGGGCAGCGAGCGCGCATTATGGTCGACGCACCGGCAGCAGGCCCGGGGTCGTGGCCGACCCCAGCGGACGCCGCGCCGGCCCGGTGTACGGGCCGTGCATCGACCCGGCATCCGGCTGCAGCCGACGCCTCTCCGGCATGTACAGGCGGGCGCACGACACGCTGAGCCCTGCCAGCATGTAGGTCAGCTGGAGCACGACGACGATGCTGCTGGTGGTCACGAGCACGAACATCAGGGCGACGTTCGTGGCGATGAGGTAGTTGGCCATGTGCCGTCCTTCGGCACTCGCCTCGGCGTGGCCGCGCAGCCGCCACAGCGGCACCAGCGTGGCCAGGAAGATCCCCACGAAGCAGCCCAGGCCGACCACGCCGGTGGTCAGCGCGATGCCGAGGTAGGAGTTGACGATGTCGATGATGCCCTGGCCCTGGCGCAGTTCCTCCATGTAGTTGAGGTAGCCCGGCACGCCGAGCCAGGGGCTGTTGGCGATCAGGCCGAGCGAGATCTCGAGCAGGCGCTGCCGGTAGACGACGTTCTCGGCGTCGACGTGGCCGACGAAGGGCAGCATGTCGACCACGAACTGCAGCGCCGGGACCTGCGAGGCCACGGCGACGATGCCGATGCCGGCGACCGCCGCGAACACCAGCCGCTTGACCGCTCCCTCGCCGAGCACGATCAGCAGCACGAA